>CAZVAX010000065.1:12838-23278 GCA_964625215.1 uncultured Anaerolineaceae bacterium | reverse complement strand
TGGAGAGGTGCCAGAGTGGTTGAATGGGACGGTCTCGAAAACCGTTGTGGGCTTCGGTCCACCGAGGGTTCGAATCCCTCCCTCTCCGCTAAAATCCAGCCTTATGGCTGGATTTTTTTATTCCCACCGAGCGCGCCCCCATTTGGGGGTGGTATTCGAATCCCTCCCTCTCCGCTGAAAAAGGCTCCCGAAGTCCCCGAGATTTCGGAAGTCTTTCGTTTACGGTTCGATATTTCTCCTTGTTGAACTTGAGGGACGATAGCCGTACAATTTCTGTGTATCTTTTTTACTTCCGTTGCGTAGATAGACACGAGAAAACAAACAAGGAGAATCCAAAATGAACGAACAAACTTCCAAACCCACCCCCGTCGTTGACCCCGAAAAGGCTGCGCTCAACAAACGCCTCGAAACCGCCTTCTGGGGACTCTTCCTCATCATGCTCGGCGGCCAATTCCTACTGAAGAATGTCAACCTGCCCGATGGCATATGGGACGTTGGCATCGGCCTGATCTTTCTCGGCCTGAACGCGGCGCGCTACTTCAACGGCCTGAAGATGAGCGGCTTCACCACCTTCCTCGGCATCCTTGCCCTGGTCGGCGGCCTTGCCCAGATGATCTTCAAGTTCGACTTTGGCGGCGCGCTCCTGCTGATCGTCCTCGGCGCGTACTTGATACTCAAGCCGTGGTTCGATCAGCGTGGACTGTTTGGCAAGGCGGAACAGAGTTGACATTCACTTGTGCCAAATCCAGACCGCAGAGGCTTTCAGACCTTTGCGGTCTGATTTTTAGTGGTAAGATTCCCTCGATGAAACTCAATCTCGCTCTCGCGCAGATTTCCACCAAACTGGGGGACGTGCAGTCCAACCTCGAGAAGCACCTCGACTTCATCAAGCAAGCCAAGTCCCAAAACGCCGACCTGCTCGTCTTCCCCGAACTCTCCCTCACGGGCTACGTCTTGCAGGACATCGTCCCGACCGTGGCGCATCATCCCACCGACGATGATCCCGTCTTCAAACATCTGCTCAAAGCCAGCAAAGACCTCGACCTCGTCGTCGGCTTCGTGGATGAAGACTCCCGTCACCGCTTCTACATCGCCTCGGCCTACCTTTCGGGCGGGCGCGTCCTCCACGTCCACCACAAAGTCTACCTGCCCACCTACGGTCTCTTCGACGAAGGTCGCTTCTTCGCCTGGGGCGACTCCATTCAGGCCTTCGACACCAAGTTCGGCCGCGTCGGTCTGCTCATCTGCGAAGACTTCTGGCACGCCTCGCCTCCGTATCTGCTCTGGCTTGACGGCGCTGACATTCTGCTCTTCTCCTCGGCCTCCCCTGGCCGCGGCCTGAACGACCACGAAAAACTCGAGTCCGCCCGCTGGGTGGAACGCGTTAATAAATCCTACGCCAGTCTCTTCACCACCTTCGTCGCGCACTCCAACCGCGTCGGCTACGAAGACGGACTCAACTTCTGGGGCGGCTCGACGGTCTTCGACCCGCGCGGCGAATTGGTGACTCAAGCCCCCTACCAGACCGAAGCCCTCGTCGCTTCCTCCCTCGACTTGGGTCTGCTGAGGCGGACCCGGGCGCGTCTGCCCCTCCTGCGCGACGAGCGGACAGGTCTCGCCCACCGCGAACTCGGACGCATCATCTCCTCCCGCGAGGGCGGCTGGAAGGGTCACAATGACTGACCTCACCATCAACCCCGCCCTCGCCCGCCAAATCCTGACAGGCTTCATCCGTTCCGAAATCACCCGCGTTGGATTCACCCGCGCCGTCGTCGGACTCTCCGGTGGAATCGACTCCGCCCTCTCCTGCGCCCTCGCCGCCGAAGCCCTCGGACCCGAGAACGTCCTGGCCGTGCGAATGCCCTACAAGGCTTCCTCGCCCGATTCGCTGGAACATGCCCAATTGTTGATTGACCAGCTCAAAGTCCAGAGCGAGACGATCGAGATCACCGACATGGTCGAGCCGTTGATCAATCTCGACCCCGACATGTCCAAGACGCGCAAAGGCAACATCATGGCGCGCGCCCGCATGATCGTTCTGTACGACCGTTCCGAAGATTTCAAGGGACTAGTGGTTGGCACCAGCAACAAGACCGAGATCCTGCTCGGCTACACCACCATGTGGGGCGACATGGCCGCGGCGATTAATCCCATCGGCGACCTGTACAAAACACAAGTCCGCCAACTCTCGCGTGCCATGAACATCCCCGCGCCGATCATTGACAAACCTCCCTCTGCCGATTTGTGGGCTGGTCAAACCGACGAAAGCGAACTCGGCTTCACCTACGAGCAGGTTGACCAGTTGCTCTACCTCTTGGTTGATCAGCGTTATCTGCCCGAAGAATGTATCGAAGCCGGATTCGGCAAATCTTTTGTGGACAAAGTCGTTGCCCGCATGCGCCGCTTCCAGTTCAAACGCATGATGCCCATCATCGCCAAGATCAGCAACCGCACCATCGGCTACGATTTTCTCTATCTCCGTGACTGGGGAACCTGATCACTGATAACTGATCACTGATTACTGAATGCATATCCCTCCCGCCCTCAAACATCGCAAATACCTCTACATGTGGCTCGGTCTGCTCATCTCGATCGCCGGTTCGCACATGCAGATCGCGGCCATCCATTGGCACATCCGCGATTTGACTGGCGAACCGGACCCGCTCGCATTGGGCGGAATCGGTTTGGCGCGCATCCTGCCGGTGGTATTTCTCTCCGTGGTGGGCGGCGCGGTGGCCGACAATTTCAATCGCCGCCGCGTGTTATTCATCACCCAGTCGCTCCTGATCTTACAGGCCCTCTTCCTTGCCTTCCTGACCTTCACGGGTCGCATCACAGTCTGGAACATTTACCTGCTGACCGCCCTCCAAGCCGCGGCCATGGCCTTTGACCTCCCGGCGCGACAGTCCCTTGTGCCGAATCTGGTTGCGCGCGAGCACCTTCCCTCCGCCTTCAGCCTGAGTACCATTGCCTTCAACGCGGGAGCCATCCTCGGGCCGCTGTTGTTCGGTCTCATTCCCGAAACCGGACAGGGATACGCGTACCTCTTCAACGCCGTTTCCTTCCTGGCGGTGTTGCTCGCCCTCTGGCTGATGGGACCGGTGGAGCAGGATGTGAAAAAGGCCGGGGGCGTGAGTTTCGACTCCATCAAAGAGGGCGTGCGCTTCATCTTCTCGCAACCATTGATCCTCTCCACCATGCTGATGGACTTCATCGCCACCTTCTTCGCCTCGGCCAACACCATGCTTCCCATCGTGGCGCGTGACATTTTAAACGTGGGCAAGAGCGGCTATGCCTGGTTGACCTCCGCGGAGGCGATTGGCTCGGTGACGGCGGGAATCATTGTTTCGCAGGCGCGCGAGTTGAAGAAGCAAGGGCCGATGTTCCTCGCGTCGGTGACGCTCTTTGGGGCCGCCACGATTTGGTTCGGCCTCAGCCGCTCCTTTGTCGCCGCGATGATCGCCTTGTTCCTCGTCGGCGCGGGGGACGCGGTCAGCACGGTCATCCGTAATACAATTCGCAACATCCAAACGCCCGACCATATTCGCGGGCGCATGACGAGCATCAATCAGATCTTCTTTTCGGGCGGGCCGCAATTGGGCGAGGTGGAAGCGGGCCTGGTCGCGTCGTTATTGGGCGTGCCGTTTGCCATCGTCAGCGGCGGGATCGGCTGCATTCTCGGCATGGGGCTGATTGTGTGGAAGTGGCCGCAATTGCTCATATACGATGGGATGGAGCCGGCGCCGGCGAAGGCTCTCGCTGATTAGCGTTTACCCTACAATTCCCAATCAATGCGGGTAGACCGTACTTTTGGCCGTTGACTTTGACTCTGGTTTTGACTATACTGTCGGAAAGGTAAACAATCCTATGCGAGTTCTGAATTTTTTCAACGACCCTGCATCCTAAAAGGCACGCGCATATCCGCGTGCCTTTTTGTTTTCTCAAAACTTAAAAGGAGATAAAGTATGGACTACGGAATGATCGGAAAATTGGACAAAGCAAAACGCTACGCCGAAGATCGCCAGCGCTTTCGCTTCAACAAGTTTGACGTGACCTTCCATGGAACCAACAACGAACATAACGTCAGTTTCGATAATGGAGCGTTCCATTGCGATTGCGAGTTCTTTATCACCCACAAGCGTTGCAGCCACACCATGGCCCTTGAAATCCTGCTCAAAGACATGATTCCCGTCGCGCAGGAAACCTGATCTGACAATTGAATATCCATCCGCCGCCCTTCGTCCAACGGAGGGCGGTTGCGTTTATCTGCCACAGAGACCACAGGGTTCGCGGAGAGAAATCTCAAAATTCTCTGTGCGCTCTGTGGCTGGTCCAAGAAATTAGGCGTTCTCACAAGAATCAACTTTCAACTCCTCACTCAAAGTCGGGTACAATTTTCGGCATGACCAACCGCCGCGATTTCCTCAAACTCGGCGCGCTCTCGCTGGGCGCGCTGGCCTTTTCGCCTCTTCTCTCCACCCCGGCCGGCTTCGACGATGTGCCGCTTCTGCGCATCGCCACCGATGAGATCGTGGTCCGCCGCGAACCGACTGATGAGAGTCCCATCGTCTCGCGCTGGGTGCGCGACGAATTGCTGCACATCTACGGCGAAGCGAAGGGCGTGGACGGCGAACCGAAGCACAACCCCGTTTGGTATCGCGTCTGGGGCGGGTACCTCCATCGCGGGCGCGTCCAAAAAGTCAAGATCATCTACAACAAACCGCTGGACTTTATCGCCGAGGGGACGCGCCAGATGATGGAAGTCACCGTGCCCTACACCACACCCTATCGCAACTCGAAGGCGCGCGGCTGGGAGCGGATTGACCAGCCCGGCAGTCACACCATGTGTTACGGCTCCGTCCATTGGGCCGACGCCGTGGAGACCGGTCCCGACGGTACGCCCTGGTATCGCATCTTCGACGAACTCGATTCCAACGTTCCGTATTTCGTCCCGGCCATTCACCTGCGTCCCATCCCCGCCGAGGATTTGAGTCCGCTCTCTCCCGATGTTCCAAAGGAACAAAAGCGTATCGAGGTGAATCTCACCGCCCAAAGGCTGACGGCCTACGAATACAACCAACCCGTATTCCGCACCACCATCTCTTCGGGCATCCCCGCAAAAGATTTCAATACGCCGGTGGGCAACTTCAACATCGAATGGAAAGTCCCAGCCAAGCACATGGGCTACAGTTACTTCGGCCTCAGCAAGCAAGGCGAAGTGTTCAACACCGCCGATGTGGACAATTACATCCTGCCCGGCGTGCCCTATTCTTGCTTTTTCACAGACGCCGGTCACGCCTTCCACGGCACCTATTGGCACGAAAATTTTGGCGCGCCGATGAGTCATGGCTGCGTCAACATGCGCACGCCCGAAGCCAAATGGATCTTCCGTTGGGCGCGCCCGTCGCACACCGTCAACGACATTGCCACCAAAATCTCTTTCGGCGGCGAACTCGGCACCGCGGTCAATATCCACTATTAGACCATGCCCACGCTGACCTGGCCCGGCAAACAGCGGACGCTTCCCGCGCCCTCGAACCTGATTCTCGATACCATCGTTTATCCTCGGGGACGCGGCTACCCGTCGGCCCAACCGGAGGGTCGCCTCATCCTGGGGGACAATCTCTCTGTCATGTCGGCCCTCCTGCCGGAATACGAGGGGCGCATCGACCTCATTTACGCCGACCCGCCTTTTTTCACCAACCGAAAATTTTCAGCCCGCATCGGTCGCGGCGAGGACTCGCGCAAACCAGACGAGTGGCAATTGGCCGAGGGCTATCACGATCATTGGAAGAGTCTCGACGATTACCTCCAGTTTCTCTACGACCGCCTCTCATTGATGTACCGCCTGCTCGCCTCCAACGGGACTCTGTACCTGCACCTCGACTGGCACGCCGATTCCTACGCCCGCCTGATTCTCGACGAACTCTTTGGCCCCGAAAATCTCCTCAACCAGATTATCTGGACCTATCACGGCCCCTCGCCCATCCGCTCGGCTTTCAACCGCAAACACGACACCATCCTCGCCTACGTCAAAGGCGCGGGCTACACCTTCAACGCCGACGCCGTGCGCCAGGCCTACGATCCGTCCACGGTGAAGACCTTTGCCTCCTCGCGCAAAGCCGGTTTTGGCAAAGTCCCCGATTTGGCGCGCGGCAAAGTGCCGGAAGATTGGTGGTACTTTCCCGTGGTGGCGCGCCTGCACAACGAACGGACGGGTTATCCCACCCAGAAGCCCGAAGCCCTGCTGGAGCGCGTCATCCTGGCCTCCTCCAACCCCGGCGACCTCGTAGCGGACTTCTTCTGCGGCTCCGGCACGACTCCCCTCATCGCCGCGCGCCACGGACGGAAATTCATCGCGGCCGATGAAACCTTCCGCGCCGTTCACACGACGCGCGGTCGGTTGCTGGACACGGAGATTCCATTCACGCTGGAACATGATTCAGCGCATCCATTCCCCTTGAAACACTCAACGCTCAACGTTCAACGTTCCACAAATTCGATTTCTCTCGCGAACACGGCGAAACTTGATTACTGGGAAGTGGATCCCGCCTGGGACGGGAAAACCTTCGTCAGCGCCGCGCAGGCCCATCGTCCCGCGCGACGCGGGGAGATTCCGGCCGAGTTAAAAATAAAAATCGGACGCGGGGCCTGCGTCCGATGGGTGACCGTTGACGGTCGGCAATTTCAGATGACGCTAAACGTCTAGCCGGTAGCCGACGCCGCGGATGGTTTTGAGGAAGCGGGGGTTGTTGGGATCTATTTCGAGCGCGCCGCGCAGCCAGGAGATGTGAACGTCGAGGGTGCGCGTGTCGCCGGTGTAGTTGGTTTCCCACACGCGTTTGAAAAGCGACTCGCGTTCCACCACTTCGCCGTGATTGTCGAGCAGGATGCGAAGCAGGCGGATGAGGCGCGGCGTGAGTTTGGTGTTCTTGTTCAGGCACTTCACGCGGCGATGTTCGAGATCGAGGCGGATCGGGCCGACGTGAACCACGTTCTTTCCGTCGCTTGGCAACAACGGCTTGATACGATTGGCGAGTTTTTGCACAGTGAATGGAAGCGACAAGATCGCGTCGGCCACGGACTTGTCCACTTCCACATCCTCGCTGACGATGAGGATCAGCGGAAGTTTGGAATCTTTCTCGCGCAACGATTGGCAAATGCGCACGCCGCTCGAACGCAGCGACGCGGCGTTGATTACGGCGAGATGCGGCGCGGTTTTTTCGAGTCGCTTGGTGGCTTCTCCGCCGCTTTGGGCAAGTACGACTTCAAATCCCTTCTTCTGCAGGTCTGTCGCAAAAGAAGGGATTTCTGTATGTCTGCCTTCAATGACAAGGATTTTAGCGTCTTTCATTGGTTGGAATAATATCAAAACAAAAAGGGATTTTTGGGAGACCGACTGCCTTTAACATTCAATCGCATTATACACCAATTCTTTAACAAATACTCACCCGACGTAGGTACTGGCAAAAAACTGCAATATTATTTCATTGTTCGATTTTTGGATTTCTTGCTTGACTTGAATGTTGATGTCTGGTAAACTCTGCGCGCTTTGGTAACCGATGCGGGGTAGAGCAGTGGCAGCTCGTCGGGCTCATAACCCGGAGGTCGCAGGTTCGAGTCCTGCCCCCGCTACCTGATTGAAAAGACGCCAACCGGCGTCTTTTTGATTCCCTTGCTTAAAAACAATTTCAGAAAAGCGCAGATTCCTCCGTCACTGCAAGGAGGACGCTTTCCCCAACGAAGCAGTCTCCCAGCAACAAAGGGGATTGCTTCGCAACGGACGCTCGCAATGACGGCATCCAGCGGCATTTTCACAAAACCGTAATTTACTGAAATTCCATTATTTCGTTTTGCCCAATTCCACGTTCATCATCTTTTCGAGCGCTTTCACCAAGCCGTGATTCCCGTCCCCGCCGAGACCCTGTGCCTGCAACGTGCGGTACATTTGAAAGACCATGCTGGTGGCGAGCAAGGGGATTCCCATCGCGTCCGCCGCTTCCAGCACGAGACGCAAATCTTTCTGTTGCAAGTCAATCGTGAAGCCGGGGCGGAAGTCGCGCACGATCATTTGCGGGCCGCGGTGGGCCAACATCCACGAACCGGCTGCGCCGCCTTTCACCGCGTCAATCGTCTTGGCAAGATCGAGTCCGCCCGCCTGCGCGAAGAGAAGCGCTTCGCTGGCCGCGAGTTGATTGACCACCACCAAAATCTGGTTCACCAGTTTCGCCATCTGCCCCGCGCCCTGCGCGCCGACGTGCGTGATGGTCTTGCCATAGGCTTGCAGGATGGGCAGGGCGCGTTCGAAGTCCTTCGTCTCGCCGCCGACCATGATCGAGAGCGTCCCGTTTTTCGCGCCCTCGCTCCCGCCGCTGACGGGGGCGTCGAGGTAGGCCACGCCCTGCGCGTTTAGCCGCTTCGCCATCTCGACCGTTTTCTGCGGGCTGATCGTGCTGTGATCCACCACCAGCGCGCCCGATTTGATTCCCGCGCTCACGCCGTTCTCGCCAAATAAAACTTGTTCCACATCCGGCGTGTCGCTGACACAAATCAGAATCGCGTCGCACCGCGCGGCCAGCTCCGCGGGGGATGTCGCTGTTTTCGCGCCCGCCGCCGCGAACTCGTCCATGCGCGCCGCGCTGCGGTTCCACACCGTCACATCGTGACCGGCTTTTAATAAATTGTGCGTCATGCCGCGTCCCATAATACCGAGGCCGATAAATCCAATTTGAGTCATGTTGTTCTCCTTGTGTCAGAAACCAGGTTTCTCTGAGAAACCTGGTTTCTGACTGATTATAATGGAAACATGACCCTCAAAATTTCCCTCGGCCAAATGGACGTGCAATTCGCCAATCCCACCGCGAACTTCGAGACGGTGACGCGCATGACGGAGGAAGCGAAGCGACGCGGCTCGGACCTGATCCTCTTCCCCGAACTCTGGTCCACCGGCTACGATTTGACTCACGCCTCGAACTACGCGTCCAACCTGACCTCCGGCCTGTTCGCTGACCTCTCCGCGCTGGCGGCCCGCGTAGGGATGCGCATCCTCGGCTCCACGCTTTCCCTGCTCGGCGAAAATAAATTCGGCAACACGCTGACCGTCTTCTCCCCCGAGGGGACTCTGCTGGCGGACTATTCTAAAATCCATCTCTTCCGCCTGATGGACGAACACATCCACTTGACCGCGGGCGACAAACCCGTTCTCGTTGACCTCCCCTCGGGCCGCGCGGGACTGGCGATCTGCTACGACTTGCGCTTCCCCGAGTTGTTTCGCGGTTACGCGTTGGCCGGAGCGGAGATGGTTTTCCTGCCCGCCGAGTGGCCGAAGCCGCGTCTGAGTCATTGGCAGACGCTGGCGCGGGCGCGCGCTATCGAGAATCAGATCTTCATGCTGGCGGTCAACCGCGTGGGACACGACCCCGCGAACGAGTATTTCGGTCACTCGATGGCGGTGGACCCGTGGGGCGAGGTATTGGCAGAAGCAGGCGAGGGGGAGGAATTAATTACGGTGGAGGTGGATCCGGCCCGGGTCGAGGAGGCGAGGCGTAAGATCCCCATTTTGCAAGACAGGCGCCCGGAGGTTTATCGGTAATGCAAAATTAATTTTGCACTACCACGCGACATCCGGCGCGGTGTTGATTCCCGCCATTTTTCCCACGCGTTTGTACATCGTCACATTGGTGAAGGGTTCGCCCAAAATCCCGTCGTGGATGGCCCACGAGCGGAGACGAATGCTGTTTGCCGCGGCAGGCTGTCGGAACGAGGAACCGTCGAGGCTGGGCAGGAGATCGCCGCCCGTAGAGAAGCCTGTTTGGATTCTCTCCATGAAGCGACGACCCTCCTGGTAAGAAAAGCCGTAACGCTCGAAGATGATGGCGTTGTGATAATAGAGCGGCTCGGCGAAGTACATTTCGTGGCCGAGGTTTTTGACGAATTTCTCGAACGAGTCCATGGCGGCGGGAAGCAGGCGCAGGCCGTGACGAATCTGCCCCGGCGCGAGACCGGCCATGCGCGCGGCAGACTCGGCTTCGAGGTTGCGGCGCAGCGTGCCGAATTTGGTGGTCGAGCCGTCGGGCATGCGGTCCACGTTGAAGCGCGGCGAGTCGGGGTCGTTGAGGATGTAGAGCAGGATGTGGATTTGCCCGTTGAGCGTGTCGGTGAGATGACCGTAGAGGATCGGGTCGGGAAAATGCTCATCGTGGAAGAGGGACATCTCCACGTCGCTGGAGCCGGGCGCAAATTTGAATTGGAGGAAATGTTGAATGCGGGTGGAATCGATCGCCGGCAATTTGAAGCGCTCCAGCAACGCGCGCGGGATCACACGCGCGTACAACTGGCGTTTTTCCTTTTCGGGAAGATTGTTGATACTGCCGATGGTTGAGTTCATGGTTTTTGTCTTATTGTCGGGGGTCGAATAGTCTGATAGTCGAATAGTCTGAT
>CAZVAX010000065.1:0-12738 GCA_964625215.1 uncultured Anaerolineaceae bacterium | reverse complement strand
GTCGAATAGTCTGATAGTCGAATAGTCTGATGGCCTGACCAAGCGACTATGAGACTATGTGACTACCTGACTCGCGAAGCCCGATCCGCGTCCCGCGCCTGGTCGCGCTTGGCGATCTCGTTGCGCTTGTCATAATTCTTCTTGCCGCGCGCCAGGGCGATCTCGATCTTGGCGCGGCCCTCTTTGAGGTAGACGCGCGTCGGGACGATGGTCATGCCCTTTTGCTTGACGGAGTTGAACAATTGACGAATTTGCTTCTTGTGCAAGAGCAGTCGGCGCGCCCGCATGGGGTCATGGTTGAAGCGGTTGGCCTGCTCGTAGGGCGCGATGTGCGCGCCGCGCAGCCAGGCCTGCCCGGCTTCCACGTCAATGTACGACTCGACCAAACTCATCTGCCCGGCCCGAATGGATTTGATCTCCGAGCCTTGCAATGAAAGTCCGGCTTCGAACTTTTCCAGCAGGAAATATTCGAAGCCCGCTTTACGATTGGTGGCGACAACTTTGAATTCTTCGGTCACGATGGGATTGTAACATGAAGGCGGAAGTCCGCAAATTTGCGATTACAATCGGCCTTCAAATGGCTGACCTCAACTCCCAATTTGACCTTATCCGCCAGTCTGCCACCGTCGCGCTCGCGGATCATGTGCTGGCCCTCAAAGCCTCAGGACGCCGTATCATCGGACTCCAAGTGGGCGACCCCGACTTCGCGACTCCGCCCGCGGTGTTGGACGCGGCCTCGCGCGCCATGCGCGACGGCCTGACCCACTACGACTCCTCTCGCGGCGCGCCGGACCTCCGGCGGGCCGCGGCCATCAAACTGACGCGTGACGACCGCGTGACCTACGACCCCGATTCCGAGATCCTCGTCACGCACGGCGGAATTCACGCCTACTACGTCGGGTTGCAATCCATCCTCAACCCCGGCGACGAAGTCCTCATCCCTGACCCGTCCTGGGCCACGCACGCCAACATGGTCACGATGTTGCGCGGCGTGGCAGTGCGCGCCCCCGCGCCCGCGGAGAACGGCTTCATCCCACTGTTCGAGTCGTGGGAAAAAGCCCTGACCGCCAGGACGCGCGTCATCGTTCTCAACTATCCCTCCAATCCCACCGGCGCGTATCCCACGCGTGACTATTTGCAGGCGCTACAAAATTTTGCCGCCGCCCATGACTTGTGGATCGTCAGCGATGAGGTGTACGGCAGTCTGTTCTACGGCGAAAAACCGACTTGCGCGGCGGCCTTCGAGGGCGCGCACGAGCGGACTCTGCTTGTCAACAGCCTTTCCAAGTCTTACGCGATGACCGGTTGGCGCGTGGGCTTCCTCGCCGCCCCGAAGCGCGTAATAGATAACGCCATCAAGGCCGGACAAAACTCCATCACCTGCGTCGCGCCCTTCATCCAAAAAGCCGCCGCCTTCGCCCTGACCGACCCTGCCATCCAACAAGTAACCGCGGACATGCGCGCCGCGTACGCCCGCCGCCGCGATTTGGTTCTGCGTCTCTCCCACGAACTCGAAAGCGACAAGGTACGCGTCATCCCGCCGATGGGCGCGTTCTACTTCTTCCTCGACCTGCGTCCTCTCAACATGCCCTCGCTCGAAATCTGTTCCCGTCTGCTCGACGAGGCGGGCGTGGCCCTCGTCCCTGGCTCTGCCTTCGGCGCGATGGGGGAGGGCTTCGCTCGATTGTGCATCGCCGCCTCGGAGGAGGATGTCGAAGCGGGATTTCGGGCGTTGGTCGCGTGGGCGGAGCGGCAGTCATCAGTCATCAGTGATCAGTCATCAGTTTTCAGTTTGCAGTGAACATGTATACCTGTGTACGTGTTTACCTGTTTACCTGTGTACATGAATAGGAGTTCCCCATGAAAGTTTCCTTCCAAGGCAAGGACGGCGCTTATAGCCAGCAAGCGGTGTTCGAACATTTTGGCGCGGCGCAGGCAATATCCTGTCCAAGTTTTGAGGCGGTTTTCGATTCGGTTGTTTCGGGCGAATCCGATTATGGCATGATCCCCATCGAGAATTCGGTGGCGGGGAGCATTCACCAAAACTATGACTTGCTCATGCGCCACAACCTCTCGATTGTGGGCGAACACCTTCTGCGCGTGCGACATTGCCTGATCGCCCTGCCCGGTGTGAAGAAGAGCGAGATCGTGAAGGCGGTCAGTCACCCGCAGGCGTTGGGACAGTGCGCCGGTTACCTGCGCCGCAATAACATCCAAGCCGAGGTGGGCGCGGACACGGCTGGAAGTGTCCTGCTGGTCAAGACTGCCGGCGAGCGCACAACCGCCGCCATCGCCTCGCGCCGCGCCGCGCAGATTTACGGGATGGAAATTTTGGAGGAGGGCGTCGAAGACGATCCGCAAAATTACACGCGCTTCCTCGCCATCGCCGCGCAACCGACCGTCCCCAGCGGGTCGGCGAAGACCTCCATCGTTTTCACGTTGCCCAATCGCCAAGGGACGCTCTACGACGCGATGGGATTTTTCGCTCATCGCCAAATTGACCTGACCAAGATCGAGTCGCGTCCGCTCGTGGGAACGCCATGGGATTATCTTTTTTACCTCGACTTCCTCGGCGCCTCGCACGAGACGCGCGTGCAGGAGGCCCTGTCTGACCTGCGCAACCTCGCGCCGATGTTGCGCGTGCTCGGTTCGTACACGCGCTTTCGCTGGTGAGTTCGCCACTTGACTCATCCCCCGCCTTTGCATACAATACCGCCCAACATGTTCAGCCTTCGCCTTACCATTGCCTATTATTACTACGGCCTTCGCCCAGCGATTGCCGGTGGTTAGGCTTGGTAGCAAATCCTGCGCACCAGAGCGGAACCATAACGGTTCCGCTTTTTTGTTGTAGCGCGAGAACCTATCTCGTGCTACGGAGGAGAATTCCATGTCCACTCGCGGCCTGCGCGGCGCGACCACAATCGAATCGGACTCGCGCGACGAAGTCCTCGCCGCCACGAAAGATCTGCTCGACGCCCTCCTGCGCGCCAACCCCTCCCTGCAAACCGACGACCTCGCCTCGGCGCTCTTCACCGTGACCGACGACATCGCCTCGGTCTACCCCGCGCTGGCGGCGCGGCAAATGGGCTGGGACGCCGTCCCGATGATGTGCGCCCGCGAAATTCCGGTGGCAGGCAGTCTTCCGCTGTGCATTCGCGTCCTGCTCCACTGGAACACCGACCTGCCGCAGTCGGCGGTCAAGCACGTGTACCTGCGCGAGGCGGTCAAACTCCGCCCGGACCTGGTTGGAAAATAACATGCCCAACGATTTCCGTCTCGCCGACGCGACCGTCGCGATTTGTGGACTCGGCCTGATGGGCGGATCGCTGGCGATGGGACTGCGCGGCAAGTGCGCCAGTCTCCTCGGCATTGACCCGCACCCCGCGACCCTCGAACTGGCTCTGTCCCTCTCCATCGTTGACCGCGCTTCCAGCGACGCCGCGACCCTGCTCCCCGAAGCCGACCTCATCATCCTGGCCGCGCCCATCTTCGAGATTATTTCGTTGATCGGAAAGTTGCCCGCGCTCACCTCGCGTCCGTGCGTCGTCCTCGACCTCGGCTCGACAAAGCAACAGGTGGTCGAAGCCATGTCGCGCCTGCCCGATTATTTCGATCCCCTCGGCGGACATCCCATCTGCGGCAAGGAGAATCTCTCCCTCGCCAACGCTGAAGCGAACCTTTTTCGAGACGCGCCCTTTTGTCTCGCGCCGCTCCCGCGCACAACCTCGCGCGCCCTCTCCGCCGCGCGCCAATTGATTGAGGCCATCGGCGCTCGCCCGGTAATCGTGGAAGCAGAGGAGCATGACCGGTTGCTGGCTTCCACAAGTCATCTGCCGTTCCTGCTTGCGTCCGCGCTGGCGTTGTCTACGCCGGGGGAGGCGGGGAGGTTCGTGGGGCCGGGGTTCAAGTCTACGAGTCGGTTGGCGGGGACGCCGGCTTCGATGATGATGGGCGTGTTGCAGTCGAATCGGGAGAATGTGTTGGCCGCGCTGGCCCAGTTTCAGGAGTCGTTGCGAAAGGTCGAGGCCGCTTTGAGGTCGGATGATGAAGCGGTTCTTCCGTCGGCCCTGAATCGTTCGCAGTCCGCGTATCGGTCGTTGGTGGGGAAGTAGTCGCCACAGAACACGTCACACGCGATAAAATCAGCAAATTCTCAATCACATTCCGCGGTTGATCTGCGACCGCGTACAAGGAGTTCGAATCATGAAGATCGTTATGAAACCCGACGCGACCAAGGCGCAAGTGGCCGAGGTGTCCGCACAGGTCGAAGCCAACGGGCTGACCCCTCACATCATGGAGAACGAGGGCCACACCGTCATCGGCGCGGTCGGGGATGGGCATGGGGTGAGTTTGGACTTGTTCAATTCGATGGCGGGCGTGGAGAGCGTCGCGTCTGTGTCACAACCGTATGAACTGGCTTCCCGCCAATACAACCCGAAGGGTTCCACGTTTGCGCTCGGCGACTTTACCGTGGGCGGCGAGGATGTGATCATTATTGCCGGGCCGTGCTCGGTGGAGTCGCGCTCGCAACTGCTGGAGACCGCGCAAGCCGTGCGTGAGGCCGGCGCGAATGCCCTGCGCGGCGGCGTGTACAAGCCGCGCACCTCGCCCTACGCGTTTCAGGGACTTGGCGAGGAGGGTCTCGAATACATGGCCGAGGCGCGCGAACTGACCGGCATGCCCATCGTTTCGGAGGTCATGTCGCAGGTGCAGTTGGAAGTGATGGTCAAGTATGTGGATGTGCTTCAGATCGGCGCGCGCAACATGCAAAACTTCAATCTACTACGCGCGGTCGGCGAGACGCGTAGCGCCGTTCTGTTGAAGCGCGGGTTGAGCGCCACCATCGAAGAGTTGCTCATGTCGGCGGAATATATTTTGGCGGGCGGCAATCGCCGCGTGATGTTGTGCGAGCGCGGCATTCGCACCTTCGAGACCGCCACGCGCAACACCACCGACATCAACGCCGTGCCTGTGCTAAAGGGCCTGACGCATCTGCCGATCCTCCTCGATCCGAGTCATTCCACGGGCGAGGCGAGTTACGTTTCGCCGGTGGCGCGCGCCGCCATCGCGGCCGGCGCGGACGGGATCATCGTGGAGGTCCACCCCGACCCGGCGCACGCCCGTTCCGACGGCAAGCAATCGCTCAAACCCGAGGCCTTCGCCAACATGGTACGTCAGATCAAAGTCATCGCGGAAGCCATCGGCCGCCGCGTCGCGCCAGTCAAGTCGCATACGTTCAAAAGCGGATAGCCTCCGGTCATGGAAATCAAGCCCATCCGACATCCGCTTCACGCCACAGTCACCGTCCCCGGTTCCAAATCCCTCACCAATCGCGCCCTCCTGATCGCCTCGCTGGCGAACGGCGCGACGCGTCTCACCAATGCGCTCTTCTCCGACGACTCGCGTTACTTTGCGCGCGCCCTGCAGACGCTTGGATTTGACGTGCAACTGGACGAAGCGACCCACACCATGACTGTCGCCGGCCTGGGCGGACTCATCCCCTCGCAGCGGGCGGATCTTTTCATCGGCAATGCGGGCACCGCCGCCCGATTTTTGTCGGCCCTTCTGACGCTCGGCCACGGCGAATACATCCTCGACGGCGAGCCGCGCATGAGGGAGAGGCCGATTGGGGATTTGGTGGAGGCGCTTACGCAGCTTGGGGCAAATGTTGTTCCTTTTCATAATTCAGAATTCAGAATTCTGAATTATGAAATTTGTCCTCCGATTAGGATTGTCGCCAACGGTTTGCCCGGCGGAAAAACAAAAGTTGCCGGCGACATCTCCTCCCAATTCCTCTCGGCCCTCCTGATGGTCGCGCCATACGCGCAGTCTCCCATCCAGATCGAACTGACCACCGACCTCAACTCCAAACCCTACGTGGACATGACCCTCTCCGTCATGCGCGATTTTGGCGTGGAGGTCGAACGTCACGGCTACGAATCCTTTGCAATCCCTCTTGTCAATTACAAGTTACCAGTTACCAATTACCCAATTGAATCCGACGCCTCCGCCGCCTCCTACTTCTTCGCCGCGCCTGCCATCTGCGGCGGCACAGTGACCGTCGAAAACATCTCCCGCAAGTCCGTCCAAGGCGACGTGGCCTTCGTGGATGTCCTCGCTCAAATGGGCTGTATGGTTGAAGAAACTGATCACTGTTTACTGATCACTGGTCACTCTCCCCTGCGCGGCCTCGACGTAGACCTGCGCGACCTCCCCGACACCGCCCAAACCCTCGCCGCCATCGCGCCCTTCGCCTCCTCGCACACGCGCATTCGCGGCATTGCCTCGGCGCGCCTCAAAGAGACCGACCGCGTCCACGCCACCTGCGTCGAGCTGACCCGTCTTGGCGTCCGCGTGGAGGAGCATGAGGATGGGATGACCATCTACCCGTGCGAGAAATTCACCCCCGCCACCGTCCAAACCTACAACGATCACCGCATGGCGATGGCCTTCTCGCTCATCGGCCTGCGCGTCCCGGGCGTGACGATCGAGAATCCCGGTTGCGTCTCGAAAACCTTCCCCAACTTTTTCCAAGTCCTCGACACTCTCCGCTAACTTCTTCCCTCTCCTCATGCCCCGACCTTCGACTTTCGACTTTCGACTCGGCCTCATCGGCTATCCTCTCGGTCACAGCCTCTCACCCAAAATCCACGCGGCGGCGCTGGATGCGTGCGGGTTGGAGGGGGAGTACGCGCTGTATCCCATCGCCCCCGACGACTCGGCTGGACTGAAGAACCTGCTCGCCCGCGTCCGCTCAGGCGAAATTCACGGAATGAACGTCACCATCCCGCACAAGCAGAATGTCATCCCGTTACTGGATGAATTGACGCCCACCGCCCAAGCCATCGGCGCGGTCAACACCATCTATTTTCGGAATGATCACCTCATCGGCGACAACACCGACGCGCCGGGCTTCCTGGCGGACTTGCGAAAATTTCTGGCAAGTGTTGACCAACAAGAAAACTTCCCATCTGTCACACCTGCACTTGCGCCAGGTGCAAGTGTTGCGAGGAGGGCGGTCTCCCCGACGAAGCAATCTCCTCGTACTGTGCGAGGATTGCTTCGGGAAGATCACCCTCGCAATGACGAAGGCACGGAGACACCGAGACACGGAGAAAAAAACGCATTGGTTTTGGGCGCGGGAGGTTCTGCGCGCGCAGTGGTGTACGCTCTCGTGAACGATGGCTGGCAAGTCACCATCGCCGCGCGGCGTGAAGAGCAAGCCCATCAACTTGCCGCCTCATATTCCAGTCACCAATTACAAATTACCAATTACGAAGAATTCATCTTTCATCTTTCATCTTTCATTCTTGTCATTAACGCCACCCCCCTCGGCATGACCCCCAACGTCAACCACTCGCCCTGGCCCGAAAATCTGTCATTTCCTCGTCACGCCGCGATCTACGATTTGGTCTACAATCCACGCGAGACGAAACTCGTCCGTGACGCTCGCGCCGCCAGTCTGCCCGCCACCACGGGACTTGGTATGCTCATCGAGCAAGCCGCCCTCGCCTTTGAGATGTGGACCGGTTATGCCCCGCCGCGTGATACACTCTTTGCCGCGCTCGGTGAACGTTAGAGAACGTTCACTACGCGCCGCCATAGACTGAACACTGATAACTGATAACTATGCCCTTACGCTTCCTCACCGCCGGAGAATCACACGGCCCCTCCCTGACAGCCATCCTTGACGGCTTACCCGCCGGTCTGACCCTCGACGCCTCGATCATTGACCTGGAACTGGCGCGGCGTCAACGCGGCTACGGCTCGGGCGGGCGGATGAAACTGGAGAAAGACACCGCCCAGATCCTCGGCGGAGTCATGGCTGGCGAAACGACCGGCGCGCCGATCTCTTTGCTCGTCCAAAACGATGACCATGTCAAGTGGAAGGGCAAAGCCATCGAGCCGATGACCGCGCCGCGCCCTGGTCACGCCGACCTGACCGGCGCGGTGAAATACGGCTACAGGGATTTGCGTCCGGCCCTCGAGCGCGCTTCGGCCCGTGAGACGACCATGCGCGTGGCGGTCGGCGCAGTGTGCAAACATTTTCTGGCGCAGTTTGGGATTGTGGTCGGCGGATACGTCGCTTCGATTGGCGATGTGCAGGCCGAATTTGGTGACATGCCCTACGCGGAACGCTTTGCCCGCGCCGAAGAGTCCGACGTGCGTTGCCCGGTGGAGTCATCTGCGGAGGGGATGCGCGCGGCTATCGAGCAGACCATCCACGGCAAGAACACGCTCGGTGGCGTGCTGGAGATCGTCGCGTTGAATGTGCCGGTTGGCCTGGGCAGTTTCATGCAATGGGACAAACGCCTCGAAGCCAAACTCGCGCAGGCGGTGATGTCCGTGCAGGCCATCAAAGGAGTTGAGGTCGGCGACGCATTCGCGAACGCGCGTTTGCCGGGGACGGAGGCCCATGACGCGATGGAGTTGGATCGTCAAAAGTCGAAAGTCGAACGTCGGTCAAATCGCGCGGGGGGAACGGAGGGGGGAATCTCCAACGGTCAGCCCATCGTCATTCGCGCCGCGATGAAACCGATCGCCACCACGCTGACGCCACAGCAAACCGTTGACCTCGCCGCCGGCGAGAACGCGCCCACCCAATACGAGCGCTCCGATTTTTGCCCCGTCCCGCGCGCCGTGCCGATCCTCGAAGCGATGGTCGCCTTCACCCTGGCCGAAGCCCTGCTCGAAAAACTTGGCGGCGACTCGATGTCCGAGATCAAACCGCGCTTTGAGTCGCTGCGGAAGGCTACGCTTGAAGATTTGAAGATGGACAATACCCCACATGTGTTTTGGGAGTAAGGCGGAATGCCATTCCGCCTCACGACTGGAAACTGAACACTGATAACTGATCACTGGTAATTATCATGCCCCACATCTACCTCTACGGCCCACCCGGAACTGGAAAATCCACAATCGGTAAACTGCTGGCGTCCAACCTCGACCTGACCTTCGTGGACCTCGACCGCTTGATCGAAATGCGCGCGAACATGCCCATTCCCGACATTATGGCGACCAAGGGCGAGGTGGAGTTTCGCGATCACGAATCGTCGGCGCTGCGCGCGTTGGCGTCGTGGTCCGAGAGCGTGATCGCGCTGGGGGGCGGCGCGTTGCTGCGCGAGGAGAATCGACTTGTAGCGGAGGAGAATGGGAGCGTGGTGTTGTTGACCGCGAGCCTGGAGACGCTACTCGAACGCGTGAACCAGGAGCCGAAGGCGCGTCCCTTGCTAGCGGGCGACGCGCAGAAAAAACTCCCGGCCCTGTTGGAAAAACGCCAGGAGCACTACGAGTCGTTTCCGCTGAAAGTGCGGGTGGATGGCTTGACGCCCGCACAGGGCGCGGAGCAGATCCAGGTTTTGCTGGGGCGATTCCACCTCTCCGCGATGGCGGCGTACGACGCGCTGGTTGGGTCGGTGGCGCAGATTGGCGATTTGTGTAACAAGCGTGAAGTAAAAAATCCGGTCATCGTTACGGATGAGAACGTAGCCACATTTCATGCCGAGGCGGCGACGACCTCGCTCGGGGCGGCGGGCTACGAGCCGAAGGTGATCGTCCTGCCGGCGGGTGAGGCGCACAAAAATCTGGAGACGGTCAACCGGCTGTGGCGGGAGTTTTTGTCGGCGGGGCTGGACCGCAAGAGCGCTGTCATCGCGCTGGGCGGCGGCGTGATCGGCGACATGGCTGGCTTTGCCGCGTCCACCTACATGCGCGGCGTCGACTGGATCGGCCTGCCCACGTCGCTACTCGCGATGGTGGACGCCTCGCTCGGAGGGAAAACTGGATTCGACCTGCCGGAGGGGAAGAATCTCATCGGTTCGTTCCATCCCCCGCGGCTGGTGTTGGCCGACCCCGGGCTTCTCTCCACCCTTCCGGAGGCGGAGTTCATCTCCGGCATGGCGGAGGTGGTGAAGCACGGCGTCATCTCGGACCCGGAGCTCTTCGACCTGTGCAAGCGCGGCCTGGATTGGGCGCGGGGGAACGTGGAGCAGATCGTGAAGCGGGCGATGGCGGTGAAGATCCACGTCATCGAGGAAGATCCGTACGAGAAGGGATTTCGCGCCGCGCTGAATTTGGGGCATACGGTGGGGCACGCGGTGGAGTCGGTCAGCAAGTTTTCACTGCGACACGGAGAGGCCATTGCCATCGGGATGGTCGCTGAGGCGAAGTACGCGCAACGGGTTGGGCTGGCCCGCGCGGGGTTGGTCGAAGCGTTGACGGAGGTCCTGTCGGGTCTGGGGCTGCCGGTCGCCATCCCCGAGGACTTGGCCCGAGAGGAGATTATCCGCACGATGAGGGTGGACAAGAAAAAGTCGTCGAAGGCAATCCGGTTTGCGTTGCCCGCGGAGATTGGGCATGTGGAGTTGACGTACGTGGATGACTTGGAGTCGGTGTTGGAGGACTGAATGAGGATTTTGATTTTGCACGGGCCGAATTTGAATTTGCTTGGGACGCGTGAGCCGGAGATTTACGGCGCGCTGACGCTGGACGATATCAACGCAAAGATGATCGAGCTGGGCGCGTCGCTGGGCGCGCAGGTGAAGTGTTTGCAATCAAACCACGAGGGCGCGTTGATCGACGCGTTGCAAGAGGCGCGCACGACGATGGACGGCGTGGTGTTTAACCCGGGAGGGTACACGCATACGTCGGTGGCGCTGCGCGACGCGATCTCGGCGATTCAAATTCCGGTGATCGAGGCGCACCTCTCGAATGTGTACGCGCGCGAAGAGTTCCGCCATGTTTCGATGATCTCGGCGGTGTGCAAGGGGAAGGTGGTTGGATTCGGTTGGCGGTCGTACGAGTTGGGTTTGCGCGGTTTGGTGGAGTTGATTCGCGAATCTACTTCTCGGTGAGCGGGGCGAACCCGCCACCGAGAATTTCCTGCGCGGGGGAAACGATGACCACTGCTTTGGGATCTTCTTTTGCTACCGCGGCCTTCAAATTATGCACTTCGGTTACCGTCAACGCGCACATCAGAATGGAACGATCCTTGCCGGTGTACATGCCCTTGCCTTGCATGGCCGTCACGCCGCGCTTGAGATCGGTGAGAATGCGGTTGGAAACAGCTTCAGCTTTGTCGGTGATGATGAGGGCCAACAATTGGCGGCGGCGCTGGCGGGGGATCAGATGCGAGAGCAGGCTCTTCGGCTTGCCCTGTTCGGAGGGCGCGGCGGTGGCGGTCTCATCGCCGAAGCGCGGAAGCACCTCGCCCGTGGCGCGCGTCATGGTGACGGTGGCGATAGCGAAGATCGCGAGAAAAACAAAAAACGCGATTCCAACCGCGATCACCAACGCGCCCGGAATGTGTCCAATGTCGGCGCGTTGAATGAACTCCTGCGTAGTCGCGGGCGCCTGCGGAAAGAGCCATAGTTTCGCCACCCATGCCAACCCAAGAATCAGGAAAATCCAAAAATAATTTCGCCGCAACCTGCGCCCGAACGCTTCGAACATCGAAATCGGAAAACTGGGCGTGAGCAAATTCTCCGCCAAGTTCTCAGCCCACTCCGGCGAGGGGTGGAACGGCGGCACGAGCATGGCGGCGTAAAAGTCCGTCTCCATCAGGCGCACACGATAACTCCACAGTTCGTAGTAACGATACCGCCGCGCTTCGATGAACAAAAACCACAACACCAATAACGTATTCAACAAGATCACCGAATGATGGACGCTCGCTTGCCCGAACGCGATGGATAACGTCGCGCCGGTGGCAACCACCGCCCAATTCGTCGTCGTATCCAATCGCTGACGCCAGACATTCGCGCGTTGAATCTCGGCGCGGAAAAAATGCACCATCGCTGTGACGAACTCGCTGGTTTTGAGGTGATACCCGCGATACGTCCAGACGGGCTCTTCGACGGGTTCTTCCTGTTTCGGTTTGGATTTTGCTTTTGTGGATTTGACTGACATGGAGTTATTCTCTTTCTACTATTCGCTTCGGGACTCGCCCGAGGCTGATTCTGTTTCGATGGAATTTCTCTTCGCTTGAACACCGCGCGGGGATGAACCCCGCGCTATTCCCGCGAAACTCGCTCATGGTTTTTAAGAAAATAATCGCGCAACATTGCGTAGGGCGCGTTCTCTTACGCGCCCGTTGGCGTTAGAGAACGCCAACTACGCGCGCGGATCTATTTTGGTAATTTGTACGCCTCTTTCGTCGGTTTGAGCGGACGCGCCAACCACATGGGACGGCGATTGCCATCGGGACTGACTTTATCGGCGGGGCGGGTCATGGCAAGCCATTCGCGGTACACCTGCATGGACTTGTTCGTATCCACGAACAGGTCGCCTGCTTTTTCGCCCGCTTCGGCTTTGCTGACCTTGTACACCTTTTGCAGCCAGCAGTGGACGCCGCTGATCGGGTCGGGATGGACGCCGTGGGCGAGATTTTGATTCACGCCAACGTTGCTCCACCAAATGCGGCTGGTGTCGGGGTCGGAAGATTCCCAGGCTTTGCTGCCATGAATGACGCGCATGAGGAAGCCGCCTTTGCCGTCGTCGTGCAATTCCACGAGGTTGGATGAACCTTTGCTCACGCCTTTATCTTCCTGCAAGCGCCAACGCCCCAAATGATGGCTGATGGCGATGATGCCAGGCTTGATGCCTTCGGTCACCCAAACCGTATCCACAAAGTGACCGATCTCGGTTTCCACTTTGGCAAGGTCGCCTGTGTCGAGTCCGAGGCGTTGCGCGTCTTCGGGATTCATCCAGATGGGATTCTTGTGCGAGATTTCATACAGC
>CAZVAX010000064.1:16670-23329 GCA_964625215.1 uncultured Anaerolineaceae bacterium | reverse complement strand
TTCCTCCTCGCGGGCGCGCAACGACTCCATGTCGCGCAAAATGTCGGCGCGGGAGCGGCCGGTTTCAGGCAGGCGCGTGAACGCGGGAAAGGAATCGCGGTAGGGCTTGAGCGAGGGTTCAAGTCCGGCCATCATGCCATCGTATTCCTTGTCAATTTTGTTTTTGATGGAGGGGATGCGCTTGAGTCGCTTTTCGATCCACGCCACCAACGTGGGCGGCAGTCGGCCAATGTTGTGGAAGAGGAGGTCTTCGAGGTTCATGTTGCTCCAATGCTCGCGAACCCGTCATTGCGAGGAGGCCGGAGGCCGACGAAGCAATCCCCGCGTGAAGAGGAGATTGCTTCGAGCGGAAGAACACCGCTCTCGCAATGACGGAGGCTACTCTACCTTACAAGATTCAGCCGACCCAAAATCTTGCTGTTGGCGGCGTAGAGGTTGGTGAACTCGCGGAAGAGTTCATCGTAGATTTTGCGATTCTCGGGTTGAGGTTGGTAGGTCTTCACCACCGGCACGTGCGCGCCGATCTCGTCGTAGGGGATGAAGCCGAGGGCCGCCGCGCCGAGCAGGGCCGCGCCGCGCACGTTGACTTCGATCGGGTCTTTCATCTGTCGGATGGGGCGGTCGTACACGTCGGCGTGGATCTGGCACCAGAGGTCGCTCTTCGCGCCGCCGCCGACCATGTTCACCGCCTCGATGCGTTGGCCGATGAACTTCTCCACGTATTGGAAGAGCCAGCGCGTGTTGTAGGCCACGCCCTCGAAGACGGCGCGCACCATCTCCGCGCGCGTGGTGTGCAGCGACAGGTTGAAGAATCCGCCGCGCGCGTAGCGATCTTCCACGGGGGCGCGCTCGCCGTAAAGCCAGGGCGTGAAGATCAGTTTGCCGCTTCCGGCGGGGGCGCGCGCCGCGACCTGATTAAATACTTCGTAGGCGTTGGCGGGCTTGGCCGCGCTCATGCCATCTTCGGGGAAGATGAGGTTGTCGCGCAGGTGAGTCAGGCAGACGCCGGCGCATTCCTGCGCGTCGGTGAGCAGGTAGCGGCCCGGGATCGCGGAGGGGAGCGAGGCGATGGCGTGAACAATGTCGAGTTTCTTGAACGGGACGTGACACGTCACCCACGAGGATGTCCCGATGTAGACGTGCGTCTCGAAGTCGCGCACCGCGCCGGCGCCGATGGCCGCGGAGTGGATGTCGGGCGAGCCGATCACCACCTGCACATCCTCGCGCAATCCCCATGCCCGCGCGACGGTGGGAAGCAAAGGCCCGAGGATGGAGTTGGCCGGTTTGAGTTCCGGCAGGAGCGAGCGGTCGAGGCCCGCGATGCGGAGCAGTCCCTCGTCGTAGCGGACGTTGTGGATGTCGCGGTTGTCGGTCAGCCAGTGCAGGGCAATCGAGTCATAGGATGCGGCGAACACGCCGCTCAGGCGCAGGCCGATGTAATCAATCGGCTCCAAAAACTTGAAGGCGCGGCGGTAGGTTTCCGGTTCGCGATATTTAAGGTGGAGAATATGCTCGATGGGATCCTTGCCCGACTGCGAGGGCGCGCCGCCGGTGAGACGAATCCACTTGACCAACTTGGCGAGGGCGAATCCCTGCACCATGAGCGGACCGCCCGCCAGATTTTTGACCTGCGCCTCGCCGCGCGAATCCATCCAGATGACCGCGTTGCCGATGGCGTTCCCGTCCACGTCCACCGCCACCGTGCCGGACCACTGACCGGTGGAGGCAATCGCGACGATCTCCCCCGCCGGGGCGAGTCCGCGCGCCAGCAGGCGTTTGGCCGCCGCGTCAATCGCGTCCCACCAATCGGAGGGAGATTGCTCCGCGCCGCCGTCGGGGAGGAGGATGAGTTTGGTTTCTTCGAATTCGCTTCCGAGCATGTCCCCCTGCGAGTTGAACAACGCGACTTTGGGACCGGATGTGCCGAGGTCAATGGCGAGGATGTATTTTTCTTTTGCAGGCATAGCGCCCTCCCACGGCGATTGTACTACTACCGTAAGTCGGATTGCCAATCCGACCTACAAGAATCAATCAGCCTTCGGATACCGCTCCCTGCATCCGAAGGCTGACCACGCGGTTCTCCTACGTCCGCGTGCCGCATGTTACTTGGTCATCATTCTACTATTGAATTCCATTTTCCATCTCCCCGTTTTTGAAAGGTTATTTCTTGCTCTCCTTGATCATCTGCCGCGCGGTCTGCAAAATCTCATTCGCGGACTGGAGAGTCCCCTCGCCGACCTGACCGAGCATTTGGGCGAGTTCGAGCAGGCGCGCCTGGTCGTCGAGTTTTTGGACGCGGGTGAGGGTGCGATTCTTTTGGATAACCTTCTGCACCTGGTAGTGCTGTTCGCCGAAGGCGGCCAGTTGCGGGAGGTGCGTCACGCAGAAGACCTGGTGGTTGCGAGCCAGATGCCAGAGCTTGTAGCCGACGATGATTCCCACGCGCCCTCCGATGCCCTGATCAATTTCATCGAAGATGAGACTCGGCACTTCGTCGGCGCGGGCGAGGATGTTTTTGAGTCCGAGCATGAGACGCGAGGTCTCGCCGCCGGAGGCGATGCGCGCAAGGGGTTTGAGTCCTTCGCCGGGGTTGGGCGCGACCAGGAATTCGACGCGGTCGTAGCCGTTCTGGTCGAAGGCGGCGCGCGTCCCGTCGGGGAGGGGCAGGCCGTTTGCGTCGGGCTTGACTTGGAAGTCCACGCCGAAACGCGCGGCGGACATCTTCAGATCGTCGAGTTCGGTCTCGATGCCGCGACTCAAGGTCTCGGCGGCCTGCTTGCGTTTGTCCGAAAGCTTGACGGCTTGTGCGGAAAGTTTGTCGAGCAGTTTGGATTCTTGCGCGGACAAGGCTTCGATGCGCTCGCTGGCGGTGGTGAGGCTTTCGAGTTGCGCCCGCGCCTCCGCGCCGAATTTGTTGACCGACTCAATCGTCCCGCCGTATTTGCGCGTCAACTGGAAGATGAGGTTGAGACGCTCCTCGGCTTCGTCGAGCCGTTTCGGGTTGAACTCGATCTGCTCGAGGTAGTCGCGCAGTTCGGCGGTGAGGTCGGTCAGGTTTTCGAGCAGGAGGTTGGCGCGCTCGGCGAGTTCGGTCTGCGAGGGGTCGGTTTTGGCGAGGGCGAAGAGGGACTGCACGGCCTGACCGAGCAGGTCGGATGCGGCGGAGGCGTCGGGAGTCGATTCGTCCAACAGGGCAATCGCTTCCTGCGCGTGCTGCGCCAAACTCTCGGCGTTGGCAAGTCGGTCGCGCTCTTTTCGCAGTTCCTCGTCTTCGCCCTTCTTTAGTTTCGCGGCTTCGATCTCCTCCACTTGGAAGGTGAGCATTTCGGCGCGGCGCGTCGCGTCCGCTTGGGCGGCGCGCAGGTCGTTGAGTTCGCGGCGCAGGTCAATGAGGGCGTGGTAAGTTTTGCGGTAATCGGCGAGGGGCGCGGCGATGTCGGCATAGCGGTCGAGCAGGCCCAAATGGGCGCGCGGGTCGAGGAGGGAGAGATGCTCGGATTGGCCGTGGATATCTACGAGGGCCGATCCCACCTCTCGAAGCAGGGCCAGCCCGACGGTCCGGCCATTGAGGCGGGCGATGGAGCGGCCCTCGCGTCGGACCTCGCGAGTCAACGTCACGTGGTTCGGATCGTCCATCAGATCCTCGCGTTGGAGGACTCCGTTCACCGCCTCTTTCACGGACCCCTGGAGGGCGAAGATCCCCTCGACGAAGGCCGCGTCCGCCTCGGAGCGGATGGAGGTCGCGTCAGCGCGGCCGCCGAGGAGCATGGTGACGGCGTCGAGGATGATGGACTTGCCCGCGCCGGTCTCGCCGGTGAGGATGATCAGGCCGGGGCCGAGGCGCAGGTTGAGACGGTCTATGATGGCGAAGTTTTGGATGCGAAGTTCGGTGAGCATTAGCGGAAGAATTGGAATCCGGAGAGGCGCGAGTAAACGATAGGCACGGCGATGAACAGATAGATGGCGAGGAAGACCAGGCCGAAGATATCGAAGTTCAGCAGGGTGGAGAAGAGCGTGGGGATCGCGCCAACCACCATCCCGGCCGCGACGGTGAGGAACAGCGGGCGCGAACGATGCCGGCGCGTGATAAAGCGGCAGGCTTCGGCGATGACGATGCCCGCAGTGGGCGTGCCGGCAATGATGAGGAACCAGGCGAAGAATCCCAGGAATCCCACCACCCGCACGAGCAGGCTGGCGAGGTAGCCCAGCGCGGCCGCAGTGATGAAACCCGCCGGGTAGTCAATCCATTGCGCGGTGTCGAATTTCTTTTGCTGGCCGCGCACACATTCTTTGCAGCGATACCCGGTGGGCGTGCGAACCGCGCACGAAGCGCAGATGGGACGCTCGCAGTTGTTACAGCGCAAGGCAGTGGGGCGATTGGGGTGAACGTAGCAGGTGAGTTCAGTCATCGGTGATCAGTCATCAGTCATCAGTTGTCGGTTGTCAGTTTTCAGTCATCGGTCTTCCGTCCTCGGTCTTCCGTCTTCGGTCCTCAGATCGAATTCTGGTGCATATGCGCGGTGAGGTTGCGGTAGAAGTAACCGGGGTCGCCGAAGCGGACGAATTGCGCGGCGTACTCGGCGGCGCCCACATCCACGTGATCGTTTTCGGCCAGGCCGACCGCCTCCTGTCCATCCACGCTGAGGATGACGTTATCGTTCTGGATGAGGATGCTGACCGACGCGCCCTCTGCGAGGACGACGGCGCGATCCACCGAGAGGTGCGCGGCAATCGGGACGATGAGGATGTTCCGCAATTCGGGCGGAAGGATCGGCCCGCCGGCCGCGAGCGCGTAGGCCGTGGATCCGGTGGGGGTGGCGGCGAGGAGTCCGTCCGCGACGTAGGTGGTGAGCAGGCGCCCGTCCACGTTCACCGAGAGTCGCACGGGACGAAGGATCTGTCCGCGTGAGACGGCGGCTTCGTTCAGGGCATAGGCCACGCTTTTGCTTTCGCCGGCGCGCAGGTGTTCCACGCGCAACATCATGCGATCCTCGATCCAGGTTTCGCCTTTGAGCAGGTGGTTGAGCATCCGCTTGTAATCTTTATGCTCGACCTGGATGAGAAAACCGAGACGGCCAAGGTTGATTCCGAGGATGGGGATGCGCGCTGGAGCGCAGAGATGCGCGGCCCGCAACATCGTCCCATCGCCTCCGAGCGCGACGAGCAGATCGAAATCTCCGTGTTTGACGCGGCGGCGCAGTTCTTCATCGTAGAGGGAACCGCTGAACGCGTCCATGCCGTGATCTTTGAAGAAGTCCACAACGGCATTGGCTTCTTTGAGAGCCTCCGGCATTTTGGGGTGCACGGCCACGACCGGACGGTGGGGCAGGAACGGGTCGGGCATATAGAACAATTATACTAGTTTCGTTTTGGAGTTGGGGGAATGGGATTCAAGAAAAAAAGACGGCGCGCCTCACGCGCGCCGTCTCTGGTGAGTAAAGAAAATATTACGGGACGAGGGTCAACCCGGCGGCGACGGGATCGAAGCCGGCCGGCCAAACGGTGGTGGCGTTGTAGGTGGCTCCGGTGAAGGAAGCGCCGGTCAGGTTGGCGTCGGTCAGGTTGGCGCTGCTGAAGTTGACGCCGTTGAGGATCGCGCCGATGAAGGAGGAGCCGCGCAGGTCCGTGCCGATGCATTTGACGTTCTGGAGGTTGGCGGCGTTGAAGTTGACGTTGGAGGCGACGGCGTAGCTAAGGTCGGCGCCGGTCAGGTCGCGTCCGCTCAAGTCCGCGCCGGAGATATTCTGGCCGCTCAAGTTCGCGCCGATCAGGTTGCTGTTCAAGTCCACGCCGCCGCTGCTACCGCCGCTGGACGAGGTCGCGGTGGGTTGAGCCGCTGCGGTGGGAGTGGCCTGCGCGATCATCTTGGCTCCAGCCGAGGTGGGATTGAATCCCGCCGGCCAAATGGTGGCCTCGTTGTAGACAACATTGGTCATGGTGGCGCTGCTGAGTTTGGCGTTGGTGAGGTTCGCGCCGGAGAAATCCGCGCCGGTCAGGTCGGCCTTGCTGAAGTCCGCGCTCTCGAGGATGGCGCCGACGAATTGCGCGCCGCCGGCTTTGACGCTGGTAAAGATCGTGCCGCTGCAGTTGGCGGAGTTGAAGATGGCATTGGTGAGGGTGGCTCGATTGAGAGTGGCGCCTACCAGGTTGGCGCCGGTCAGGTCGCGCCCGGTCAGGTCCACGCCGGACAGGTTGGCGCCGTGCAGATCTTTGCCGCGCAGGTCGCCGCTCAGGTCCACCTTGGTGCCGCCCGCGCCGGTCAGGTCGTCGCCGGCTTCGCCGCAAGCGGTCAACAGCAGGGAGGCCGTCACCAGAAGGATGAACAGCGTCAGGAAAAACTTGCGAAGAGGTTGATGATTCATTTTTGTCTCCTTTTTGATTTGGATGAAATAATGTTGTTTCGCGGTTCACAATGGAGACCGCAAACGATATTCAGTTTCAGTATACCACTGTGAATATCTGTTATTTTAGTCGCCCGAATTCCCGGAATAGGGTTGGCGACACGCCGCCAATTTTTCAAACAACCAGCGGTTGATTCTGGTTGGATAACAAAAACGACGCACTCCGCGTGCGTCGTTTTTGTTTAAGGCAGGAGCGGATTATTGGACGAGGGTCAACCCGGCGGCGACGGGATCGAAGCCGGCCGGCCAAACGGTGGT
>CAZVAX010000064.1:0-16570 GCA_964625215.1 uncultured Anaerolineaceae bacterium | reverse complement strand
CAACAGCAGGGAGGCCGTCACCAGAAGGATGAACAGCGTCAGGAAAAACTTGCGAGTAGAGATGCGATTCATTTTTCTCTCCTTGAAATTGTGGTTGGCGATTGGCATCCCGAATTATGGATACCATTTTCAGTATACCACTGGGGTATTCTGTATGGTTAGTTGCAGGAACGAGTCGATTTGGGTCGGGCGCGCTACGCCAATTTTTGGGGACAGATCCGACGGAATCCGCACCGGACGCACCGGCCGGATTCGGCATGGGAGCAATCCACCTCGGCCCGCCTTTCGTCACGGCGCATCTCGGCCAGCAGGTCGAGCAGGGCGTTTTCGAGAGCCGGGGTATAGTCCACGGCGAAGTCGCGGGTGGGGTAGTGGATGATGCCGTAGGGCGGACGCTTGCCGTAGGTTTTTTCCGCCAGCAGGCAATAGGCGGCCACTTGATAAATGTGCGAGTCGTAGGGCGTTTCGGGGACTCGCCCAGTTTTTACCTCGACCGGGATGATCTGTCCCTTTTGTTGGACGAGGTAATCGGGTTTGCCGGTGAGACCGAGTTCCTTGTTGAAGAGCGGCTGTTCGAGCGGCGCGCCCCAGGCGCGGGTATCAGTGTAGATGACGCGTCCGCCGGGCAGACCGGCTTGTCTCTGCTGGCGGTTGGATTGCCAGAAGAGGAGGAAGGCGAGGAGGATGAAAGCGAGGGCGAGGAAAAGCACAGTGAGCAAATTTCAGTGACCCGTCATCAGTGAGCAGGGAGGTGGGGTGGGAGATGCGAGTTTGGGTTACGGGTTGCAGGTTACATGTTGCAAGTTGCAGGTACGAGATGTGTGTACCTGTGTACGCGTGCGCTTATCTACCTCAACTCGGCCTGCTTGATGACTTTTTTGACGCGGGCGAGGGCGGACAGTCATATTTTGACTCCGCGCGTGGGCGTCTATCGGATCAGGAAGTTGACGAGATAGACGGTGAGGAGGATCAAGGCCAGAAGGAGCAGGAGCAGGCCCATCGTCCGCGCGAGACCCGCCGCGAGGACTTTTCGTCCGTGCTGGCGGTGGAGAGTCGCGCCGGCGGTGAGTTCGGCCTGGTTGTCGGGTTCGGTCCCATTCTTGCGATACCACCAGGCGCGGCGACAGTAGAGGTAGGTCCCGATCTCGGAGGCGCGGATGGTTCGCATGGGTGAATTCTATCGCATTTGAGTTTATCTGCACTATAATGGAGTTGTTGTCGAATCTTTGCGTTAGGAGGAATGCGTCATGAAAAAACTTCTGACCCTGGGCATGTTGTTGGCGTTGGCTGTGACTGCCTGCGCTCCAAAAGCGACTGCCACCCCGGAAGGGATGGAGCCGCCGGTTTCGGATAGCGCGTCCATCGTGCGGATCGGCTGGGCGGGCAGCCCGGACACGCTCAATCCCGGAGCGGCGGTCCTGTCGGAGGCGTATACCATCTTCGAGTTGGTATACGATTCGATGTACGAGCTCAACTTGGACGGTTCGTTTTCCCTCAGCGTGGCGGACAGCGTGAAGCGTTCGGAGGATGGGCTGGTATATACCTACCAGATCCATAAGGGTATCAAGTTCCACGACGGGATCGAGATGACCGCCAACGATATTGTCTTCACCTACAACCTGTATAAAACGCACGATGATTTTCCCTATCTGAACGGCTATACCAGTTATATCGAAAAGGTGGAAGCGCCCGACGATTACACGGTGGCAGTGACCTTGAATGAAGCCATCCCGAACATCGAAAGCCAACTGGTGTATATGTACATCCTGCCGGAGCATATTTGGGACGCTCATGCCGAGGGAGCCGCCGCGACCGAGTTCGAAAATACGGAGATGATCGGCACCGGCCCGTTCAAAGTGCTGGAGTACAAGCAGAATGAATTTGTTCACCTGGTGGCGAACAAGGCCCATTTCCTGAATCCGCCGAAGGTGAATGAGGTGATCTTCCAAACGTTCGAAAGCCAAGATGTGCTTGTGCAGGCCATCAAGAGCGGACAGGTGGATATGATCACCGAGATGCCGGCCACCGCGGTGGAAACGTTAAAGGCCGACCCGAACATCCAGGTGGTGACCGGCGCGCCGTTTGCCCCGGGCGTTTCGGATATTATTTTCAACCAGGTTGATCCGGCCAACTGTCCCACGGAAGAGGGCGGGATCTGTTCGGGACACCCGGCCCTGCGCGACCGGAATGTGCGTCTCGCGTTGGCGCATGCCACCGACAAGGTGAAACTGATTGACGTGGTTTTGCTGGGTTACGGCACGCCGGGCCTCACGCTTATCCCGGATGGGTTGGGCATGTGGTACAACGACAAGATCAAGGATTACGAGTTCGATGTGGCGAAAGCCAACGATATCCTCGACAAGGCGGGATATAAGGACTCGGACGGCGACGGCGTTCGCGACATGCCCGACGGTTCGCGTCCGCTGTCCTTCCGATTGCAATGGCCCAGCGACAGCATCGACGCGCCGCGGCTGGCCGAGATGCTTTCGGAGATGTGGACGGAAGTGGGCGTAAAGACGGAACTCCAGGCGATGGACCCGGACGCGCTGACCTCGACTTGTTGTCCCGCCTTCGACTTCGACATCATCCTGTGGGGGTGGGGGTCCGATCCCGATCCGAACCTGTTGCTTGGCGTGATGACCACCGACCAGATTCCCACCGGGTCCAGCGAGACCGGTTACTCCAATGCCGAATACGACTCGCTGTTTCTCCAGCAGTCCACCGAACTCGATCTGCAGAAGCGCATCGCTCTTGTTCACAAAATGCAACAGATCGTCTTCGATGACGTGGTTTACATCATCCCGTACTATGAGCAGGCCATTCAGGCCTATCGCGTGGATCGTTTCTCCGGCTGGCTGACCGAATTCCCGAAGGTCGAGCTTTCGGATGTCAGTTCGCTGGTTGTGATCGAAGCGGTGAAATAGATCGTCTTTCCCTCACCCCCGTCCCCTCTCCCAGCGGGAGAGGGGTGCAGGGGTGAGGGATTTTGGGACTCATCTTGAGACGCTGGCGCACTCTACTCGGAAAAATCGGGTGGGCGGTCTTTACCATCCTGTTTGTCCTTGTCCTCAATTTTTTCCTCTTTCGCGTCCTGCCCGGTGACCCGGCGCGGGCGGGCATTCGCGACCCACGCCTTAAGAAGGAAGCGGTGGAAGCGATCCGCGTCCGCTTTGGGCTGGACAAGCCCGTCGTCAATTGTTTCGAGTCGCTCAACCCCGTCAAGTTCGGGTCGTGTGACGTTAATCCCCTCGACACTCAATTCTTCATTTACGTCAACAACCTCCTGCACGGCGAGATGGGCATCAGCTATCACAGCAACCGTCCCGTCGCGGACGTGCTTGGCGAGCGGCTGTGGAACACCATCGTCCTGATCGGCGCGGGACAAATTCTCGCGGTCATCGTCGGCGTGATCTTCGGCGTTTTCGCGGCCTGGAAGGCGCGCACCAAAGTGGATTACGGCGCGCTCATCATCAGTCTCGTGGCGTGGAGTCTGCCCACCTTCTGGCTTGGAATCATTTTATTGTTTTGGGGCAGTAACAACGGACTTCCCATCGGCGGAATGCAGACGCCTGGCATGAGCAGTCAGCCGTTCTTTGTCCGCTTCGGCGACATCCTGCGTCACATGCTCCTGCCCACGCTCACATACACCATCGTCTACATGGGCGAGTACATGCTCATCATGCGCTCCAGCCTGCTGGACGTTCTCTCCGAAGATTACATCCTAACCGCAAAAGCGAAAGGGTTGAGTACCTTCCAGGTTTTGAAAGACCACGCTTTGAAAAACGCCATGCTCCCGCTGGTGACGGTCATCGCCATCAATCTGGGATTCACGATGGCAGGCGCGGTGCAGATCGAGACGGTCTTCTCGTGGCCTGGGCTGGGCGGCGCGGTCTACGAAGCCGTCAACCGCCGCGACTTTCCTGTATTGCAGGGCGCGTTCCTGCTGATCGCCATCGCGGTCATCATCGCCAACCTCCTCGCCGACCTGACCTATTCCTATCTTGATCCTCGTGTGGGCGACTGAAGTCGCCGCAACCGCTACAAAGCCGACCTTCGTCGGCTAGTCCACGAAGGTGGACTTCGTATTTGTTGAGGCGACTTGAGTCGCGAACCAACCATGACCACCCCTCCCTCCTCCACCTCGCGCTTCCTCGACTTCTGGCGCGTCTTTCGCCGCAACCGCATGGGCATTGCGGGTCTGGTCATGTTGGTTGTCATCGTCTCCGTCGCAGTCTTCGCGGACATCATCGCGCCCTACGACGTGCAATCCTCCGCCGACGTCACCACCGCCGACATCTACAAGCCTCCCTCCGCGCAGCACTGGCTCGGCACAGACGACGCGGGCAAAGACGTCTTCTCCAACTTCATCTTCGGCGCGCGCGTCTCGCTCATCGTCGGGTTCTTTGCGGCCTTCATCTCCATCGTCATCGGCGGCGTGCTCGGCATCGTGGCGGGATTCTTCGGCGGGCGTCTCGAAAACATCCTCATGCGCTTCACCGACATCATGCTCGTCATCCCCGAACTGCCATTGATGGTCGTCATCGTCGCGCTCACCAAACCCTCGCTCCTCAACATCATCTTCGTCATCGGTCTCCTCGGCTGGACGACCACCGCGCGCATCGTCCGTTCGCAAACCCTCGCGGTCAAGTCGCGCAAATTTGTTTTACGCGCGCGCGCGATCGGCGCGGGCAAAGGCCACATCATCCGCCATCACATTTTGCCGCTGGTCATGCCGATCCTCGTGGTCAACGCCGTCCTCGTCGTCTCGCTCGCGATCCTCAACGAAAGCACGCTCTCCTTCCTCGGCCTCGGCGACCCGACCGCGCTCTCGTGGGGTCAAATGCTCAACTACGCCTTCGGGCGCGGCGCCATGTCCACGGGCACGTGGTGGGCATTGGTGACTCCGGGATTCGGAATCGTCTGGGTCGTGTTAGGTTTGACTCTCTTCGGTCACGGACTGGAACAAGTCTTGAACCCGCGCTTGGAGACTCATCATTTGATGAAACCCCGCCCCATCGTTAAGAATGAGGCGACGGGACAGCCGCTTCGTCACGCGACGGGGGAGCGGGTCGCCAACGCCAAGCCGATTCTCCTGCAAGCCGATTCGCTCTCCATCTCGTACATCAACGACGGGAAGCCCGCCGCCCGCGCGGTGGAGAACGTCTCATTCGCGTTGCGCGAGGGCGAGTTACTGGGACTGGTCGGCGAGTCGGGTTGCGGCAAGACCACGCTCATGCTTGGACTTTTAAGATTGCTCCCCGCGGCGGGACAGATCGTGAACGGTGAAGTCTGGTTCGGCGAAAAAGAATTGACCGCGCTGACCGAAGATGAAATGGAAGACGTGCGTTGGAAGGGCATCTCGATCATCTTCCAGGGCGCGATGAACGCGCTCAACCCCGTGCGGACAGTGGGCGACCAAATCGCGGAAGCCATCGTCAAGCACGACGCGACCATGAAAGGCGACGCGTTGACCGCGCGCGTAATCGAACTGCTCGACCTCGTTGGAATTTCATCCGACCATAAGGAACATTATCCGCACCAATATTCAGGCGGGATGCGCCAGCGCGCGATGATCGCCATGGCGTTGGCCTGCAATCCGCAAGTCGTCATCGCGGACGAACCCACCACCGCCCTCGACGTGATGATCCAGGCGCAGGTGTTGGAGTTGCTCGACTCGCTCCGCAAGCGACTCGGCCTCTCGATTATTTTCGTGACCCACGACCTTGGCGTCGTCGCCGAGATGTGCGACTCCGTGCTCGTCATGTACGGCGGCGTCCTCGCCGAATACGCCGACGTGGATACGATCTACAACAACCCGCGCCACCCATACACGCAGGAACTCCTCAAAGCCTTCCCCGATCTGACGCATCCCGAAAAACGCTTGACCTCCATCCCTGGCTATCCTCCCAAACTCGATGAACTCCCCGCAGGCTGTCGCTTCGCCCCGCGCTGTCCGCTCGCGTTCGAGCGTTGCCGCGTGGAAGAGCCGCGCGTCCTTTCGGTTGGTGAACGCCACATGGCGAGTTGTCATCTTTTGGAAAAGATGAAAGATGAAAGATGAAAGATGTGTACGTGTGTACTTGTGTACGTGTCTACCTGTGTACTGTCTACAGCCCCTCATAACCAATGACTCCTGACTACTTCCTCGAAGTCCACTCCCTCAAAAAACACTTCCTCGCGGGGCGACCCAGCCTTTTCGCGCGCAACATTGACCACGTCCACGCGGTGGATGGCGTTGACCTACAACTGCGCAAGGGCGAGGTCATCGCGCTGGTCGGCGAGAGCGGATGCGGCAAGTCCACGCTGGCGTTGACGTTGATGGGACTCGAGGAACCGACCGAAGGCCGCATCGTTTTCGAGTCGAAGGAGATCACCCACGCCAGCGAACATGACCGCAAGTTACTGCGCCAAAAAATCCAGATGGTGTTTCAAGACCCGTACGAGTCGTTGAACCCCACGCAGACCATCGGGCAGATCGTCGGCGAGCCGCTCGATGTGCATGGACTCGTCCACACCAGGCAGGAGCGCGAAGCCAAAGTGGTGAAAGCCCTCGAAGACGCGGGACTCAAACCCGCGCAGGATTACATCCACCGCTTCCCCCACCAACTCTCAGGCGGACAGCGCCAGCGCGTGGTCATCGCGGGCGCGCTCGTGCTTGAGCCGCACCTACTCATTGCGGACGAACCCGTCTCGATGCTGGATGTCTCCATCCGCGCCGAGATTCTCAACCTGCTGGCAGACCTGCGCCAGTCGCGTCAGATCTCCATCATCCTCATCACACACGATCTCGGCACCGTCGGTTACTTCGCGGACAGGATCGCGGTGATGTACTTGGGTCGCATCGTGGAGATCGGTCCGACGCAGGAAGTGTTGGCGAATCCGCAACACCCGTACACGAAGGCGCTGCTCTCCGTCGTGCCTGTCCCCAATCCGCGCCTGCGACGCGAGCGCGTTATCCTGCAAGGCGAGACTCCCAACCCGATCCATTTGCCAAGCGGATGTCGATTCCATCCGAGATGTCCCGTTGTTATTGAGAGATGCAAATCCGAAGACCCCGAATACGTTCAAGTGAGAAAGGGTCATCAAGCCGCATGCTGGTTGGCAAAGTAGAGTAGACCTCTTGCAAAAGTGCGCCAGAGGGCGCACATTACGCCTTCGCGTAAGAGACGTTCTCTAACGTCGGCTGACTTATGCAAGACGTCTAGTTGACAAAATGAAAAAAGGCCTCGAGTCTGTTTAGACTCGAGGCCTTTTATGAATGGAAAGATTCAGAGACATCTCCTCGTCTTGTCGGCATGACCGTATCATCCGACACACAAACAAAATCTGAATTTTCCATCCACCCGCAAACCCTGCTGGGACACGTCTCGTTGACCGTGGCCAGCCTCGAAAACGAGATCGCCTTTTACCAGCAGGCGCTCGGATTTCAACTGCACTGGCGAGATGGGAATCGTGCGGGACTCGGTTCCGGCGGCGCGGACTTGCTGCGTTTGGTGGAGGAGCCTGATGTCAAGAAGTACAACCGCGTGACGGGGCTCTATCACGTCGCCTATCTCTTCCCCGACCAGCGCGAGTTGGCGCGGGCGATGGCGCGTCTGTTCGTTTTGAAATATCCCAACTCCCCCACCGATCACATCATGACCAAGACCACTTACCTCGACGATCTCGAGGGCAATGGCATCGAACTCTACGCTGAGTCACCTGAAGATGGAACGTGGACTCTGAAAGATGGTCAATACATCACGCGCCGCAAGGACGGTTCCCTGAGCAACGGACGCGAGCCGTTGGATCTGGATGAACTCTTTGCTCATCTCAAAGAAGACGATAAGGTGGATGTCCCCATTCCAGCCGAAGCGCGAGTCGGACACGTCCACTTGCACGTGCGTGACCTTGATGAGGCGGTCGAGTTCTATCACGGCATCCTCGGCTTTGACGTGATGGGCGTCGTGAAGGAATTTCAAATGGCGTTTGTCTCGGCAGGCGGATATCACCATCACATCGGACTCAACACCTGGCAGGGACGCGGCGCTCCGCCTCCTCCCGCCGACGCGAGCGGGTTGCGCCATTTCACGGTGGAACTCCCGAATCAGCAAGCGCTGGAGGAGGTCATCGCCCGTGTGGACGCGGCCGGACTCGCGTCCAATATGACCGAGGACGGGCTACTCGTCCACGACCCGTCACAGAATGGGGTGGTTCTCACTGTCAAAGGAAAGTAATGGATTTCAAACTAACCATCTTCTCCGATTACATCTGACCGTGGTGCTATGTCGGCCAGGGTGTGGTCGAGCGGTTGAAAGAGGAATACAACGTGGACGTGGAGTGGCGTCCGTTCTATTTGCGTCCCGACACGCCGCCTGAAGGGATGGACCTGCCAGATTATATTCAGCGAGCGCGTGCCAATGGGTCGGAGGAACGCCTGAGGCAGATTGCGGAAACGTACGGGATGGAATTCAAGTCCACCGAGCGGATTTATAACACGCGCCTCGCACACGAAGCGACCGAGTTTGCGCGGGAACAGGGAAAGGGGAACGAATTCCACAAAATTATTTTTAGCAAAGTCTACGCGGAGGGCGGAGATCCCAGCAACTGGGACGTGCTCCGCTCCGCCGCCGAGCAAGCAGGTCTCGATGCGGACGCCATGCAACGTGACGTGGAAGCGGGCAAGTACACCGAGTTCGTCGCGGCGCGGGCGCTGAACGCGTACCAGATCGGCGTGCAAGGCGTGCCGACGTATGTGATCAATGACCGCTACGCCGTGGTGGGGGCGCAGCCGTATGAGACGTTTGTGCGGGTGTTGGAGAAGTTGAAGGGGAGTGGGGAGATATAGGTTGGTAGAACGGGACTTAAAGTGTCAATAAGGTTTATCGTTATTGACACTTTTGCTTTATAATGTCAATAACGAGCCATGAATCCACAGGAATTCACCTCCCCTTCCGCTGGAAAAACAATCCAAACCCCAAAAGGGTATTGGGCGTTTGTGCCTGCCCCATTGCCGCCAAAAATCAACTGGTCGCCCAACCTGGTTTCGCTGCTTGGCGAAGCGGAACGGACTCTTGGAGAACTTTCCTGGATCGGTCAAAGCTTCCCCGAACCGCATGTGATGGTGCGGGCGTTTGTTCGCCAGGAGGCGGTCATGTCTTCGCGGATAGAGGGGACGCGCGCCTCGCTGGACGATGTGTATCAATACGAGGCAGACCAACTATCCTTCCTCGAACCGAATTCGGATGTGCGCGAGGTACACAACTACGTGACCGCGCTGGATCATGGAATTACGCGGCTAGATTCGCTCCCTGTCAGCCTGCGATTGATTCGGGAACTGCACGAACGCCTGATGGAAGGCGTGCGCGGCGATATTTGGACTCCAGGCGAGTTTCGCCAATCGCAGAATTGGATCGGCGCGGCAGGCAGTACGCTCGAAACGGCGGCGTATGTCCCGCCGCCCGTTGACGAAATGACGGGAGCGCTTGGTAAATTGGAGCAATTCATTCATGCCCCCTCTGACCTGCCGCCGATTGTGCGCGCGGGATTGATCCATTACCAGTTCGAAGCGATTCATCCTTTCCTCGATGGAAATGGGCGCGTCGGGCGATTGCTGATTTTACTTCTCTTGTGCCAATGGAAATTATTGCCCCAACCCTTACTTTATTTGAGCGGTTACTTTGAGAAAAATCGAAACGAGTATTACAACCTTTTGCTGGCAGTGAGTCAACGCGGTAGATGGGATGAGTGGCTGTCGTTTTTCCTGACAGGTATTCGCGACCAATCGCGCGTCACAACGCGTTGCGTTCAGGGATTGCAAACCCTGCGTGAAAAGTACTATCAATTGCACACAGACAAACGCGATGGAGTCCGTTTGAATAAATTAGTTGATTACCTGCTTGGGCGTCCGATTGTGACGATCAAGCAAGTACAGGCCGATCTTGGTTTAACGGATTACAAAATTTCACAACGATATATTGCCAAATTGCAAGATGAAGGAATCCTGCGCGAGATGACTGGAAAGAGTCGTAATCGTCTATTTCGCGCGGATGAAATTTTGAAGGTCATTGAGTCGGTTTAGAGAATAGGAGGCATTCCCATGCGCGTCCACGTCCCTGAAAAATACGAACGAAACGGCTGGCCGTCTGTCGAGCGCCCCGATCTGACGCCGCCCGAAGGCTGGAGTCTGCCGCTGATCAACTCGGTCAATCGCGTCTATCAGAGTCGTCTCTCGCCCGATGGCGAGCGGATCGCGTTCATCTGGAACCGCGAGGAGCAGGCCGATGTTTACGTCATGCCGTCGAAGGGCGGATGGCCGAGCCGCGTTTCGTTCACGCGCGTCAGCACGCCCTATTGGTGGGATCGCGCCCCGCAGTGGTCGCCCGACGGCAAGTGGCTGGCCTTCCGCATGAACGGACACGTCCACGTTGCGGATTCGCGCGGCGGGATTCCCGCGAAGTTGCCCCTCCCGCTCGACGCGTCCGCTTCGCCCGCGTGGATGCCCGACAGCAATCAGATGGTCATCACGATTCGGCCTGACGAAATCCCGCGCCTCGCGTTGACCGACCGCGCGGGGACGTTCCTGCGCGTCCTCACACGGGACAGCGGCGAGGACGCCGACCCGCGTCCCTCCCCCGACGGGACGATGGTCGCGTACGTCCACTGGCCTGACGATGACCGCAACCGCCGCGACATTCGCATTGTGGATCTCGCCTCGGGCGCGACGCGCGTGCTAGTTGGGTCGCCGAAGATGAAGGACTGGTTCCCGCGTTGGTCGCCCGATGGCAAGTGGATCGCGTTCCTCTCCCAGCGCACAGACTACAACCAGGTGTGGGTCATCCGACCCGATGGCACGGACATGCGTCAGGTGACGGATCTCGGCACGAACGTGGAGGAGTTCTCGTGGTCGCCCGATGGCATGCGGCTGGCGGTCATCGTCAACCGACGCGGCAGGCTCGAGTTGGCCTCAGCCGTTTTGGAGTCGGGAAGAATCGAGGAGGTCAAGGCGGGGCGCGGAGTCTATTCGCGTCCGCAGTGGAGTCCAGATGGCGCGTACATCTACGTCGAGTATGAAGATCCGATCACGCCGCCCGACATCCATCGCATTGACGTATCGAGCGGGCGCGTCAAGCAGTTGACGTTTTCGAATCCGCCCGCGCTCGCGACTCTGCCGATGGTGATGCCCGAGGAGGCGATTTACAAAAGCGCCGATGGACTCGAAATCGCGGGCGTGCTTTACAAACCGAAACATCCCAACGGCGCGGCGCTGGTTCATCCGCACGGAGGTCCGACCGAGCAGTTTGGGTACACGTGGGAAATTTTGATTCAGTATTTGGTCGCGAAGGGCTACACGGTTTTGTGTCCGAACTATCGCGGCTCGACGGGCTACGGACTCGCGTTCGAACACGCCAATTACAACAACTGGGGGATCGGCGATGTGCAGGACTGTTTGCACGCCGCGAAATTTTTGGCGGAGTTGCCAGGGATTGATCCCGCGCGACTCGGCATTTACGGTTCGAGTTACGGCGGCTACCTGACGGTGGCGTGCCTGGCGCGCGACCCCGACTTTCGATTCGCGTGCGGCGTGAGTCAGTATGGCGACGCGTCGCTGGTCAGTTCGTGGGCGCAGTGCGACCGCAACACGCGCCTCTACACTGAAATGCAGATCGGACATCCGTCGGACAATTGGGAGGTCTTTATTGACGGCTCGTCCATCCATCAGGTTGCGAACATCAAGTCGCCGCTGTTGCTGTTGCATGGACTCGAGGACGAGGTGGTTGCGCCGCAATCGTCGGAGGAACTGGCCGAAGCGTTGAAGCGTCACAACAAGACCTTCGAATATAAGACCTACGCGGGCGAGCCGCATGGATTCCAAAAGCGCGAGACGGTGCTGGACGCGTCCGCGCGGCTGGAACGATTTTTGGATTGGTATCTGTTGCCGCCGTCGGTGCCGAGCCCGCCGAGGATTGATTTGCCTGTGGTGAGGGAGGAGGATGAGGAGGAATAAATTCGGTACACGGATTTCACGGATTGCACGGACGAACACGGATTTTTTAAACACGAAGAGCACAAAGGCAACGAAGGGAAAAACCTTTGTGCTCACTTTGTGGCCTTTGTGTTTAATGTTTTTTTCCTCTCGTTCGTTATGTCTTGGCAGGTATAATCGATATATATCCGTTTCCTTTGTACTCCCAAACAAATTGTGTCACATTCATAAAGAAAGGGACTTCTTATGGCACAAAAAACAAATGAACCCAGAACTCTGGTTACCGTGGCTATTATCACGGGAATTTTTGGAATCATCAGCGCCTTAATCACGGGTTTCTTTGCAATTCAAGCAGCACGGGTGAAGGAACAAACTCTTGCTACAAATACTGCTCTTGTTCAAGAGGTTATCAGTGGAAATGCGACTCAATATTCGCTTGTTCAAACTGTTGACGCACCTACTTTGACACTAGCACCAACTTTATTACCCACAGATACTCTTGCACCAACTAACCAGCCAACATTCACACCAACACCTACTGCTATCCCACCGTCTTTGACGCCGTTTGTTCCTCCCGCTGATGGCGTACTTTTTAAAGATACTTTTGACGGGGCGATGAGTTCAGAATGGCAAATTTATAACGGAACATGGTTAATATCGGACGGCAGATTAACTCTTCTCCCAAATGACGGAACTACTTTTGATTGGATTTCATTAGGAAAACCAGAATGGAAAAACTTCAGGTTGTCCATAAGTGTTTTTTGCCCGCATACTAACAATAACCCTCCAATTGCGATAAGCCTAAGAAAGAGCGCGTCGCGTCAAATAGGCATTTTCTTTGATTGGCAATATAGAGTTTACTGGGCTTTTTTAGGGTCAGATATGTTTGAAGTAACTGCTGTCACAAGCAGTAAAAATTACTCTGATTTTCCCGATGCACAAGCAGGAACAATTGTTGTTGATGTGCAGGGAGATAGATTTTCAATGAAAGTTAATGGTCAGGATCATGAGGTAATTAATATTTCTGGTTTTGACATTACCGATATTGCTATTGGGGCTGGTTGTAATAGCTCTTATACTGGATGTCCTAGTTTTGACAATGTAATCATCACTTATCTACCATAATTCACTCTCTTCAAAGGATGTGGTTTTCCATTTTTTTGCTCTTCTTCTATCGAGTTTCCCAATGACCGAATTCTTCCCCTACGACAACCTGACCTGGCCTGAAGGAGTCGCGGGGCGGAGAACCATCCACGAATGGGACACGAATAAACGAATGAGGGCGCACCGTTACGTCGGGGCGTGGGCGTGGAAAACGCGCCTCGGGCAGAATCGCGGGGCTAAAGCCGCCTGCTCAGTACGTGGAAGTCCTTCGGACTGGCGCGGGCTGGTTGCCCGCGCTCGAAATGGAGTAAAATTCATCCATGAAACTCATCTGGGATAAACGCAAGAATGAGGTCAACATCGAAAAGCACGGGCTTGACTTCACCGACGCGTACAAAGTCTTCGAAACCCCGATGATGACTGGCCTGGACGAGCGCAAGGAATACGGCGAGGATCGTTGGATCGGCATTGGCCTGTTAGATAGTTCCCGCGTTGTAGTGATCGTTTTTACCGAACCCGAAGAAGATACCATCCGTGTTATCTCTTTCAGGAAAGCAACAACTGAAGAGCGAGAAAGATATGAACAAGAATACAAAAACCAATTTGGATCGCTTTGACTCCATGACCGATGACATGATCGATACCTCGGACATCCCTCCGCTGACCGAAGGATTCTTCGCGTCTGCCAAGTGGAGAGTGCCGAAGGACAAGGTCAAGGTGACGGTGGAAGTCGAACCCGAAGTGGCGCAATGGTTCAAGTCGCAGGGCGATCACTACCAGGAATTTCTCGCGGCGGCTTTGCGGATTTACGCGCAGGCGCACAAGAGATAATCCATTTCCTTGACAGGGAAAATGGCTGGCTACAATTCCATTCCAAGGAGCGTCGCGTACGCTCCTTGAATTTCTTAATGTCAAAGAATCGAGTTTCCCAATGACCGAATTTTTCCCCTACGATGACTTGACCTGGCCTGAAGTCGCTGACCTCCCGCGCGACGTTCCCCTCATCCTCCCCCTCGGTTCCTCCTTTGACCCTGAGCGGGTCGCCGCGCAACTGGGCAATCCCCTCCGCCTCGGCATTCTCCCGTTCTTTCCCTTCGGCTGGCGCGGCGCATTTACATCAGCGACGTTCGCTGGAATAGCCCCGACGTTTCACGTCGGCGGCGGGGTGTCAGCGTAGATTCCGTCCCTCGGAGAGGAGTCCCTGCCAGCCGCGCGCTCTCGTCCCGTCAACACACCGCGCGGCTGGATGGTTTCCCCGTTTCGATTCGCGTCCGCGCGGCGATGGGACTCGTGGCGGGGATGGAATCCCCGCGCTATTCATACAAAGCCCTTCGGGCTAACGTCGCGCATTCACGTCGGAGACGTTCGTTGGAATAGCCCCGATCGCAAACAGTGACCAGCGGATGGGAAGCGGATAATCGGATAAGGGCGCGTGATCCGCTTACACCGCACCTGCGGTGGGTGCAGGTGTCCGTTTGACATCCGCTGGCCGTTTTCGCGGGCGCGGATTCCGCCCATCGGAGGGGAGTCGCTGGCAGGGGCGGGGGCGCGTCCCGTCAACACACCGCGCAGCGGTTAGGTTTATAATTGTGCAAAAGAGAGTTCCATGACTGCCCGTGTCAAAAACATCTTGAAAGAAATCAAACAGGGACTTTCCCAACTGTACGGAAAACGCCTTCGCGGGCTGGTTCTGTACGGTTCCTATGCGCGCGGGGATAATCGGGAAGGCTCCGACCTCGACATCCTTGTAATCCTCAACGAGTTCGAGCGTTCCCCCATTGAATTGGATCGCACCGAAGATTTGATGAGCGAATTATCGCTAAAATACCTGATCACCATCAGCCCGCTGTTCATGCGCGAAAAAGACTGGCTGACCGCCGACAAACCCCTGCTTCGCAACGTGCGCGTGGAGGGCGTGCCTGTATGAAAGAGTCCACCCAGCAGTTGCTCATCAATGCCGAAGAGACTTTGAACGCGGCGGAGGTTCTTCTCAAAGAGGAATATCTGCGCGACGCCGTCAATCGCGCCTACTACTCCGTTTTCTACGTCGCGGAAGCCCTGCTCAACGAAAAGGAACTGCGCTTCAGCAAACACGGCACGGTGCATGGAGCCTTTGCCCAACATTACATCAAAACGAAGATTTTCGAAGAGAAGTATCACAAACTGCTGACAGGCGCTTTTCGCCGCCGCATGTTGGGGGATTACGATGAAGTGGCGCGGTTCACATCCGAAGAAGTAAGCCAGGTCATTGAGCAAGCCTGGGATTTCCTGAACGCGGCCAAGAACTATCTTGCCAACCAGCCTTGAAAATGACCGAATCCTTCCACTACGAAGAATTGACCTGGCCTGAGGTCGCTGACCTCCCGCGCGACGTTCCCCTCATCCTGCCTCTTGGCTCTTCCTTTGACACCGAGAAAGTCGCCGCGCAACTGGGCAATCCCAACCGCCTTGGCATCATGATCCCGTCCTTCCCCTTCGGCTGGCGCGGCGGAACCGCACGGGGATGAATCACCCGTGCTACGCGTACTGGCTGTGCTTGAAGCGCTTTATTTTTCAGTCAGAAATTGATCTAAAATTTTAATCAGGGCTGGAGCGCGTTCTGTTGCGGCAAGCCATACGCGGCTTACCAGGCTTTCCCCATATTCATGTGCCAGAATGTTGCGAAACTTGATAAAAACTTCCCATGGAATTCCGGTGTGTTTATGACGAACCTGCGGCGAGACGTGATTTGCCGCTTCGCCAATGATGAGCAGTAACCGTTCTGCCGCGTACCGAAGTTTCTTGTCCTTCTCGAATTCCGCAAACTTGACGCCGCGCATGATGTCGTCAAGTTCCTTCGCGGCATTTTGCATATCCCACAGATAGGACAATTCCCGTTCAGGAAGCGGCATAAATCACCTGTGCGGTTCGCAGGATTTCACGCCTGCGATAGGGATTGCGAAGTCCCTCTTTTTCCACCAGGTCAACGGGACGTTTGAACATCCCTTCCAGTTCGATGATCATTTCGGCAATTTCGAACAGCCCAATATGCGCCTTGGGATCAATGCTCACCAGCACGTCAACGTCGCTGTCAGGGCGAAAGTCCGCGCGCAGAACCGAGCCGAACAGGGCAAATTCGTTAATACTCCAGCGTTTGCAGAACTCGGCGATTTTCTTGCGAGGGACGGAAAACCTTCTTCTCATGGCTCCAATTATAGCACTTCCCTCTTTTCCCAATCCAAGTTATCCTTGCCTCATCACCAAAACAAATCGAGTTTGACAATGATTGACTTTTTTCACTACGATGATTTAACCTGGCCTGAGGTCGCTGACCTCCCGCGCGACGTTCCCCTCATCCTCCCCCTCGGTTCCTCCTTTGACCCTGAGCGGGTCGCCGCGCAACTGGGCAATCCCAACCGCCTCGGCATCATGATCCCGTCCTTTCCCTTTGGCTGGCGTGAAAAAGTGGGTAGTCTCCCGATAGAGTGTGGTTAGCGCATTAGCGGGATGATAGTCAGGAGT
>CAZVAX010000063.1:0-23641 GCA_964625215.1 uncultured Anaerolineaceae bacterium | reverse complement strand
CGCCACCAGTTGATAAATCATCGTGATCGGAAACCACGGTGCACCACGGGAGCCTGACGGTCTCACCAATGCTAATGTACGGCTTACTTGTCTGCCATTTCGCAGTATACTTTATCTGTCCGCGCCTGTTTCTTCTGTGAAATATGATGGCCCCCCATCATGCCCCGGTGCAGTGGACGTGTGGGACTGCCCGTAGGGCGTGCGGCATTTACGAGCATTTTCCTCGCTTCGAGTTTTTTCTGCTCTCAAGCCGAGTCCAGATTCCGCCCGTCAGCAGGTAGCGCGACTCATTCGGCGTTTCGAACCAATCACAATTTCCATACAGAAAGGATAGATGGAAATGTCAAATAGTTATTGTGGAAACTGTGGAAATGCTATTCAACCCACAGATCATTTTTGCCAAAAATGCGGCTTCCCAGTAGATACGAAACCTATTTCTGAAAAAGATATACAAGCCGCGAAGCCCAAAGAAGGTGTAGAAGGGTTGGTTAACGGTTCTCAAAGGCGGTCGAAGTATGGGCCGATAATCGTTTTGGGGATTGGATTACTGCTCATCGCGGCGGCGATCGGTTCTATTGCTCTTTTGAGCGGCGCGCCCACGTTCATCGCCCAGACAACGCCAACCGCCGCCACAAGCGCGCTTATCTCAACGACCCAAATTCCAGCGGTATTACAAGATAGAATTGTCTACTTCCGAACTCCGTCCCTTCCAGCCGCCACTGCGTTTCCAAAGGACGCTAATGATACATTTTTAGTCGTCCTTTATTCTGTGCCTTCAAATTCATGGCTCTACCCGGAAGATCTCGACTGGACTATTCTTGATGAGACAAACCACGAGTTGAAATCCATTGGTTTTGCTACTCCCCATAATTTCGAAGACCCACAAATTCCTGTCCTAATCATGTTCATGGGCCGGCTTTTGGAGGGTCCGCTCATTGTGCGCTCGAGCAGCGACTTCGCCGCCATCGCGGTGGTTTTTATTGTCCCTAAAGGGATAGAAAAAATAACCCTGCTGAACCCTCAACAGCAGGAATACAGCGTGTTTATTTATACCTCCGGTTTGATTCTGGATAGCGGACTGATTCCGACTGTAGAATTCGATTCTTCCTTCATCGAACAGCCCGACGGAAGCGAGAATTGGATATTTACGCCTTAAGGCAAACCGTTACCCATACGCCTCCCCATTCACACAATTCGGCAGCCGCCTCCCCTCCAGCCCAGCGAGCAAGTTCTCGCAAGCCATCTCGGCCATGCGTTTGCGCGTCCCGTGCGTGGCCGAGCCGATGTGCGGCGCGATCAGGCAATTCGGCAAGGCGTACAACGGATGACTCGACGGCAGGGGTTCGGGGTCGGTCACGTCCAGCGCGGCGGAGAGGATCCAGCCCTCGGTCAGCGCCTTCACCAACGCGTTTGTGTCCACCACCGGCCCGCGCGCCGCGTTGACCAAAATCGCGCTCGGCTTCATTTTTTGCAGGGCCAATTCATCCATGAGTCCGCGCGTCGACTCGTTGAGCGGGCAATGGAGCGTGATGAAATCACTCGTGGACAGTAACTCCTCGAACGACACATACCGCGCCCCCGTTCTCGCTTCACTCTCCTCGTTCGGAGCGGGTTCCCAATATACCAGCCGGAGTCCAAACCCACGCGCCCTCTCGGCCACCGCCGCGCCGATCTTCCCCAACCCGATGATTCCGAGCGTCGCGCCGCGCAGGTCCGCGCCCAGCCAGCCTGTCGGTGACCACGTTGACCAGCGTCCCTCGCGCGCGTCCTTGGATGATTCGGGCAGTCGTCGCGCCGCGGCGAGGAGCAGGGACATGGTCAGGTCGGCGGTCGCGTCGGTCATCGCGCCGGGAGTATTCCCCACTGGAATACCGCGACGGGTGCAGGCCGCCACGTCAATGTTGTCCACGCCCACGGCCATATTGCTGACCACTTTCAGATTCGGCGCGCGCGAGAGAATGGACTCGTCCACGCGCGCGGTGAGCAACGACAAAATCCCCTCAGCGCGCGGCAGGGCGGCGAGCAGGTGATCCCTCCAACCGGGGATCTCTTCGGTTCCGTGAATCAGGTCCACCCGTCCAGATAAAGAAGCGATCCAGTCGGGAGGGAGAGGATGAGTGAGGAGGACAGTTTTCATGGCGGTCAGTTTCCAGTGTTCAGTCGGCAGTATATCATCCGCGCTCGGCTCTCATGTAATATTTATGATAATTATCTATATTATTGACAAAGCCTGCCTGCGCTGATAGAATCACGTCACAATGAAAAGCACGCGAGATCGAATCCTGCAAACTCTTTCCCGAAAACCGCGTTCCACTATCAATGAACTGGCCGAGGCCGTGGGCATCAACCCCATCTCGGTGCGGCATCACCTGACCAACCTCCAAATGGAAGGATTGGTGGAATCGCAAGAGGAACGCCATGGTGTGGGGCGCCCCCGCCTGGTCTACATTCTGACCGAGGACGGGATGGAGCGCTTCCCCACCCGCTACCTGCGCCTGACCACGCGCCTGCTTGCCCAAATGAAGGAAACCATGCCCCAACTGGTGGTGAGCAAACTGTTCTCCCAGGTGGCCGAAGACCTGGCGGCCAGCTACGCCGACCAGTTGAAAGGTTTGAGCATGGAGGAGCGTCTGGACACGGTGAAGGAACTTCTCGCCGACGAGGGTTTCACCGTGGAATGGGAAAAAGCCAAGGATGGCTACCACATCCACGAAATCACCTGCCCGTATTTCCAAATCGGCCAGAACCATCCCGAAGTCTGCACCGTTGACCAGACCTTGATCTCAAGAATGTTGGCCGTGCCAGCCAACAAAGTGCAGTGCATTTTGGACGGCAACGCGCATTGCACGTATGTCGTACACCCCAAGTAAAGCGAGATACTATCTCGCTCTACCGATAACCTGGTGAATCAATGACCGAACAAACCGAAACCAAACAAATCCAGTGGACGATCCACACCACGCATCCCGATAGAGTGGAGGCCGTTCGCGCTTCCCTGAAAGAAGTCGTTGACCCCGAGATCGGGATGGACATCATCCAGCTCGGCCTGGTGCGCGACATCGCCATCGAAAACGATATGGGACGCCTCAAGATGATCCTGACCACGCCGTTCTGTCCCTACGGTCCCGCCATGCTCGAGATGACCAAGGCCAAAGCCGTGGAGGGACTCAAAATGCCCGTCACCATCGAGATGGGCATGGAGATGTGGGACTTCTCGATGATGGAAGACCCGTCCGCGTTGGATTGGGGGATGTACGCGTAGGGGAAAAGATGAGAGATGAAAGATGAAGAATGAAAACGCGACTCTGAGGTCGCGTTTTTGATTGGCAGACCATGAAACGAACGTTTTCCATTTTGGCCGCGCTTCTCCTCGTGCAAACCGCTTGCGCGTTTCTGAGTCAAGCGGAACCCGTTGAATCCTCGCGCGGCGACGGCGCGACGCCTATTCCCGTCTCTGTCACCGGCAGCCTGCAAAACCCCGTCTGGTCGCCAGACGGCCAGACGTTGCTCTTCACCCATTTCAAGGGCGGATACAATCGCGGCCCGGCGGACCTCTTACTCCTGGATCTCGCCTCCGGCAAAACCAAAACGCTCGTTTCAGATGGAAGTGAAAACATCAACCTGCCCGGCTCAAGTTGGAATCCGGCTACCGGGCTAATCGTCTTTGCGTCGACGCGCGAACCGCATGACGAAATTTACGTCATTCAATCCGCTGGCGAAAACGGGAGCGAAAGACGGGTTACGAGTCGCGAAGGGAGGGTTGCATACGAACCGTCGCTGTCGCCCGATGGGGAATGGGTGGTCTTTGAATCGCACCTTTTGGATGTGGAAGAAAATGGCGTCATCGAAAAATGCAAATTGGACGGAACATCGTGTATGGCGCTGACCGATCCGAACGGCGACGCGCGCCAACCCAACTGGGCGCCAACCGGGAATCTAATCGTGTACCAGTCCTTTGCGGACGGGCAATGGGATTTGTGGGTGATGAATGCAGATGGGACGAATCCGCGCCGGGTCACGGGCGGAGCGGGAAATAAAACGGACGCCTCGTTCTCGCCGGATGGGCAATGGATCGTCTACAGTTTCGAAGATACGGACGAGGACGCGGTCAACCTGTACGTTATCTCGACGCAAGGCGGCCAGGCCATCCGTGTGACAAATTTCGAGGGCTACGATGGCGCGCCATCCTGGTCGCCCGATGGAAGGCAGATCGTCTTCGAGTCCTCTCCGTCGGACCCGGACGATTCGGAGGGGACAACGCTCTGGGTGATCGCGGCGCCGTCGCTCGCATTTGACTTTTAGAGGCCTTACATTTGGGGGATGCGCCAGCCATAGGGTTCTCTCCTACCGTGGAAGTGGAATAGGAATACTTACACCTGCCTCCCCCCTTACAAAGTTGTGAACGCGAAAATTAGCACAAGGATTCCCATCGGCCTATAATTTGTTTATATCAATTTCATTGCAGTTTTCAACGCCGGTTTTCCCTATCGAAAGGAGCGACACATGAAAAACACCAGCGCGTCCTTGCGCATCCTTGCTTTCCTCTTCCTGGTTGCCTGTCTTTTGGGGGCGCAAGTTCAGGCGGTTTCCGCTCAAGGCGGCTCGTTGGCTCCAGCCGCCTTCGGCAAGACCTCTCCTGCCAACGGCGCGACCGACCAGCCGCTCGCGCTCACCCTCTCATGGGAGACAAGCGCCGGCGCCACCGACTACGAATATTGCTACGACACCACCAACGACAGCGACTGCCTCGGCGGCTGGACTTCGACCGGCACGAACACCTCCGTCAACATCTCGGGCCTGAGCGCCAACACCACCTACTACTGGCAGGCGCGCGCCAACGATGGCACATCTCCCACCTACGCCGACGGCGACTTGACCGTGTTCTGGTCCTTCACCACCCTGCCCGACCCGCCCGCCGCGTTTGGAAAATCCAGCCCGGCAGACGCGGCCACCGGTCTATCCACCTCGCCCACATTGAGTTGGGGATCGAGCGCCGGCGCGGCCTCCTATGAATATTGCTACGACGCGACCAACGATAACGCCTGCTCCGGCTGGACCGACAACGGCGCGTCCACCAACGTGACCCTGGGCGGACTCTCCGGCTCTACCACGTACTACTGGCACGCGCGCGCGGTCAACGCCGGGGGGACCACGTACTCCGATGCGGCCTCAACCGCTTTCTGGTCCTTCACGACCGCCGCCGTCGCGCCGGGAGATTTTGGGAAGTCGGCTCCCCTCAACGGCGCGATCAACGTTTCGCTCGCGCCCACCCTTTCGTGGACTTCGAGCGCGGGCGTCACCTCCTACGAATACTGCTACGACACTTCCAACGATAACGCCTGCTCCGCCTGGACCGACGTTGGAACCGCCACCAGCGTAGGCCTGAGCGGACTCTCCACCAATACTGCCTACTACTGGCACGTGCGCGCCAACAACGGCGGAGGGACGATCTACTCCGATGGAGCCGATGCCGCTTTCTGGTCCTTCACGACCGTGCCAAATCCGCCCGGCCTGTTCGATAAACTCACCCCGTCCAACGGCGCGACCAACCAACCGACCAATCCCACCATTTCGTGGACAGCCAGCGCGGGCGCGACCTCGTACGAATATTGCTACGATCAGACCAACGACAACGCCTGCTCCAACTGGAGGGCGGCCGGCACAGCCACCAGCAAAGCCCTCACCGGCCTGAGTTACGGCAAAACCTACTACTGGCAGGTTCGCGCCAAAAACCCCGGCGGCACAACCTATGCCGACGCCGGCGCGTACTGGTCGTTCAGCACCAAACCGCCTCCGCCCGGATCGTTCAGCAAATCCAGCCCGGCCAACAACTCCACCAATCGGCCCATCTCGCTGACCCTGTCGTGGAACGCCAGCAGCGGCGCAAGTTACTACGAATATTGCTACGACACCACCAACGATAACGCCTGCTCCGGCTGGACCAACGTCGGCACAAGCACCAGCGCGGCGATCAGCGGACTGAACTACGCCACCACCTACTACTGGCACGTGCGCGCCACCAACAACACCGGCACCACCTACTCGAACGGCGGCGTGAAAGCCGACTGGATCTTCACCACCCTGCCCTACCCGCCTGGCGCGTTCGGAAAATCCGGCCCGGCCAACGGCTCCATCAACGTCTCCACCTCGCCCACGTTGAGTTGGGGCGCGAGTACGGGCGTAACTACCTACGAGTATTGCTACGACACCACCAACGACAACGCCTGCTCGAACTGGATTAGCAATGGCGCATCCACGAGCGTGGCTCTGAGTGGACTCGCTACCAGTACCACCTATTACTGGCATGCGCGCGCCGTTAACATCACGGATACAACCTACGCCGATGGAAGCGCGACTGCCTTCTGGTCGTTCACCACCATCCCGCCTGCGCCGGGCGCATTCGGGAAGATCAGCCCGGTCAACGGCGCGATCAATCGTCCCACCACCCTCACGCTCAGTTGGGGACCGAGCGCGGGCGCGGCTTCATACGAATACTGCTACGATCAGACTAACGACAGCGCCTGCTCCAGCTGGACCAACAACAACCTCGCCACCAGCGTGACCCTGAGCGGGCTCGCCAAAGACGCCACGTATTACTGGCAAGTGCGCGCCGTCAACCCCGGCGGATCCGTCTACGCGGACTCTGGAACGTATTGGGCTTTCTCCACGGTTCTCTCCTCCGCCATCTTGATCTCTCCGCCCGATGGAGAAGTGTTGCCCAACAAGCGTCCCTTCTTCGATTGGGTGGACATTTCCGGCGCGACCGGCTACGGCCTGGAGATTTCGGCGGTGCCTACCTTCAACACGAAGGTTCTCAGTACCAACACAACCCCGTCGGAATATCAACCCACCACCGATTTGTACGGAGCCAAAACCTATTACTGGAGAGTCCGCCCGCGATACGGCGTGATCTGGGGCGCCTACTCGGAGGTGTATTCCTTCACCACCGGCAACCCGCCTTCCACGCCCACCCTGGTTCTGCCGGAAAATAACGCCTTGCTCTCCGGGGCGAGCGTGGTCTTCGACTGGACCAACTCCACCGTCCCCGCGGGTGTGATCTTCGATCATTACCAATTCCAGATCGCCACCGACGCGAAATTCAACAACATCTACTACGAAAACTTCATCTACGATATCGCCGCCTCCTTCGACAAGGTGATACTGCAAACCGGCGCTGGATACAATTGGCGCGTGCGCTCGGTCGCCGCGAATGGCGATTACAGCGCTTGGGCGACTCGCCCCTTGCGCATCAAATACAGCCCGCCGGAATTGCTCACCCCCCTCAGCGGAGAGACGGTCGGTTCGCTCAAACCTGCCTTCACGTGGAACGTCTCCTTCGGCGCGGGCATCACCGGCTACACCATTCAGATTTCGAAGGTTAAGTCGTTCTCCTCCTACGTGGTCAACCAAACCCTTGGCGGAACGACCTATTCCGTCGTACGCGCGCTCTCCCCCGCTACTACCTACTATTGGCGCGTGCGCACAAATGGCCTGTTCGGCCCAAGCGACTGGTCCATCGTGTTCAGTTTCATCACCCCGTAGCGATTTCGTTCCGACAATGAAACTGGCCTCCCAAAACGGGAGGCCAGTTTCATTTCCGCTCAAAGCCTTTGGGGATTTCCGCGTACACCCCGCGCATCTCAGGCGGGAGGGCGGAGGCGAGGGTGAACATCAGCCGGTCGGTGAGGGCGAGGGGCGTTTCGTCGGGATGAGACCGGAGAGGCGGAAGCAGGCTCCCGTCACGCGGGCGCGACGCGGGAAACGTTGGATGAATCGGTCCGTGCCGGTGATCGCCATCGGGACGATGGGAGCGTTGGACTCGATGGCAAGTCGCGCGGCGCCGGTTTTTGCCACGCCCAGGCCGCGGCCTCTGGAGCGCGTCCCTTCGGGGAACATGCCGAGAGTCTGACCGTGCGCGAGGATCTTGAGCGCGTGATTGTACGCCCAGGAATCCTTCTTATCGCGCGCCGCCGGAAACGCGCCCAGGTTCCAAATCACTCGATCCATGATGGGATTCTGGAATAAGTCCGCTTTGCCCATGTAGAACATCGGACGCGGCAGGGAAAATTGCATCGGGAACACGTCGAAATCGGTGACGTGGTTGCAGGCCATAATCGCCGCGCCGTCGAGCGAAAAGTTTTCCAATCCCTTCACATCGCGATCCATGAGGAAGAAAGAACCGGCGCGTAAAACGGCGACAACGATCCGCCGAAGAGGCGTGATGTGGAAATAAAGGCGTCTGCGGTCGCGGGGATCGGATTCGGGATTGGCAATGGTTGAGTTCATGTCGAAGAATGTGGGTATACTTGAAGGCAATCGAATAGTACGGGAATGATTTCCCGACAATACACTACCAGGAGTTCAGCATGGACACAACAATCGAAAGCATTTCCGCGCTGGAGATTCTCGACTCGCGCGGCAACCCCACCGTGGAGGTGGAAGTGTCGCTCATGGACGGCTCGTGGGGCCGCGCCGCGGTTCCCTCCGGCGCCTCCACCGGCGAGCACGAAGCCCTCGAACTGCGCGACGGCGACAAGAAGCGTTACCTCGGCAAGGGCGTCAGCAAAGCCGTGGCCAACGTCAATGATGCGATCGCGCAAGAACTATTCGGCATGGACGCCTCCGACCAGCGCGGCATTGACTTTGCCATGCTCGCCCTCGATGGCACGCCCAACAAAAGCAAACTGGGCGCGAACGCGATTTTGGGAGTCAGCCTGGCCGTCGCGAAGGCCGCGGCCAACTCGTTCGGGCTTCCGCTCTATCGTTACCTCGGCGGCGTGCACGCGCACGTCCTCCCCGTCCCGATGATGAACATTATGAACGGCGGCGCGCATACCGGCTGGCAATCTACCGACATGCAGGAGTTCATGGTCATGCCGTTCGGCGCGGAAAGTTTCGCCGAGGGTTTGCGCTGGGGCGCGGAGATCTACCACGCGCTCAAGTCGGTGCTGAAAGAAAAAGGCTACCCCACTCTCGTCGGCGACGAGGGCGGTTACGCGCCCGCGCTCAAAACCAACGAGGAGGCGCTTGAGTTGGTGATGGCCGCCATCGCAAAGGCCGGATTTAAAGCCGGGCGCGGCGAGCAGGTGGCAATCGCGCTCGACCCCGCCGCCTCGGAGTTTTACGAGGCAGAAACCAAAACCTACAACCTGCGCAAGGAAGGCAAAAAATTCACCGGCGAGCAGATGGTGGAATTCTGGGCCAAGTGGGTCAAGGACTACCCCATCGTCTCCATCGAAGACGGCCACGCGCAGGACGACTGGGAATCGTGGAAGTTGATGACGAAGAAACTCGGCGACAAAATCCAGATCGTGGGCGACGATCTGCTGGTCACCAACCCCGAGCGCGTCCGACGCGGAATTCAGGAGGGCGCGGCCAATGCCCTGCTGGTCAAGCTCAATCAGATCGGTTCGGTCACTGAGACTATCCAGGCGGCGGAACTGTGTCACCGCGCGGGCTGGCGGACGGTCATCTCCCATCGCTCCGGCGAGACCGAAGACGCCACCATCGCGGACCTGGCGGTGGCCCTCAACGCCGGCCAGATCAAGACCGGCGCTCCCGCCCGCTCGGACCGGGTCGCCAAATACAATCAACTCCTGCGCATCGAGGCCGAACTCGGCGACACCGCCGGATACGCGGGCTGGTCTGCGCTGCGATAAATAAACCCAAGCTGTTCAGCCCCGCCTTGAGCGGGGCTTTTTGTTTCACCAACCTTAATATTTTGTTAACCCTATTGACAAATTAATAATTTGTGCTATTATAAAATCAGAATATCCTCTCTAAACAACAAGGATTTGCCGGTTTGGTCGCTTTCATTCAGCCTTCCCGCTCTCAGAATGTAAAGTACTTTAACAAACATGCTGTCCTGGATTTAATTCGCTTCACGCCGGGGGGCATTTCACGCGTGGAACTCGCCCAAAAACTGAGCCTCACCCGCGCTGCCGTCACATCCATCGTGAACGACTTGATGGAGGCGGACCTGATCCACGAAGTCGAAAGCCGCGTTGCCTCCAGCGGACGTCCGCCCATCTTGCTCTCAGTCAACGCGGACCGCGGGCTGGTCGCGGGCATAGACATGGGCGCCACCCACCTCACGATCATCCTCGCCAATGTGTCCGGTCAGGTGATCGCGGAGAAAGAGGTTCCGTTCGATATTGCCCAGGGGCCGGAGGCTTGCCTCAGCCAAGCCGATTCGCTATTGAAAGAATTGCTTGCCGGAGTCCAGCGTGGATTGGGCGACCTCTCCGCCGTTGGGGTGGGCGTACCCGGCCCGATCGTGTCTGAAGCGGGGATGGTCCTCGCGCCGCCGATCATGCCGGGCTGGGACCGGTTCCCCATTCGCGACTCGCTTCAAGAACGGTGGGGACATCCCGTCTCGCTCAATAATGACGCTGAACTGGGCGCGCTCGGCGAATGGGCTTACGGCGCGGAACGCGGCGCGGGCAACCTGGCCTATATCAAGATCGGAACGGGCGTGGGCGCAGGCCTGCTGATCGGCGGACAAATCTATCGCGGCGCCACCGGCTCGTCCGGCGAGATCGGCCATCTCACCATCGAGGAAAACGGTCCGCTGTGCAATTGCGGCAATCGCGGCTGTCTCGAAACCCTGACCGGCGGACACGCCATCGCCCGCATCGCGCGTGAAATGGTGGGCAACAACGCCCGCACGATTCTCGCGGACATCCGGCCGGCGGAGCGCATCACCGCCATTGACGTTGCCAACGCGGCCCGCCAGGGCGACCCGGTCGCCCAGCAGATCATCGTCAACGCCGGGGATCATCTCGGCATCGCCATCGCGGGCTTGGTTAATCTCTTCAATCCAGACAGCATTGTGGTGGGCGGAGGCGTGGCCCAGATCGGCGACCTGTTTTTGGAGCCGGTTCGGAAGGCGGTACAGAAGCGCAGTCTGCCCGCCGCGGCGCAGGCGGTGCGCATCACCACCGCCCTGCTTGGCAGGCGTTCATCGGGGATGGGCGCGGTTGTTCAGGCGGCTTCCACCGCCTTGCATCAAATTGCAGAAACGGGAAAGAGTTAGGCGTATAATAAAAGCACTATACTCTTTTCAATTGGAGGAACCCATGGCTAGCGTCACGTTCGAACATGTAACAAAAGATTTCGGCGGCATGAAAGCCGTCAACGACCTGAGCTTCAAGATCGAAGACCAGGAATTTCTCGTGCTCGTCGGCCCATCGGGTTGCGGTAAAACCACAGCCCTGCGTTTGCTGGCCGGGCTGGAGGAAATCTCCAGCGGTCAGATTTTGATCGGCGACCGGGTGGTGAACGACATCGCCCCCAAGGACCGCGACATCGCCATGGTGTTCCAGTCCTACGCGCTGTATCCGCACCTTTCGGTATACGACAACATGGCCTTCGGCTTGAAACTGCGCAAGATGCCGAAAGAGGAGATCAAGCGCCGGGTTCAGGAAGCGGCGGATATCCTCGGCCTGCAGGATTTGCTCAACCGCAAGCCGCGTCAACTTTCGGGCGGACAACGCCAGCGCGTCGCGGTCGGACGGGCCATCGTGCGCGAGCCAAAGGTCTTTCTCTTCGACGAGCCGCTCTCGAACCTGGACGCCAAACTACGCGTGGAAACCCGCGCCAACATCAGCAAACTGCACCAACGACTCCAGACCACCTTCATCTACGTGACCCACGACCAGGTAGAAGCCATGACCATGGCCACCCGAATCGCCGTCATCAACAAAGGGGAACTCCAGCAGATCGACACGCCGCAAAACCTGTACGATAAACCCAACAATCTCTTTGTAGCCGGATTCATCGGCTCGCCCGCCATGAACTTCTTCCCCGCCAAAATGAAGAAGGAGCAGGGCAAATTGTTTGTCGAGACCGACGCGTTCAGCGTCCAAATTCCCCAGGAGCAAACGGCGCTGTATTCGAACCTCGATGGCAAAAAGGTCACCTTCGGCATCCGCCCCGAGGATATTCACAACCCCGAATTCACCCCGCCGAACATTCATACCGAAAAAATCCCCACCAAAGTGGATGTGATCGAATTGATGGGCAACGAGATCGTGCTCTATCTCATGAGCGGAAACAACACTTTCGTGGCGCGGGTGGATCCGCGCTCGCGCTACCGCGTCAACGATCAGATCCAGATCGCCTTTAATATGGATCGAATCCACATCTTCGACGCGGAGACGGAACAGGCCATTCGATAATCTCACGAAAGGAGGTGAGGCTGAGAAGAGAACGAAACGACGCGCGAATCCCTTCCGGCGCATGCGCCCTGAACAGAGATTACTTCATTTCAACCTATCAAGGAGAAGAGAACGATGAAAAACAAACTCGCTCTGGCGCTCAGCCTCCTGCTGATTGCCACCATGTTGCTCTCGGCTTGCGGTCCCAAAGCGGAACCCGCCAAGTTGACCATCTGGCATTCCTATCACACCGGTGAAAACGAAGAGAAAGCCATCAACGAGATCATCGCCAAGTACAAGGAAGCCAACCCGAACGTGGAAATCGAAGTCCTGTCCGTTCCGTTCGACCAACTCGCCAACAAGTGGTCCACTGAAGTGGCGGCTGGCGGCGGCCCAGACATGTTCACCATGCCCAACGATGATTTCGGCAACTGGATCCGCGGCGGACTCGTCGCTCCAATTGACGAATACACGACTGGTAAACTCGACGGCTTCTCCCAACTCGCGATTGACGGCATGACCTACGAAGGCAAACTCTACGGCGTGCCGGGCATCGCCAAGGCCGTCGGCTTGTTCTACAACAAGGACCTGGTCGAGACGCCTCCCACCACCACCGACGAACTGTTGGCCCAGGCGCAGGATGGCAAATTGCTCGTCATGCGCCCGTGGGACTACTTCAACTATGGTTGGTTCACCGGCGCTTTTGGCGGCAAGTTGATGGACGAGACCGGCAAGTGCGTGGCCGACCAGGGCGGCTTCGAAGAGGCCTTCCAGTGGATGGCCGATCTGAAGGAAGCCGGCGCAGTTTTTGAACCCGACGAAGGCAAGGCGAATGCCATGTTCACCGATGGCACCGCCGCCTTCATCGTCACCGGCCCGTGGATGCTCGGTACCTTCAAGGAGAAACTGGGCGACAAACTGGGCGTGGTTGCCCTGCCCGCCGGGCCTGCCGGCGCCGCCACCCCCATGACCGGCATTGACGGCTGGTACATCAACCCGAACAGCGCCAACAAACAGGCCGCCGTTGATTTGGCCCTCTACATCTTTGGCAAAGAAGGCGCCGCCATCTACGCCAATGTAGCCGGCTCCCCGATGGGACGCACCGACATCGCCATTACCGACCCGATGATCAAGACCTTCGCCGATATTGCCAACGCCGGTTTCCCGCGCCCGCAATCGGCCGAGTTCGGCAACTGGTGGGGCCCGTTCAACGACGCCACCACCAAACTGCTCGAAGGCCAGGGTGACGCCGCGACTGTCGTCGCCGAAGCCTGCGCGGCCATGAACACCGCCAACAAGAAGTAAGACCCGCTCGATTTTGCAGGGAGCGCCGCGGAGGGCGCTCCCTGCCTTATCGTTTATCCCGTCGAGAGTTCACGGAGGTCCCAATGGCAGAGACGCATAGCGTATTTGACAGCGCCGCCGGGGGAGGAAAATCGCTTCAAAAAAGGCTCAATCCATACTTCTACCTGATTCCCGCTTTCCTGGTCATGGGAGTCATCACCTTCTATCCGATGGGGTTCCAGGTCTGGATGTCGTTCACCGATTACGGCATCAAAAACCTGCGCTTCGACGCGCCGCTCCCAAACTTTGTGGGGTTTACAAATTACATCAACATCCTTACCAAAGACCTCGGCCTGTCCAGTTATGAATTTTGGTACTCGCTCGGCTTCAACCTGTTTTGGACCTTTTCCAACGTCTTCATTCACGTGGCCTTGGGCATCGTCATTGCCGTCGCGTTGAACACCGAGGGACTCTGGTTCAAAAAGATCTACCGCGCCATTTACATTCTGCCCATCATCATCCCGCAGATCATTGTCGCCAACATTTTCCGAAACATGTTCGACCCCGATTACGGCGCCATCAACCAGGGATTGACCATTTTCGGGAGTTGGTTCAACCTGCCCGCCGAGACGTTCCACATTCGTTGGATCGAGCAATTGGATTATCCCATCTCCTGGCTTCCGCTCACCCTCTCCTATTTTGCCCTGCTCATCACCAACGTTTGGCTGGGCTGGCCCTTCATGACCATCGTCGCAACCGGCGCGCTCCAATCCATTCCAAAAGAACTCTATGAAGCCGCCGAAATTGACGGGGCCAGCGGCTCGCAACGCTTCTGGCGCATCACCCTGCCCCTGCTCCGCCCGGCCATGATTCCCGCCGCCGTGTACGGCATCGTGGTCACATTTAACTTATTCACCCTCATCTACTTCCTATCGGCCGGAGGTCCGCTCCGCAAAACGGAGATCCTGCTCACCGCGGCCTTCCGCCTCGTGAACGAACAACGCGCCTACGGCGTGGCCGCGGCTTTCTGTGTGTACATTTTCCTCATTCTGCTCGGACTCACCTTGCTGACCAACTACATCACCAAAGCGACGGAGAGCTACGATGCGTGAATCCATCTCCCTTCCCAACCGCCTGAAACAATTGACAACCTCCTCGCGAGGCGGCCGTCAACTGCCGCTTCTGAATCAACTCTTCCTGCAACTCTTCCTGGGATTGATCGCCTTCATCGTCATCTACCCCATCCTGTGGATCGTCAGCCTCTCGCTCGACCCTACCGACAACCTGCGTCCCAGCGAACTACGTCTCATACCGGAGGGCGCCTCCCTCCATTCCTACGCCAAGGTTTTCGAGCAACCCACCCCCAATCCGGTCAGCCTGCCCGAATTGGCCTTCAACAGCCTGCGACTCTCCCTCGGCACCGCAGTCGCGTCTGTGTTGGTAGGCGTCTTCGCGGCCTACGCCTTCTCCCGTCTACGCTTTGCAGGAAGACAAGCGCTCATGCTGGCTGTGCTGACGGTTTTGATGTTGCCAGCCATCGCCACCCTCCCGGCCCTCTTCGTGCTACTCAACAAGGTTGCCATCGCGGGCTTCAACCTGCGCAACTCCCTTTGGGGCGTCGGTCTTGCCATCCTCTCCGGCTTGCTTCCCTTCGCCATCTGGAACCTCAAAGGCTACCTCGACACCGTTCCGAAGGAACTCGAAGAAGCCGCCCTCATTGACGGTTGCACTCCCAACCAAGCCTTCTTCCGCGTCACCCTGCCCCTCTCCATCCCCGCCCTCGCGGTCACGGGCTTCCTCGGCTTCATGAGCAGTTGGTCCGAGTTCGCCATCTCGTGGCAATTCCTCACCGATCCCAAAGATTTCACCCTCACCATGGCCCTCTACAACATGGTCGGTCAATTCGCGGGCAGCGTGCCCTGGTCGCAGTTCGCGGCCATGGCCATCATCATCGCCCTGCCCGTTTCGCTCGTGTACCTCTACCTGCAAAAGTACATCCTCGGCGGCTTGACCATCGGCGGCGTGAAAGGATAACGCGACCGCAACCATAGAGCGGGACACAAAGTCTCGCTCTATTTTTTTTAACCGCCTCGCCTCACACGGACCCCCGTCCGGCTCCCGTCCATTTTTCGTTTCATTCCCCCGCGCGGATCCTCCTTCCTCGAAAACCCCGCCTGGTTTTTGCCTCGGCGAAACCGCCCGGAAAAATTTAAGTTGACAAAATTCTCCGGGGGGCTATAATGGAATTAGTTTGTTGCCCCAACATACTAATTCGATGGTCAAAAACACCCCCGACCAAGCCTTTGTCCGTGAGACCAATCTCTCCGCCGTCCTGCGCTTGATCCAGACGCAGGCGCCCATCTCGCGCGCGCAACTCGCGGTGTTGACGGGCTTGAACAAATCCACCGTCTCCAGCCTGGTAGACGACCTGCTCGAGCGCGGACTGGTGCACGAAACGGGCCTCAACTCGGCTGGGGCCGGCCGACCCGCCACCCTGTTGGAAATGAACCCGCAGGCCGGTTACATCATCGGCGTGGAACTCGGCGTGGATTTTGTGTCAGTGGGAGTGTCCGATTTCCTGGGTCACCTGGTATGGCAAAAGAAGGAGGACGCCGATCCATACCAGGCGCAGGATGTGATGATCGAGCAGACCCTGCGAATTGTAAAAGACGCCATGACGGTTGGAAGAAAAAAAGGTCATCGGTATCTGGGCCTCGGCCTTGCCACGCCGGGAACGGTTGACTTGAAAGAAGGGGTGTTGATCTTCGCCCCCAACCTGCATTGGAAGAACGTCCCTTTCCGAAAAATTTTTTCCGAACATACCAAACTGAAAGTCATTATAGAAAACGACGCGAACGCCGCCACCATTGGGGAACACCTGTTTGGAAGCGCCCGGCTGACTCACGATTTCATTTTCGTGTTTGCCGGCGTGGGCATCGGCGGCGGACTCTTCCTGAATGGAAAGTTGTATCGCGGCAAAAACGGCTACGCCGGGGAGATCGGCCACTCCCCCATCATGCCCAATCCCGCGCAAACCGTTTGTCATTGCGGAAACCGCGGATGCTGGGAAACCTTCGCCAATCAATATTCGATCATCCAACGCGTGCAGGCGCGGCTGGAGGTAAAACGCAACAGCATCATCCCGCAATTGATGGCCGAACAGCGTAGCCCGCTCACCATCGCCCTCATCAAGCAAGCCGCCGACGCCGGCGACCCGGAAGCCATCGAGTCGTTCACGGAAGCCGGCCGCGCCATGGGACAAGGCTTTGCCGGGCTGATCAACATCTTCAATCCCGAAAAGATCATCCTCGGCGGACCGCTCAGCCTGGCCGGCGATTACCTCCTGCCCGCCGTTCGCGAGGTGATTCCGCAACATACCCTCCCCGAAATTGACCAACAGGCGGAAGTGGTCCTCTCCTCGTTCGGACAGGACGCCAGCCTGATTGGAGCAATCGCCATCGTCGTAGACAACGTGCTGTCGAATCCAACCCAGGTCGAAAGGAGGTGATTCCTCTCATCAAGTCGTTTCAGATTGCCTGCTTTGCGCTAAAACAAATCTCAACAAATTCAAGGAGAGAAGAATGAATAAGAATCTTTTCGCGCTTTTGAGCGTTTTGGTGATCGCCTCCCTGGCTCTTACGGCCTGCGGCGGCGGCGCCAAGAAAGTGGAAGTGTTCTCGTGGTGGACAGGCGGCGGCGAAGCGGCCGGCCTCGAAGCCATGATCAAGGTATTCAACGCGAAGTATCCCGGCGTTGAGTTTATCAATGCGGCTGTGGCGGGCGGCGCTGGAACGAACGCGCGCGCTGTGTTGGCCACCCGTCTGCAAGCCGGCGACCCGCCCGATTCGTGGCAGGGACACGCGGGCCAGGAACTGATCGGCACCTACGTGGCCGGCAATCAGATTCAGCCCCTCAACGACCTGTACGAATCCGAAGGGTGGCTCAAGGTGATGCCCGAGACGCTGATCCCGCTCATCTCGCAGGGCGGCGACATCTACTCCGTGCCAGTCAACATCCACCGCGCCAACGTGCTTTGGTACAACCCGAAGGTGCTTGCCGATAATGGCGTGGAAGTTCCCACCACCATGGATGAGTGGTTTGCCGCCATGGACACCCTCCAGGCCGCCGGTGTGACCCCGCTCGCCCTCGGCGAACAGTGGACCAAGATGCACCTGCTCGAGACCGTTCTGCTCGGCACGCTCGGCGCCGACAAATACAACGGCCTGTGGGACGGCTCCACCGACTGGGGCTCCGCTGAGGTCACCGCCGCGCTCGAGAACTATGCCAAGATTCTCACCTACACCAACAGCGACTCCGCCTCGTTGTCCTGGCAGGACGCGGCCCAATTGGTCGTCAATGGCGACGCGGCCTTCAACGTGATGGGCGACTGGGCCGAAGGCTACTTCCGCGAACTCGGCAAGACCCCCGAAACGGATTATGGCTGGGCTCCCGTCCCCGGTAGCGTGGGCGTCTTCCAATTCCTGTCCGACTCCTTCGTGCTGGCCGTCGGCGCGCCGAACGAAGAAGCCGCCAAGGACTGGCTGAAGGTGGCCGGTTCCAAGGAAGGTCAGGAAGCCTTCAACCCGGTGAAGGGCTCCATCTGCGCCCGCACCGACTGTGACAAGTCGCTCTTTGGCGTCTATCTGCAATCGGCCATGGAAGACTGGGCCAGCAACGTGGTGGTCGGCTCGTTGACCCACGGCGTGGTGGCCAACGACTCCTGGAAATCCGAGATTGACACCGCGCTCGGCCTCTTCATCCAGAGTGGCGACCTGGCCACCTTCCAGGCCGCGCTGGTTGCGGCATGCGCGTCCTCCGGTCCTTGCAAGTAAAATCCGGGTACAATATCGAGGCTCCGCCAGCAACGGCGGAGCCTCGACAATCTCCGTAAGTTGAAAGAGGCCCGCCATGTTCAAGGACAAGGATCGCTATCTTTCCATTGTGCTGATCGCGCCCTCCATCGTCGCGGTGGTGATCTTCATTTATGGGTTTATCGCGTGGTCCATGCGCGTCTCGCTCAGCGAATGGAAAGGATTGAATCCCGATTACACGTGGGCCGGCTTGAACAATTACATCAATCTGTTTTCCGATCCGCGCTTTCTCGTGGATGTGCGAAACACCTTGATCTTTACGGGGGTCTTCGTGATTGGAAGCATCCTGCTCGGATTCTTCCTGGCTGTCATGCTCGACCAGGGACTGAAAGGCGAGGGCTTCTTCCGCAGTCTCTTCCTCTTCCCGATGGCGATATCCTACATCGTGACCGGCGTGGTCTGGCGCTGGCTGATGAATCCCGCCGAAGGAGATCGCCTGAGCGGATTGAACTTATTATTCTCCTATCTTCACCTCGATTTTTTGATCAACAAATGGCACACCACCGAAACCTGGGGCATCGCCGCCATCGCCCTCGCCGCCATCTGGCAGATGTCGGGCTACACCATGGCGCTCTACCTGGCCGGACTTCGCTCCATCCCGGTGGAGTTGCGCGAGGCCGCCCAAATTGACGGCGCGAACGAATTCCAAATCTACCGCCACATCATGCTGCCCCTGCTCTCGCCCGTCACGCTCTCGGCGCTGATCATCCTCGGGCACATGTCGCTCAAGGTCTTCGACCTCATCATCGCCGTGGCAGGAAAACAACTTCCCCTCGACGTTCCCGCCATCTACATGTGGCAGACCACCTTCGACGGACTCTTCTATGGGCGCGGCGCGGCCATCGGCATCCTTCTGCTCATCAGCGTGGCCGTGTTGATCGTTCCCTACATCCGATTTACTCTCAAAACGGAGACGCAGGCATGACTTCCTCCCTCCGCATCAAACGATACTGGCTCTACGTTCCGCTGGTCGCCATGGCGGTCTTTTACCTGTTGCCCATGTACGTCATTCTCGTGACCGGCTTCAAGAGTTTCGAGGAGATTGACCTGCAAACCATGTGGAACCTGCCGCGCGGCATCGCCTTCGACAATTACATCGAGGCCTACTCCAAACTCGCGCCCTCCTTATGGAACAGTTTCCTGATGGTCATCCCCGCCGCGCTGATCTCCTCCATGCTTGGCTCGCTCAACGGATTCATCCTCGCCAAATGGAAATTCCGCGGCGCCGATTTCATCTTCCCCTTCATCCTCTTTGGGATGTTTATCCCCTACCAATCCATCCTCATTCCATTGGTGATCTTCGTCAACGCCACGCTGCGCCCGCTCGGTTTGGGCGGCATCCCGGCCCTCATCATCGCGCACATCATCTACGGCATCCCCATCACCACCCTTACCTTCCGCAACTACTACGCCTCGCTCCCGCAGGAACTCCTCGAAGCCGCCAAAATAGACGGCGCCGACATGCTCGGCATCTACCGTTGGATTCTCCTGCCCATCTCCATCCCCAGTTTCGTCGTCGTTCTCATCTGGCAATTCACCTCCGCCTGGAACGACTTCCTCTTCGCCGTCGTCCTCACCGGCAACCGCTCCTGGCCCATCACCGTCGCGCTAAACAACATGGCCGGCAGCCAGATCATTTCATGGAACGTGCAAATGGCCGGCTCCCTGCTCGCCGCGCTTCCCACCCTGCTCGTCTACATCTTCCTCGGCCGCTACTTCCTGCGCGGACTTCTGGCCGGTTCGCTCAAAGGCTAGGATGACCGACCGCGTCCTGAAATGGGGACTCCTCTCCACCGCGCGCATCAACCGCGCCCTCATTCCTCCCCTCCACGCCTCCAAGCGGACCTCCCTCCGGGCCGTTGCATCTCGGAGCGAAAGCGCCGCCCGCGACTTCGCGCGCGAACACAACATCCCGCGCGCCTACGGCAGTTACGAGTCCCTGCTCGCCGACCCCGAAGTGGACGTGATCTACAATCCCCTCCCCAACCACCTCCACGCCGAATGGACGATCAAAGCCCTGCGCGCCGGCAAACATGTCCTGTGCGAAAAACCCCTCGCCTGTTCATTGGAAGAAGTGGACGCCATCATCGCCGCCTCCAAAGAGACCGGCAAAATCCTGGCCGAAGCCTTCATGTACCGCTCCCACCCACAAACCATGAAAGTGAAAGAGATGGTGGACAAAGGCGCGCTCGGACAACTGCAACTCATCAAAGGCGCGTTCACCTTCCTCATGCGCCGCGAAGGCGACTTTCGCCTCGTCAAAGAGATGGGCGGCGGAAGCATCTGGGACGTAGGCTGTTACCCCGTCTCGTACGCGCGCATGATCGCGGGCGAACCAAGCGAAGTGTTCGGCTGGCAGGTCAGTGGTCAGGATGGAAGCGACTTGAGTTTCTTCGGCCAGATGAAATTCGCCAACGGAGTCCACGCCGAATTCGATTGCGGATTCCAATCCCCGTTGCGGTCGTACATCGAAATCGTCGGCACGGAGGCGGTGATGGAAATCCCCGTCCCCTTCAAGCCGGGACTGCGCGCGCAGTTTCAGATCCGCCGCGTGAGCAATAAAAACAAAATCGAAACCGTCCACGTCCCCGGCCCGGAGTTGTATTCGGGCGAAGTGGAAGACCTGTGCGACGCCATCCTGCTCAACAAACCTCCCCGCGTCCCCCTCAACGACAGCCGCGCCAACGCCGCCGCCCTCCTTGCCCTCCTCAAATCTGCCGAGACGGGAAAGCCAGTGAGACTTTAATCAACGCTCGACAATCCGTCATTGCGAGGAGGGCGCACTTCCCGACGAAGCAATCCCCTCCCCGTGCGCGGAGATTGCTTCGGGAAGATCACCCTCGCAATGACGGCGCATCTTTCATCCTTCATCTTTCATCTTTCATACTTCATAATTCCAAAGGGTTTCCATGCACACTCCCGACTGGGTTCAAGACGCCATCTTCTACCAAATCTTCCCCGACCGTTTTGCGCGCAGCAAAAAGAATCCCGCCTCATCCCTTCCCTTCGAGCCATGGGACACGCCTCCCTCCGTCCACGGTTTCAAAGGCGGCGACCTCTTCGGCGTGACGGAAAAATTGGATTACCTGCACAACCTCGGCTTCAACGCCATTTACCTCAACCCCGTCTTCGCCTCGGCCTCCAACCATCGCTACCACACCTACGACTACTACAACGTGGACCCCCTCCTCGGCGGCAACGACGCGCTGAAATTGTTGCTGGTTGAGGCGCACCAGCGCGGCATGAAAGTGATCCTCGACGGGGTATTCAATCATGCCTCGCGCGGACTGTGGCAATTCCATCACGTTCTCGAAACCGGCGCGGCCTCGCCCTACCTCGACTGGTTTCACTTCGACGAGGAACGCCTGCGCGGCAAGAAACATTGGGGCGCGTATCCCGGCACCGGCGAACTGCGCGCCCTCAAAAACGGCGAGGGCAGCCTCAAAGCCATCGGCTACCAGGGTTGGTGGAATTTGCCGGCCCTGCCCAAATTCCGCACCGAGACTCCCGCCGTGCGCGCCTTCCTCTTTGATGTGGCCGAGTTTTGGATCAAATTTGGCATTGACGGTTGGCGGCTGGACGTGCCGGGCGAGATCAACGACGACTCGTTCTGGCAGGAGTTCCGCCGCCGCGTGCGCGCCCTCAACGGCGAGGCCTACATCGTCGGCGAGATCTGGCACGAGGCCTCGCGCTGGCTGCAAGGCGACCAATTCGACGCGGTGATGAACTACCTCTTCACCGCCGCCGCGCTTTCTTTCTGCGCGGGCAAACGCCTCGACATGAGCGTGGTCAACCAGGCCGGCGGATTGCAGGGCCGCGTCCACCCCAACATGGAAGCCGGCGCGTTCGCCAGCGAGATTGACCGTATCCTTCATCTCTACTCCCCGGCGGTGACGCGCGTCAACTACAACCTGCTCGACAGCCACGACATGCCGCGCTTCCTCACCTGCGCGGGCGGCGACAAGGACTCGCTCAAACTCGCCTGGCTGTTGATGATGACCCTCCCCGGCGCGCCCAGCGTCTACTACGGCGACGAGATCGGCCTCGAGGGCCAGCACGACCCCGACTGCCGACGCTCCTTCCCGTGGGACGAATCGAAATGGGACCGCGACCTGCTGAACTATTTGCGGACCGCCATCTCCCTCCGCAAGTCCCATCCCTCGCTTCGCCGCGGGACCTTCGAGCGGCTCTGGGCCGCCGACGGAGTCTACGCCTTCCGCCGCGCCCACGAGGGCGAGTCGCTGGTGGTGGCGGTCAACGCGGGGGACGAAGCGCGCCGCATCGAGGTCCGAGTGGAAGCGAGAAAGAAACCGATGGCGATATTCGGCCAGCCGTCGGAAATCGCGCGTGAGGGAGACCGTCTGCATTTCATCGTTCCCGCGCGCAGCGGCGCGGTGATCGCGTAACGCAAAATTTATTTTGCAAACCTGGCGTCTTTTGGCAGCGCTCGACCTGTCTTTGGCAGTCGCAATTTGGTATCGTGCGGAGGAAAACGAAATCAGACCGAATGGGTTTGATTAAGCGCCAAAGGAGATTGCCATGTCGAACATAAACACCGAACGCCAACGAGCCAGGGCCGCCTATGCGTGGTTGTGGTTTTCGCCGCTCCTGACCATCCCAACCTTTTTCATGGTCGTGGGGTCGGATCCGGGCTACCAGTTGCTTTGCTCCGGCTCGGGAGATTGCAGTTGGGACGCCGCCGTTTTCCTCACGGGTTTGCTCGCCATCCTGGTTTCGGCGCTGTGGCACTTGATCCTGCTCCTGCAAATGGGCAGCGCGCAGACCGAGTTCGTGCGCTGGCATTACCGGCAGGCGCTGATGGTGGCGGGGATTCGCACGGCCATCCCGCTGGGATTCCTGCTTTTCGATGTGTCCATCGGGGGAGAGAACATCCTCCTCTTCCTGGCAATCCCCGTCCTGGCTCTGTACAGATGTAATGGGAAGTCAAGGGGATGAAGGCGGTCAAAAAACACAAAAGACGAACCGGCTGAAATTTTCACAGCCTGGCTCGCCTTTGAATGGGGGGCGCTTGGATTATAACGCAAGTTGGTTGGTGAAAGACCGCACCTTAACAACACAAATACGCCGCCTTCGCGCGTACGCGAAACGTTTTGGAAAGTTGTATAATAATGGCGAGCGGCGAGCCCGAAAAACCCCCTTTGTGGGTCTCCTAATCGGAGTTCACAGATTTCATCTGTGTGGGACGCCGCTCACTCCTTCGACTTCGCTCAGGACAAGTTCTTTGCTCACGGTCAACTTCGAGGCGTCGCGTTGAGCCTGTCGAGACGGCGGCAAGGGCAGGGGCTTCTTCTTGGCGCCCCAGGGGAT
>CAZVAX010000062.1:0-23728 GCA_964625215.1 uncultured Anaerolineaceae bacterium | reverse complement strand
TACTAAGCGTAGGTTATCCGAAATGGGAACCGGGAACGCCTCGAATACGTTAATCTGAAAGTATCAGAGGAGAATGAGATGAAAACAAGATTGTCTCTAACATCCGCGGCTGTGCTGATCGCCCTGCTGGTCTCGTTCGTTCCGCTGGCAGGCTCGTCGGTGACGCCCGCCTCCGCGGCCACTGCCTGCGACGCCGCGCAGTTCATCGCCGATGTGACCGTCGCCGACGGAACCGTCTTTGCGCCAAACACGGCCTTCAAGAAGACTTGGCGCTTGAAGAACGTTGGTACTTGCGCCTGGACGACCGGCTACAGCCTCGTCTACGTCAGCGGCGAGAAGATGGGCTTGATCCTGTCGGTGGCGATGCCCGCCACGGTCGCGCCCGGCCAGACTGTAGATGTGAGCGTGGATATGACCGCGCCCGCCACGGCCGGCAAGTACCGCGGCAACTGGCAATTAAAGAATGCCGCTGGCGTCCTGTTCGGAATCGGCGCGAACGCGAATGGCGTTTTCTGGGTGGAGATCGTGGTCTCCAGCGAGGGAACGACCGGCGTAGCCTATAACTTTGCCGAAAAAGTTTGCGACGCCAAATGGACCAGCGGCGCGGGGAATCTTTCCTGCCCCGGCACGGTTGGCGACGCCAAGGGCTTTGTGCTGAAACAAGCCAACCCGAAATTGGAGAACGGGGTCGCGGATACCAACCCGGGTTTGTTGGTCGCGCCGCAAGCCGTCACCGATGGATACATTCGGGGCGAGTATCCCGCCTTCCGCGTCCAGAGCGGCGACCGGTTCCAAGCCACCGTCTCCTGCGAGGGCGGAGCCACCTCCTGTTACGTCGCGTACCGGCTCGATTATCAGATTGGAACCGGGACGGTCAAATCCTTCTGGTCCTTCCGCGAAAAATTCGAAGGTCAGTACTTCCGCGCCAACCTCGACCTTAGTTCGCTGGCCGGACAGGATGTGAAATTCATCCTCTATCTCTCCGCGTATGGATCGCCCACCGGCGACCGCGCCCTGTGGGGCAACCCGATCATTTATCGTCAAGGCTCGAACATCACGCCGGTTCCCACCACGCCCACCACGCCGGTTCCGACCACGCCCGTTTCGGGTTGCGACAAGGCCCAGTTCATCGCCGATGTGACCGTGCCGGATGGCACAACCATGAATCCCGGCGCGACCTTCAAGAAGACCTGGCGACTCAAGAACGTGGGAACCTGCGCTTGGACGACCGGCTATCAACTTGTCTTCGTCAGCGGCGAGCAGATGGGCGCGCCCGCCTCCAACGCGCTGACCAACGAGGTCAAGCCCGGCCAAACGGTGGACCTGACTCTCAACATGACCGCGCCTTCCGCGGGCGGAACCTACAAAGGTAACTGGAAACTGAAGAACACTTCCGGCGCGCAATTTGGCGTTGGCTCTTCGGGTCAGACCGCTTTCTGGGTGGAGATCAAAGTCTCCGGCCCGACCGCCACCCCCGGCACGCCCAGTCCCACCGCCACGGGACCCACTCCCACCAAGCAGGCCGGCGTGGGATATGACTTCGTGGCCGAGATGTGCACAGCGAAATGGGAATCCGGCGCGGGCGTTCTGCCCTGCCCCGGCACGGACGGCGACGCGAAGGGCTTTGTCCTCAAGATTGACAATCCCAAACTCGAAAACGGAACCACCGACACGCGTCCCGGCCTCTTGACCAACCCGCAGGCCGTCACCAACGGCTACATCAAAGGAACCTATCCCGCCTTCCGCGTGCAACAGGGCGACCGCTTCAAGACCATCGTCAACTGCCAGTATGGCGCCACCGCCTGCTTCGTCACCTTCCGCATTGATTACCTCGTCGGCAACGACACCACGGTGCAACGCCTGTGGACCTTCGGCGAGAAACACGAAGGCCAGTATTTTGAGTACGACAAGGATTTGAGTTTCCTGGCCGGGAAGGATGTGCAATTCATCCTGACCGTTACCATCGGAACCGCCACCGCCGGCCAACGCGCCTTGTGGGTGGCCCCGCGCATCCATCGCGCCAGCGCGGGAGGCGTGACGCCCACCGTCACCTCCACGCCGGTCACGCCCACCACCTCTCCCACCGCTGGTTGGAACACCTACCAAAATGTGAAATACAGTTTCACGTTCAAATTTCCGCCCGGCTCTTCCATCGCCAGCCAATCGGACAATGTCGCCCGCATCTTCCTTCCCATCACCGGCGGCACGCTGTTGACTGAAAAGTTCATTGACTTGAGCGTGACCGAGGGCGCCAATCCCTGCGTCTACCCCGGCTCGGGCGGCGCGTCCACCAGTTCGGGCAATGTCACTATCAACGGCGTCACCTTCCTCAAAGAGACCGGCTCCAGCGCCGGCGCGGGCAACGTCTACGAATGGGAATCCTATTCCGTCGTCCGCCCGAACACGAACGCTTGCGTCAGCATCGGCTTTGTGTTGCACTCCGCCCACGCGGGCAATTTCCCCACCCCGCCGCCTCCCTTCGACAAAGCGGCCGAGTCGGCGGTCTTCGCCACGATCATGTCCACCTTCGCTTGGAGCCAGTAGACCCAATCAAGAAACGAGCGGCCTCCCGATGAGGGAGGCCGCTCGCTGAATCGCTGATTCGTTGACTCGATATGAAAGACGATCGCCCCCTCATCCTGCTCGCGGACGACGACCCCTCCATCGCCTCCACCCTCGCTCCTTTCCTTGAACGGGCCGGGTACCACGTCTTGACGGTTCCCGACGGGCAGGCCGCGCTGGAAAAGATTCACTCGCATCGTCCCTCCGCCGTCATCCTCGATGTGCTTATGCCGCGCATGGACGGGCGCGAGGTGCTGCGTCGCATCCGCCGCGAGAACAACTGGATTCCCACCGTCCTCCTGACGCAAGTGGGGGAGTCCTCCGAACGAGCCCTGGCTCTGGAGGAGGGCGCCGACGACTACCTCAATAAACCCTTCGACCCGCACGAACTCCTCGCCCGTTTGCGCGCCATTCTCCGCCGCGCCCGTCCGGGCGAACGTTCGCTCTCCACCTCCTGGTCGCTTTCGGCCCTCGACCTGACCCTCGACCGCCGCGCCCGCCGCGCCTCCCTCAAAGGCGAGACGCTCGACCTGACCCCCAAAGCCTTCTCCGTTCTCGAATATTTAATGACCCACCCCGATGAGTGCGTCTCGCGCGAACGCCTGCTCGAAGCCGTGTGGGGCTGGGAATATCCTGCAGGCACGCGCACTGTGGACACGCGCATGGCCGAACTCCGCCGCGCCCTCGGCGACGACCCCGACCAGCCGCAATACATCGAAACTGTGCCGGCCGAGGGCTATCGCTTCATTGCTCCGGTCAAGGGGGAGTAGGCATGAAGATCAACTCCAAGGTATTGCATATTCTCTTTATCATCGCCCCGGCCCTCTTGGGTGGACTGGTTTCCGTGTTGATGCAGATGTATTACGCGCCCGTGCCGTTGGTGGCCTTCAGAGTAGACATCGGCATGGTGATCTTCCTGTTTGGCGTATTTCTCTCCCTCCTCTTCGCGGCCTATCGCTTCGGAAGCGAAGTCCGCGCCTGGTACGCGCGGCAGGACGAAGATTTCTTCCGGTTGGAGAACGAAGCCGAGCGCCGACGTTTCATCCGCCGCCTCGACCACGAGATCAAGAATCCGCTCACCGGGTTGCAGGCCGCGCTGGTCAATATTCAGGAGGCCTCCGCGCCTGCGGACCGTCAGCGCGCGGGAGAGAACGCCCGCCTCGCGGTGGTGCGACTCAAACGCCTGCTGGCCGACCTGCGTAAACTGGCGGAACTCGAAGACCGCGCCGTGGAACGCCTCGCGGTGGACATCCCCACCCTGCTCGAAGAAGTGACCGAGGCCGTGCAATCCCTTCCCTCCGCGCAGGAACGCAAAGTGAACCTGCTCATCTCGCGCGTGCCCTGGCCCTTCCCGCCCGTCACCGGCGACCGCGACTTGCTCTCGCTCGTTTTCTACAACCTGATCGAGAACGCCGTCAAATTCAGCGCCCCCGCCGACTCGGTGGAAGTGCGCGCCCTCGAGGATGGCCGGGCCATCGTGGTCGAAGTGGCCGATAGCGGACCCGGCATCCCGCCGGATGAGTTGGCGAAGATTTTTGAGGAACTGTATCGGGGGGTGAACGCGCGCGGGATCGAGGGATCCGGCCTGGGTCTCGCGCTGGCGCGGCGTATCGTGGTCCTGCACGACGGCCAGATGGAAGTCCGCTCGCGGCAGGACGATCCGCGCGGCACGGTGTTCACGGTCCGCCTGCCGGCGACGAAGAAGGTCAGTCAACCCGCCAGTTTGGCCGACACCGCCGCGAGGAAACCGGTGAAGTAGACGGCGATTGGGTTGTAACACCCTGTTACAAAACCGTGACACGCCTGCGACAGGGCGGTAACAACCGGGGGGTATAAAATAGATATGCAAACCACACCCCAACTCTCCTCTTCCCAAATCGAAGAAACCCATTGGGTGGAAGCCGCCCAGCGCGGGGACATGAAAGCCTTCAACGCGTTGATCGTCCGTTATCAAGACGGCCTCTTCAACATTGCCGTTCGCATGTTGGGCGATGACGATAAGGCCGCCGACGCCGTCCAGGAAGCGCTTATTTCCGCCTGGCGCAGTTTGCATACGTTCTCGCGCGGCTCCTTCCGCGCCTGGCTCTCACGCACCGTCATCAACAAGTGTTATGATGAATTCCGCCGCTCCTCGCGCCACCCCGTCCTGCCCCTCGTTCCCGTGGTGGACGGCGAAGAAATCGAAGACCGCGAATACCTGCGCGACCCTGGTCAGCCGCTCGACGCGCAACTGGAAGCCTCCGAACTCAACGAAGCCATCCAGACCTGCCTGCAAACCCTGCCCATCGCCCACCGCGCGGTGCTGGTCATGGTGGACGTGGATGGCATGAATTACGATGAAGCCGCCGCCAGCCTCGGCATCCCCATCGGCACGGTCAAGAGCCGCCTGGCCCGCGCCCGCGCCAGCGTCCGCTCGGCCTTGCGCAATTTTTCCGAGATCCTTCCCTCCGCGTTCCAAATGCGCATGCAACTATCAGTGTAATCCACGGAGCATCCCATGCATAAACTTCTTGCGACGGTTGTTATCCTGACCGTCTTTTTGACTTCCTGCGGCACCCTCGAAATGCGTTTTGAGGACCCCTCCCAGCAGTCGACTCCCACCCTCACCGCCTCCGGATCAGACTCCCTCGCGGCTGGTTCAGCCCCCCTCGGCATGGACTCTACCTCCGAGGAAATTCGCGCCGCGCTGCTCGAGAGTTCCTCGCGCTGGCAGACCGTCTTCATGGAGGCGCAAGTCGCCGCCAGTGGACAAGAGCCGCGCCGCGTCCAACTCTGGGTGGACCAGCCCAACCTCTCCCTGCGCGTCCTAAGCGGCCCTCCCGACGGCTCCGCCGAAACCTTCCGCGTCGCCGACGGCATGAGCCTGCTCGATTTCAATATCGCCAGCGGCGAGTCGTCTCTTTCCCCCTTCCTCGGCCAAGGCCTGTCCATTCCATATACGCCCGCGCCTTTCAGCGCGCAAACCGGCGTGATCGAGTCTCATCCGTTGTCCACTGCGGTGGATCCCTCCTTGGGCGTTTTGCTTTTCCCCTCCGCCATCGCCCAAAACGAAGGGACGTTCACGGCGGTTGGGATGGAAGTCGTCGCCTATCGCCTGTGCCTGATCGTTGATTGGACGTACATCCAAAACGCGCTTCCCTCGTACCGCGCCTGGGTGGATGTGGACGCGGGCGTCTTCCTGCGTTACCAGCAATTCGAAAAATCCGGCGGAACCGATGTGTTGAGCGAAGTAACCGTCACGCGTGTGGATTACAACCAACCCTTCGCGCGCGACCTCTTCAGCCCCATCGTGACCCTGCCTCCCGATTTCAGCGCAGACCCGTTGTACGCGTCGGTGGCAGAGGTCACGCCGGCCGGGGCGGTGGATCAAGATCCGCTCGGAATGGTGTACTCGTTTGTGGCGGATAACAGCTACCCCGTCCGCGTGATGCGGTTGGTGCGTCTGCCCGCTTCGTGCGTCATAGGCGAGGCGGAGTGCCCCGAGCCGGAGGTCATCGAGACTCCGGTGGAGTTGACCTCCTCGCTCCAGCCGATGGCCTGGTCGCCGAAGCGTTACGAGGCGGCATGGGCGTATCCCATCAACTCCGACCAGCGCATCTGGACCTTGTATCTTTTTAATCCGGCCGATAATTCGTGGAAGGAACTGGCGCAGTTCGATCAATACATGGATCCGCCAATGTGGTCGCGCGATGGCAATTGGCTGGCCTTTCGTTTGCAGGATGGAAAAGGCGGCGAGAATATTTACGCCATCCGCCGCGACGGCAGCGATATGAGGATTCTCACCGTCAGCGACAAACTTCCCGCGGAAGGCCAACCCTATATCATGGATTCGTGGCTGGGCGAAAGCGCAGTGTTGCGCTCCTCCAAACCCGGCCAGACAGGAACGATCTATCTGATGCGCGTGGAGGATGGAAAAGTCACGCCCATGTTCGAAACGTTGCTGACCAAGGCGTCGTTCATTGAGTCGCCGGATGGAACCATGCTGGCAAACGTGGAATACGATTACACCAGCCAGAAGCAGGCAGTAACAATCCTCACGCCGGATGGACAAACCTTTCGCGAGTTGGCCTCCTTTGCGAGCGGTTCCATCCACGGGCTGGCCTGGTCGCCGGATGGGAGGCAACTCGCCTTCGCCCAGCGCACTGACGCCTCCTCCTCCATCTACGTGATTGACAGCGACGGGCGCAACCTGCGCCAGGTGTACATCAGCGCGACGGACGCGCAATTCATCTTCTCGCCGGACGGCGGTTACCTGTTGGCGCAGACCATTGACGGGACGGGAGAGCATCTCTACGCCATCAACTTGACCACGCTCGAGGCGCATCTGGTGCAAGCGCCCGGCATCGGTTTGGATGAAGCGTGGATGTTTCCCGCCTGGAGGAAGTAGAACAAATTGCCAATCTGTTCTACAACAGGCCCATGAAAACACTCATTCCTCCCCTCGCCCTGCACGTCGCCGAGAGAGACATTAACCGGGTCGCGCCGATCTATTCCGAGGATGAGAGGATGTTCGACAATATCGTGAAGGGATTGGAACTTCAATGAAATGAAGGAGACGGTCGCTTGCAAAGCGACCGTCTCTTTTTTGGCAACCGAACACTGGAAACTGATAACTGCTTACTTTTCTTTCCTTCCCTTCATCACCAACCGGATCGGCGTTCCCAAAAATCCATACACCTCGCGAATCTTGTTTTCCACGTAGCGGCGATAGGTGAAGTGCGCCAGTTTCGGGTCGTTGACGTAGATCATGAAGGTGGGAGGGTCGGAGCGTACCTGGGTGCCGTAATACATCTTTAAGGCGCGGCCCGCATGGGAGGGCGCGGGGTGCGCGTCTTGTGCGGTTTGCAATACCTGGTTGATCTGCGAGGTGCTGAGTCGCGTCAGTCGTTCCTCCTGCACGCGCAGAGCCAGCGGCAACACTTGTTCCACGCGCTGACCGGTCTTGGCGGAGATGAATAGCAGGGGAACGTAGGCCATGAAGTTGAGTTCCTGGCGAATCTTGTCGGTGAAGACGTTCATCGAGTAGGTGTCCTTCTCCACCGCGTCCCATTTGTTGACCAGCGCCACCACGCTCTTGGAGGCCTCGAGGACGAATCCGGCGATGTGCGCGTCCTGGCTGGTGATGCCTTCCACCGCGTCAATCATCAGCAGGACCACGTCGGAGCGTTCGATGGCCTTGAAAGCGCGCAGGACGGAGTATTGCTCCACGCCGTGGTCAATCTTGCCGCGGCGGCGGATGCCCGCCGTGTCTATCAACGTGATCTTCGTCTCGTTGAATTCCATCGAGGTGTCAATCGCGTCGCGCGTCGTGCCGGGGATGGCGCTGACGATGACGCGCTCCTCGCCCACGAGTCGGTTGAGCAGGGACGATTTGCCCGCATTCGGCTTGCCCACGATGGCGATCTTGACAGAGTCATCCTCCGCTTCCTCGATGAGCGGCGGGAAGGCTTCCACCAGTTCATCGAGCAGGTCGCCCACGTCGGTGCCGTGGATGGCGGAAATGGGAAAGGGTTCGCCCAGGCCGAGTTCGAAAAATTCATTGGCCTCGTTGCGGCGCTCCTCGTTTTCGCATTTATTGACGGCCACGAAGATCGGCGGCCAAAACGTTTCCCCCATTTTCCTTTGACTGCGACGCAGGATGTCGGCTACTTCGCGGTCGGCGGGAGTGACGCCGGTTTCGCCATCCACCACCAAAAGGATCGCGTCCGCCTCGCGCGCCGCCAAAACGGCTTGCTCGCGTATCTCGCGGATGAAGTCCGCCGAGCCGACGGAGAGCGGGGTCTTGCCTCCGTGCGTGGGGTCAATCCCGCCCGTGTCCACCACGTGGAAGGCGCGCCCGTTCCACTCCGCTTCCGCCACGAGGCGGTCGCGCGTGGTTCCGGGGGTATCGTCCACAATGGCGAGACGTTCGCCGATGAGACGATTGAATAAGGCGCTTTTGCCGACATTCGGCCGGCCGACGAGGGCTACGACAGGTTTCATTTTGATTTTCTATTGGCTCTTTGCTATTGGCTGTTGGCGTTCTTGCTGATTCGTTGACTCGCTAAATCGCCACAGATGACTGGTCACTGAAAACTGATGACTGATGACTGATGACTGATCACTGCCCCGGCGTTGGCGTCGGCGCGAGGGTGATGACCACTTCCACGGTGTTCGGCAAAATGGACTCGACCACTACGTCCGCGACGAGGATTTCTACACGGGGAGTGAGTTGATAAACGCCGGGAGTCAGGCCGGCGACGTCAATGACGACCCGGATTTCCTGGAGAAGAAGCGTGTCGAGCAGGGGGGCCGGGCCGGAGAGGATGACGTCCACTTCTGCGGGGGAGACGGTCGCGGTCATTCCTTCGGGCAGTCCGACCACCTCCACTTTGATCTTCGAGAGGGTCAGGTTGCTTTGGATGGGGTCAATGCCGACTTGCACTTGCACGTTTTGTTCGCCGACCACCGAGACGCCCTCCGGCAGGATGAGCGCCAGGCGGGTGATGATGTCTTCGCTGGCGCCGCGCAGTTCGAGCGGCTGGGTTTCCACGATGCCCGGAATGTCGTTCACCAGAGCCGGGTTGGTGGAGTAGACCGTGACGATGGGCGGAAAGACCGAGAGTTTCGTCAGCAGGTATCCGTTGGCGACCTGGCCTTTCACAATCACTTTGACGGCCACGTCGCGGTAGCCGCCTTGTTGCGCGACGGGGAGCGTGACCAGCACGGAGGCGGGGTTCACGCTCAAGCCGGTGAGCGGACGATTGTTGGCGTCCAAGATCTGGATGTCGAGGGTTTGGTTCACGCTCTCGCGCGTGCCTGAGAGGTTGACCACCACGCGCACGCGCTGGACGCGATCCACGATGGATTTCGCGCCGGAGATGACCGCCTCCTGCGCGCTCAACGATGGGTCGCCGGCTTGATACCCTACGGCGGGCTGGCCGTTGATGGTGGTGTCAATCGGGAAGGCGCGCGTCACCAGCGGTTCGAGCGTGACGTCGAAGGAGGAGGGCGAAGCCGATACGATTCGCACCGGACGCTCCGTGACCTGCACCTGCACATTGACGGTGTGCTGGCCCTCGCTCAACCCGGACAAGTCCACGATGGCGCGGATGGGCGTCTCCTGGCTATCCAGTTTATTCCACACCGACCGCGGCGCGCGCAGGGTCACTTCCACTTCGCGGGGAATGTCGCCCAAGATGACGAGGCCGGAATCCTGCCCGACGATCTCGATGGGAACAGGCGCGGCGTAGGCGCGTTCCTCGTCTGGGTCGGCGGCGGTGACGGCTGCGATCCAAACGGTGATCGAAAGCGCCAGCGCCCACAGGAAGGTGCGCCAGTTTTCACTGAGCCAGTGGATCATGATTGGTCATCCTTGCGACCGAAGAGGAACGGAAAGAGCCGCTCCAAGAGGCCGCGCGGCGGGGTGGTGACGGGATGGAAGAAGGCCAGCAGGATATTCTCCAGCCGGTCCGCGTCGATGCGGCGAATCATCCGGCCAGCGTGCGCGATGGATATGGAGCCGGTCTCCTCCGAGACGACCACGGCGACCGCGTCGGTGGTTTCGGAGATGCCGAGGGCCGCGCGGTGCCGCAGTCCCATCTGGCGCTCGGGGGAGCGGTTCAGGATTCCGCTGGAAGAGAGGGGCATGACACAGGCCGCCGCGACCAGCCTCCCGTCCGCGATGACCGCCGCTCCGTCGTGCAGGGGGGTGTTGGGGTAGAAAACCTGGAGGAGCAGTTCCGGCGTCACCGCCGCGTTCATCTGTACGCCCGATTCGACGTGCGGATGGAGATTGTCGAGTCGTTGCAGGATGATCAACGCGCCGTGCTGGCGGGCTGAAAGTCGCGCCACCGCGTTGACCACAGCTTGCAGGGCTTGTTGCGTTTCGAGCAGGCTGGTTTTCTTTTTTGCAGGCAGGAAGGCGCCGGCGCGTCCGATGCGCTCGAGGGCGCGGCGAATCTCCGGCGCGAAGATAACGGGGATGGATAGCAGAAGCGCGGGCAGGGCGCTGCTGACGAGCCACGAAAAGGCGGGCAAGTCCACCAGGCTGGTGAGCAGGGCCAGCAGAACGAAGAGAAAGATCACCCCGCGCAGCAGGGCCATGGCTTGCGTGTCGCGCAGGCTGGAGAGCAACGCGAAAAAGATCGCCGCCACCAGCAGAATGTCGAGGACGCTCAGCCAGTTTAGGCGTTGGAAAACGAACAGGAGGTTGCTGATAAAGTCGGCCACTGGATCGAATTACGAATTAGGAATGGTGAATTAGGAATTACAGAGGGCCTTCCCCCCTTCCTAATTCTCAATTTGTAATTCCTAATTTTAGATCGGACGCAGCACACGGTCCTGGCGCAGTTGCTTGAAGAACAGCACAGTGTCGGGCGGCATGGATTCGACGGCCGCGTCCTGCCAGGCCTGCACGCCCAGCGACTTGGGAGTCCGTTTTTCGTAGCCAAGTTTTTTCCAGGCGGTTTCGTCGGCGGCCTGGCTGGGTTGGGCGAAGATCAGCGAGGCTTCCGATTGCAGGTCGTGGGAGGCGCGTTCCACTTCGTTGATCAGCGCTTCGACGGCCTGGTTCAAGTTGACGGCAGTGTCAATGTACAGGTCGGTGGTGCGGGTGACCAGGTTTTCCACCTGCCATCCAGCCAGCCCGACGAGTTTTTCGTTGGCGTGGATGAGCATGTAGGCGCGGTCGCCGAAGGCTTCCATCACATCGTTCGCGTCCATGCGGCGTTGGCCCTTGCTCAGGCGGGTGATCAACTCGGCGATGTTCTTCGAATCGCGCGGCCGCCCGCGCTGGACGGTGATGTCGCCTACCGGTTCCTTGTGGATGATGGGCATGGTATCGGTCACCGGCGAAACCTGTTTCCAGGCCTCCGTCACCTGCTTCCACAAGTCATCGTAAGAGCCTGTGTTGCGGATGACCACGCTGGCCGCGGCCACTTTTTCGTTTTGAGCGCTTTGGGCGTGGATGCGCTCGAGGGCCTGGTCGCGGGTCATGCCGCGTTTGCGCATGAGCCGTTCCACCTGCACCTCTTCCGGCGCGAACGAGACCCAGATCGAGTCGCATTCGTTTTTCAGTTCGCTTTCGAGGAGTTTGATGGCCTCGATCGCCACCACGCGCTGGGTGGCGCGCTTGATCAAATAATCCGCGGCCTGCCCGACGAACGGGTGGACGACGTCTTCCAATTGACTCAGCGCCTGCGCGTCGCGAAAGACCAACCCGGCCAGTTTGCCGCGATCAATCTCGCCGTTCTTGTCAAGGATCCATTTACCGAACAGGTCTATCACCGGCTGGTAACCGGGAGCTCCTTTGGCGATGGCGCGATGCGCCAGCGAATCGGCGTCAATCGTGTACGCGCCGAGATGCTCCAACATGCGGCGAATCACGCTTTTACCGGTGGCGATGTTACCGGTGAGACCGATGATGTATTTCCCGGACCACTTGCTCACATGCGCTCCTTAAAATTTGAAATCGGAAGGTTTCTCTATTTTACTTGAAAAATGCCCCATTACACGAATGGATGGCCCGCTTTTTTTTCGTTGACTCTCACCCAGCAAAGCGGTATCATGACTACGCCTCAGGCTGGTCGGGCGATCGCGGTCCTGTGTTTACGGGATCGAGGAAAGTCCGCACTCCACAGGGCTCGGCGTCGGATAATGCCCGGGGTGGGGAGACTTCGTTTGGAGTCAACCTGCCGGACAAGGGCCACAGAAACAGACGGCCCTCACCCCATCCCCTCTCCCGATTTCGGGAGAGGGGCGCAGGGGTGAGGGCAAAGGTGAAAAGGTGGTGTAAGAGACCACCGGCGTCCGCCGTAATGCGGGCGGCCAGGTAACCCCCGCCGGGAGCAAGGCCAAGCAGGGACGATTCCATCTGCGGATGGGAGGAGGCGGCTCGTCTCCTCATGCACCCCTCCTTGAGGGAGGGCGTCAGTCCCGGGTAGGTCGCTTGAGCGGCGCGGCGACGCGCCGCCTAGAGAGATGATCGCACAGGCAGGGTGCAATTCCCTTGCCGGACAGAATGCGGCTTACAGACTAGCCGAGGCAACCTTTCCAACAATCCGGACAGAACCTTCATTGAGAAGGCGATGTGCGGCTTACAGACTAGCCGAGGCCATCACTACCAAAAACCCGGTTTCTTCAAGAAACCGGGTTTTTTAGTTAGAAGCCCTGATACACAAACGTGACTGTCCCCGCCTGCGGGCCGAGGTAGAGGATGAGCAGCCATAACGCGAACGCGAATCCCCAAGCCTGCGCGGACGGTTTCCACTGCATGAAGAACGCGTCGGAATTGCGCCGACTCTCCTGCCAATCGAGCCAAAGGGAGACGAACGCGGCGGGGAGCAGGTCAATGAACGGGAGGGGGGAGACGGTCGCGCCGGTGAAGGCGAAGAAGCCGATTGCCGCGCGCAGACTGGATGACGCAAAGACAGCCAGCGCCAGGGTGGTGACGGTGAAGATGAAGAGCGCGGCAGACCCCGCCCGGAGCGGGTTTGCCCGTTTCGAGCGGACGCTTCCCCATAATTGTTCCCCCACCAACAATAGACCGTGGATCGAACCCCATGTCAACATGGCGAGATACGCGCCGTGCCAATATCCGCTGGCGAGCATGGTCAGCAATGGCGGCGCAATGACCGTGATCCACTGCGACCAACGATGCTGGATGAGCCAGCGCCGCGCCGGGAAGAAGATGTAGTCGCGCAACCACGAGGAAAGGCTGATGTGCCAGCGCGTCCAGAAGTCGCTGAAGGAGGTTGCGAAGAACGGCTGGCGGAAGTTGACGGTCAGCTCGATGCCGAAGAGTCCGCTCAGGCCGCGCATTAGGGTGGTGTACCCGTGGAAGTCGTTGTAGAGACCGAACACGAAGACCAGCAACCACACCAGTTTGTCAGGCGAGGTGAACGAGGCCGGGTCGGAGAAAACCGTTGGGGGGATGAGGGCGTTGATGCGATCCGCGATGATGACCTTGCGGACGATGCCGACGAGGATCAGTCCGGCGCTTCGGGCCAGGTCCACGTTCGATACGCGCCGATCCGCTTCGAGGTCCGAGAGGAAGCGGGCCGGGCGTTCGATCGGGCCGGCGAGCAATTTCGGAAAGTAGGCAAGATAAAGCGCGAAATCCACAAAGGTCCGCGCGGGTTGGGCCTGTCCGCGGTGAATGTCAAGGAGGTAGGAGATGGCTTGCAAAATGTAAAACGAAAAGCCGATGGGAAGGAGGAGGGAGAGCAGGTCGGCGTGACCGAGGAGGCGCGGGCCGTAGGGGCCGGAGAGGAATTTGAGCGCGACGAAACTGGCGAGGTCGAGCGTGAGGCCGAGGGCGAGCCAGGCGCGCGAAGCGACTTTGCGCCCGATGAAAAAGTTGACGAGGGTGACGGCGAGGAGGGCGAGGGCGTATTGCCAATTGAGGCTCGCGAGGAAAAAATAGGAGGCAACCAGGAGCCACGCGTTTTGGAACTTGCGCGCGAGCAGATAGTACACGGCCAGCGTGACGGCGATAAAGAGGAGAAATTGCGGGGAGATGATTTGCATGTCAGGTGTGGGTCGTCATTGCGAGCGCTCTTTGCGAAGCAATCCCCGCGCGAGGTGAGGGGATTGCTTCGTCGGGTCTCGACACCTGCACTTGCGCGCTGGCGCTAGTGTACGCCCGAAGAACACGGGCTACTCGACCCTCCTCACGGTGACAAAGTTTAGTTTTCAAACAGCCAGCGATTCTCCGCCAGCATGTGGCCGAGCCACTCGCTGAAGGTTTGCGCGCCGGGGTTGTTGACGTGGAACCAGTCGTACCAATTTTCTTTGGGGATGCGCGCGGTGATTTCAACGGAGCGCCAAAATGGGACGTTGCGCGCGGCGAGGATTTCTTGAAGCGGCGCGATGTAGTCGCGTTCGTAGGACTCGAACAGCGCGGCGGATTGACCGTCGTTGTAGATCGCGCCTTCGACGAGCAAAATGCGGACCTCGTCGCTTTGGCGGGCGAGGAAATTTTCAAGGGCGCGTTGCGTGCGCGGGTCGCTCCAAACGGTAGCGAGATACTCCTCGGTCATGTTGATGCGATCAGGATAGGGATCGCGGATGTCGAAGGTGGGTTGAAAACCTTTGTCGGTCAGGTTGGCGATTTCTTCGAGGCGCTTCGTGCGGTTGGCATTGACCAGCCAATAGCGCCAGGTGAGGTAGTAGCGATAGGCGTAGGAATGATTGATCAGCCAGGCGCGCGGCGCGGACGAGTCGGTTTGAAACCAGGGCGAGGCTTCAAGAAAGTCCACGGTGTATTCCACGTCGGTCAGGTCGCGCGGGATGAAGGTGTAGACGATCAGGCGCGGATGGAATTTGGCGATGACCGCGTCTGCGAAGACGGCCGCGTTTTCCACGTTCATGGCGGGGTAGGCGAAGTTGAAGCAGTGGATCGTCTCGCTGGTTTGCTCTTGGTAGGCGCGCTCGAGGGTTGAAGGATCAATGCTGTTATTGGTGACGGAACTCCCGATGAAGACGCAGTCCACGCCGCCGTCGCGCCGAACTTGCCCTTCGAGGTCGTAAACTTTCGCGTCGAAGAGGAAACTATCCGCTTCGACGGAGGGCGCGGGGAGCAGGTCGCCGAGCGGGGAGCGCGCAACAACTTCCGCCGCGAGGAGGACGAGGAGGAGGGAGAGAAAAAAATAAATTATCCCGCGCAAAAACGGGGAGGCTTTGTTGAGAGTCAATTGCAGAGTGTCGCGGGAAAAGATGGACATGATTCAAGAGTCCGCCAATCTTCGCGAATTTCCGCGAGAAGATTGGCGTAAATTCGCGGAAAGAAATTACGAACGATCCACATCGTGCGAGCCGCTTTCGCGGATGCCGGCGGGGGTGATCTCGATGAACTCGGCTTTTTCCTGCAACTCGCGGATGGTGCGCGCGCCGCCGTAACTGAGACCCGAGCGCAGTCCGCCCACGAGTTGATGCAAAATCTCGCCCACGTTGCCGCGATACGGCACGACCGCCTCCACGCCCTCCGGCACCACTTTCGCCCAATCTTCCTGGTCTTCAGCGGATTCGTCTCCGCCGTTTTCGCTGGCGCGTCGACTCATCGTCGCGCCGAGGGAGGCCATGCCGCGCACGACTTTGACTTTCTGCCCATCGCGCAGGACGGGCGAACCGGGCGCTTCCTCGCACCCCGCGAACAGCCCGCCGATCATGACCGTGTCCGCGCCGGCCGCGAGGGCCTTGACCATGTCGCCTGCCGTGCGGATTCCGCCATCGGCAATGAGCGGGATATCGCGTCCCGACTCGCGTACGCCCATCGCGCTGTCCATAATGGCGGTGAGTTGCGGCACGCCGAAACCGGTGACGATGCGCGTGGTGCAGATGGAACCCGGCCCGATGCCAACCTTGATGGCGTCCGCGCCCGCCTCGGAGAGGTCGCGCGCGCCCTCGCAGGAGGCCACGTTGCCCGCGACGATCTGCACGTCGGGGAAGTCGCGGCGCAGGCGTTTAATCATGGCGATGCAGTGGTCCGCGTGACCGTGGGCGATGTCCAGCACGAGCGCGTCCGCCCCGGCGTCGAGGAGGGAGGCGGCGCGTTCGATCTCGCGCGCGGTCACTCCGATGGCCGCGCCGACGCGCAGGCGTCCCTTCGAGTCGACGGTCACGTCCGGCGATTGATCCAACTTGATCAGGTCGTGCGAGGTGATCAGGCCGATCAGGTTGTCATCCTTGTCGAGGACGGGCAGTTTTTCGATGCGATGTTTGTAGAGCAGGTGGCGCGCCTCGGGGACGGTGACGTCCGGCCCGACCGTGACGAGGCGCGAGCGGGGCGTCATGGCGTCGCGAATTTTGTGGAGCGAACTGGGCGCGAGCATGAGGTCGCGTTGCGAGACGAGGCCGACCAGTTTATCGCCGTCCATCACGATCAGCGCGCCGACCTTGTAGCGGTCCATCAACGCGCGCGCTTTTTCGACGGTGGCCTCGGGGTCAATGTTGTAGGGATGCTCGATGATGAAGCCCTGCGCGCGTTTGACGGTTTTCACTTCGCGCGCTTGCGCCTCGATGGGCATGAAGCGATGCAGGATGCCGATGCCTCCGGCGCGCGCCATCGCGATTGCCATGCGCGCCTCGGTGACGGTGTCCATGTTGGCGGACAGGATGGGGATGCGGAGGGGGATGGAGGGTGTGAGGCGCGAGAATACATCCACATCCTGGCGCGAGGCGATGGAGGAACGATGTGGGATCAGTAAAACGTCGTCAAAGGTTAAACCTTTGTTGGGCCTGATTTTCATGTCGAACTCCTATACATTTTTGTACGCGGATTACGCGGATTACACAGATGGACACGGATTTATTTAAAAAATCCGTGCAACTCCGTGAAATCCGCGCGATGCGTCCGTGTACATTTCAATCCAGCACGCCAGTCGCTTTGATGTCTTTGACATTCAATTGCAGGCTGGCGCGGCCGTTGTATTCATTGGTCTCGAAGGTGAAGAGCGCGTCCACCACGTGCGGCAGGGTCGGCTCGAGATGACCAAGACGGAAGGCAATGGCGTCGAAGGAAACGCGGCCGTCGGTGAGGGTCAACTTTAAATGCGCGCCATCCATGCCGACCGTGCGTTTCACCTGCACCTTCGCGCCGCGCGCCACGAAAACCGCTTCGGGATTCCCGTAACCGGTGGGTTGCAGAGCGTCGAGATGTTTGATCAGATCGAAGTTCAACTCGGAGAGCGACACTTCCATATCGGCGGTCATGGTGGAACGGAGGTCGCGCCCATCCAACTCGCGTTGGGCGATGGCGGTCAGGCGCTCGATCAGTTCGTTGAGATTCTCGTTGCGGACGGTGAAGCCTGCCGCGGCGCGATGTCCTCCGTGGCGGATGAGCAACTCCGCGCATTCGTCCAGCGCGGCGGTGATGTTGAACTCCGGGATGGAACGGCACGAACAGCGCGTGGTCTCCTCGCCGAAGTGACAGACGATGGACGGGCGATAGTGCGTGTCGAGTAGGCGCGAGGCTGCCAATCCGACGATGCCGTGATTGAATTCCGGGTGCGCCGCGAAGAGCAGGATCGGGTTTTCGCGTCCCTCGGTGGCGAGGGTGTCGGCTTTGACCTGGATGTCTTTAGTGAGGCGTTGTCGTTCCACGTTTTGATTGTTCAGGCTTTGGGCGAGTCGTCCCGCCTCGGTTGGGTCGGTTGCCATCAACAGGTTGAGCGCGTCGCTTGCCACGGTGAGACGTCCCGCCGCGTTCAGGCGCGGGCCGAGCGAAAAGCCGATGTTCTGCGCGTTGATCTTGGAGAGCGTCACGCCCGCGACGGCCGCCAGTGAGAAGAGTCCCTGCCGCTTGGTCTCGCGCATTTGCTTGAGTCCCTGGCGGACGAGGACGCGGTTTTCCCCGGTGAGGGGGGCGAGGTCGGCCACGGTGCCGAGGGCGACGAGATCGAGGAAGTCGGATAGTTGAACATTGAACGTTGAACGTTGAACGTTCAACGCTTCCACAATCTTATACGCCAGGCCGACTCCCGCCAAATATTTTTCGGGATAGGCGTCGCCGGGTTGCTTGGGGTTGATGACGGCCAGCGCCTCGGGGATGTCGCCGGAGGGTTCGTGGTGGTCCGAGATGATGAGATCCAGCCCCAGGGTCCGCGCATGAAGCGCCTCGATGGGCGAGCGGATGCCGCAGTCCACGGTGATGACCAGCCGCACGCCGTCGTAGGCGAGGGTCGTTAGGGCCTCGTTGTTCAGGCCGTAGCCCTCGTCGAAACGATTCGGAATGTAGCCGCGCGCGTTCGCGCCGAGTTGAGTCAGCGCCTCCACCAACAGCGCGGTGGCCGTCACGCCGTCCACGTCATAATCGCCGTAGACCGCGATCGGCTCGCGCTCGTCGAGCGCGCGGCGGATGCGCGCAACGGCGATATCCATGCCCTTGATGCCGAAGGGATTCGTGTCGAAGGGCGCCTCGGCGCGTAAAAAAGCGCGCGCCTTTTCCTCGGTGTCGTAGCCGCGATTGAAGAGGATCTGTCGAAGGACGGACGGGTATTTGGCGAGCGCCGCATCCGCGTCGGAGGTGATGGGGGGCTGGACCTGCCAGCGGTTTTTATGAGTCATGGGATGATCGCGTGCGGAGTATAAACGGGGAGGCGGAGAGGCGGAAGGGTACAGGATATAATGGCGGCATCCGATGAAACGCAAGACCTTCCTCCGCTTGAGCCTGCTTATACCCTACCTCGCCCTGGGAGCGGCGGCGGTTCTCACCCTGCCGCAATATAACTCCATCATGGACTCCGATAACTGGGTGTTGCTCCTTTTGTTCATTTTCACGTTTTCGAGTATCGTGTGGGGCCCGCTCTACACTTGGATGACGGCGGTTCTTCTGTTGTGGGGCATTGGCCGAAGCGAAGCCGAAATCCGCCGCGCTTGCCTGCTTTCGCCCTTCATCCTGGCTTGCTCGATGAGCATTCCCTCCGCCGCGCTGGACCCCGAGAGCGCGGCCGCGCTGGCGTTGTGGAGCGTCCTGCGAAACTTCGATCTCGAACATCTAGTGACCAATTTCTTTCCATATTTTCAAGCCCAGATCGCTTTTGGATTCATCTTCTCCATGCTATTACTGGGCGGCCTCTGCGTCATTTTCGGGTACGTGTTTGTTTTTCCGGTCCTGTGGCTCGAACGGGCGTTGATAAAACGGGGCTTCCTGCTTGCGGAGAGCGCATGAAAAAAATCGGTTACAGCCTCGCGCTCGTCGGCGTCCTGTGCGCGGCCGCCTTCGCCTTCGCCGACCGATTGTCCGGCGGCGACGGTCAACTCGGCGCGGCGCAGATCCTCGGCATCGAGATGGGCGTCGTTCTTTTTTTGATCGGGATGGGACTCTCCCGCCTCGACTCCTCGGCCCTGCGCGGCGCGACCGACTCCCTGCGCGCCTTCTTTGCCAACCTGCCCGCTTCTTCTCCGACGGGTTGGGTGATCGCGACCTTTCTGGCTTGGTACCTGCCCCTGTTTCTCTCGCCCCTGCTTTTCTCCAATCCCACCATCCACTACTTCGCCAAATACATCCCCGACGCCTGGGTGACGCGCGTCGGCTTTGACGCCGAGCAGACGGTCAGTCACGTTCAGGCCTGGCTCACCACCGGGACCTCCCCGTATGCCGACGGCATCGTCCCGTATCCGCCATTGGCATTGGCGCTCTTCGCGCCTCTCGTCTTACTCGGTTATCCAGCCTATTTCAAATTTCTCTCCCTTCTCACGGTGGCCGCTTTCACCCTCGCCGCGCTTTTGATCCCGATTTGGATCAATCGAGCCAACCGAGGCGGCAACTCTCTCATCCTCCTCTTCTTCCTCATCGGCCTCTTTTCCTACGGCTTTCAATTCGAGCTCGAGCGCGGACAGTTCAACGTCATCGCGTTCGCTTGCGCGCTGGCGGCCATCTATCTCTTCCATTATCACAAGCCCTTCCGCGTCGTCGCTTACCTGCTTTTTTCCCTGGCCGTGCAACTCAAACTGTACCCGGTCATCTTTTTCGTCATGCTCATCGAAGATTGGCGCGACTGGAAGTCCAACCTCAAGCGCGTTGCGAGACTGGCTCTCTTCAACTTCGCCCTGCTCTTCGTCTTGGGGGCCGACCTGGCCGGACAGTTCCTCACCCGCATCGTGTCGCGTCAGAGCGGCTTTGTGAGTTCGCGTGTCGAAGATATGTCCATCAGCGGGTTTGTCCTCCAACTCGCCACGGATGGGATCGTCGGCTCCTCCGGGTGGCTATCGGTGGTTTTGCTGGGAGTTTTTGCGGCTTGTCTGCTGGCGATTCTTGTTCATGCCTACCAGACTAAACAGCGCGGACTGAACCCGTACCTGCTGGCGATCTGCACTCTCTGCGCGTTGACCATTCCCGCCGGCAGTTTCGACTACAAACTTCCGCTTCTCGCCGCGCCTCTCGCGCTGGCGCTGGGGCGCTTGCCGGCCCTTCCCAGCCTGTCCAAGCGCCTCGCCTCCCTCGCGCTGACTGTCCTCGTCTCCGCCGCGTACTGGCTCACCCAATATCCCTTCACGGTCAAGGCGGGGTTGTGGGCCAAGAATTTCCCGGCCCTGTTTTTCATCCTGTTGGGCGTCACCGGCCTGTATTTTCTCACGCGTGGCGCCGACGACGCGGGTGGGCCAAGCGAACCCCCCGCTTTTTAATTTCAGACTTGACACGCGTTTTTGACCGTGATACATTTGCGCAACCTGCCCGAGTTCGCCGTGTACGCGAAGCGGTGAGCCGGGCGAATTCTGTTTTTGTAGGAGAAAGTAGCATGAACGAACGTTTTGTCGGCACCGTCAAGTGGTTTAACGCCACGAAGGGCTACGGCTTCATCGGCCGTGAAAATGGCGAAGATGTCTTTGTCCATTACAGCGCGTTGCAGATGGAAGGCTACCGCAAACTCGAGGCGGAACAAAAGGTGGAGTTCTCCATCGAAGAAGGCCCCAAGGGCCTGCAAGCCGCCAATGTGACGATCGCCCCGAAAGGATAATTCGCGAGCAGGAGAACTCACAAGTAACACGACAGGGTTGCAGAAATGCAACCCTGTCGTATTTAATGCATACGGCGCGCGGCGGCTTGACTAATCCGCGCTCGCGACTTGCGCCGCGGTCGGCTCTTGTTTTGCCTCGCCTTTTCCGTTGCGCTGGCTTTCCACATTCATGATGACCGGAACAAGGAACGAACCCGCGCCCATCAGCAGGGAGACCAGTCCCGCCACCCAATACCAGGCGCGGATGCCGACCTCATCCGAGACCGGTCCGGCGATGAGCAAGCCGATAGGAGTCATCAACGTGGCGAGACTCGCCAGCACGCCCATCACGCGTCCCTGAAATTCGGGCTTCACCTCCGCCTGCAAGATCGCCCCAAGCGAACCGTTGGCAATCGGACTCATGAAACCGCCGAGAGCCATGCCGGTCACGGCGAGCCAGAACATCGTGGCGGGCGCGAGGCCGACGATCAAGATTCCCAGCCCAATTCCCGCGACGCCCATCATGCCGGTGACGATCTTTTTCTTGAAGCCGCCCCAAATGCCAAGCGCGACTCCACCGGCGACCATGCCGACCGCAAAAACCGAATCCATCAGCCCGAATTGAATCGCGCCCAGCCCAAAATGTTCGCTGATCAGCAGAGGCATAAGAGACCCGGCGGGGGTGAGCAGGAAGTTCACAAGCAACGCTAAAACACAGATCGCCAACAGTCCCGGCCAGGCCCAGATGTAATCGAAACCCTCTTTCATATCCTGCAGAACGCTGGTTTTGTGTTTGCCGCTTTCATCCAACTCGCGGACCGGTTGGGGAATGGACAAGAAGAGCAGGGGCAAAATCGCCGCCGCGGCGGTCGCCACATCAATGGACAAAATACCCTGAATGGGAATGAGGCTGTACAACAACGCGCCCGTGGGCGGCGCGATGATGTTGATCGCGGCGCGCAGACCCTGGTTGACGCCCGACACGCGTTGTAACTGCTCAGAAGGCACGAGCATGACCGTGGATGCGCTCATCGCCGAGAAATGAAAGATCCCGCCAATCGAACGCAGGGCCATGATGACATAAATGTGCCAAACCTCCACGCGTCCCATCCAGAAGAGGAGGGCGAGCGCGATGGTCGCGGCCGCCACGAAGGCGTCTGCGGCGATCATGATGCGGCGACGATTCCAACGGTCCACCAAAGCGCCCACCACAGGGCTGAGCAAGGTCTCTGGCAACATCGCGGCAAGCATTGCCATCGTCAAGGCGGTGGCGGCGCCGGTCTCTTGTGTCAGATACCACACGAGCGCGAACTGCACCAATCCGCTCCCGAAGATCGAAGCGGCCTGCCCGGCGAAAATTGTGAAATACTTTCGAGTCCAGTTTTTGGAGGGGGAGGGAGCGGAATTTTGCACGGCAACCTCATAAATCTTGAATAAGGCTTTTTGATATTGTACATATTTTAGCAAATTATTTAAATTTGTCAATAGTAACATTAATAATATTCTACAGGACGTTGATATTCTTTACGCTCCCTTTCAGAATCTTCAATCTCCTTCGCTTCTTTCTTGACCACTGACCGGCTTCGGCTTCTCCCGGCGCGTTCCCACCCCGGGCTGACCCCGCACACTTCCCGCGCGGGGACCTCCTCCCCTTCAATGACTATCCATGCGTATTCTCTGGTTCTTCCGGGCGCGGTAATTCAGGCAGTGAGCGTCCCCCGACTGTTGGCGAGCAGTTCCCTCCTCACAACTTTGTGCTATGTTTCTGTGGAATTGCCCAACAACTCGATGGCCGCGAACGAACAAAAGTCCACGCACAAACTGCAATCGCGGCATCGCTCGATATCCAAATACGGCGACTCGCCCGGGTCCGATTGCACGATGGCGCGCGTTTTACACACCTTGACCGCTGAACAGGCTTCGCAAGCCTGACAGTGATCATAGTTGATGCGAATGCGGATGGGACGCGGCATGGCGGCGAGTATACTCGAAGTGGTAAGGTGCACGGGTACACACGGAAACAGGTAACCGCCGCGCGGGCTTTATCCGACCCCCTCGAATCCCTCGCGTGGATTGACCCCTGGCTGGGCAAATCGTTGTAAAATTAGGTACGGAAAGGAGTAATGGTATGACCGCCTTTGAAACCACAGTTCTTCGTGAACTTGCTGATTTGCCGAAATCTCGTCGTTCCGATGTGCTGGCTTATATTCGATTCGTGAAAGTCGGCCTCGCAGACGAAAAAAACATCCGAGCGCGATTCGCTTCCGCTCTCGAAGAAGCCCGCGCCGAGGCGCGCAAACGTAAAATCACCCAAAAAGATATTGAGGAAGAAATCAAGGCCGTGCGAGAAGGCAAATAATGCGCGTCGTCATTGACACCAATGTATTGCTCTCCGCTGTTCTCGGCGGGACGCTGAAAGCGATCCTCGATCATTGGCAGAATGAGCGTTTTGTCTTGGTAGTGACCGACGAGATTGTGCGCGAATATCTGGACGTGCTTCAACGACCCAAGTTCGGCTTGCGTGGCGATGTGATTGACAACATCGCCACATTTATTTTTCAGTTTGCGGAGTTTGTTGTGCCAATCGAGCATGTCCAAGTTGTCAAATCAGATCCAAAAGATAACAAGTTTTTGGACGCAGCGTTTGTTGGCGATGTTGAGTATTTGGTCAGCGGCGACAAGCATTTGCTGAATCTAAGAACCTATCTCTAAACTTCACATTTGCGCCAACAGATGATGGCACAAGCGAA
>CAZVAX010000061.1:0-23741 GCA_964625215.1 uncultured Anaerolineaceae bacterium | reverse complement strand
GCTTCTTCGATTTTCTTTTCTGCGAGGAGGTAGGGTTGGTCGGGCATTGTCTGTACCTTGATTTGCTTGATGGAAGGATGGGAGGTGACCAGCGGATGCTTCGCAAAGCGGATTAGCGGATGGGGAGTCTGCGGGTGGGGGAATCCGTTTATCTGCTAAGTTCATTCGCTGGTCAGGTCTTTGGCGGCGGTTTAATACTTCTTCTCGATATACCTCACGCCATCGAGGTTTTTGAAATGCTCATCCTGTGTCCAAAGAGTGGCGTTGTTGGCACGGGCGGCGGCAAGGACGAGGCTGTCTGCCATCGGCAGTTTCAGGTCTGCGGAAAGTTTGGCGGCGCTCAACGCCAGCGATTCGTCAATTTCGATGATTTTTCCCTGCTTCATGTCGCTGACGTGAGTCTGCGCTTCGCTGAGTCCGCTTTGCAGAAGCAGTTTTTTGAATACCTCATAAATGCAGATGACAGGCACGAGTAGATTCTTCGTGTCTTCGATGGCAGGAGCGAAAAAGTCGGCATTACTTCCTTCCGCGAAATATTCCAGCCAGCCCGAAGAGTCGACGATGTTCATACGCGATCCTCTTCCTCGCGTTCGATGCTTGTGTCAATGCCCTTCAACGATCCGCGCGCCTGTTTGATCGGGCGGACGGGGATGAAGACCACCATGTTATCGTAGGCGAGAACGTGCATTTTTTGCCCTGGCTTGACGCGCATTTGTTCGCGCACTTTCAGGGGGATGACAACCTGGTATTTTGGGGAAACGGTCACCGCGTCCATACGGAACTCCTATCGAACTGGAAATCGTATGACGATTATATCACGGCCTTGCCGGTGGGCAGAATCTTGCTGTTGGTACAATATCCGCAACACAGGAATTTCCCTGAACACCATGCGCGCAACCATCAAATACCTCTCGCTCGGACTCCTCATCGGCGGCGGGATAACCGCCGTCGCGTTGCTGTCCGCGTTTCTGCTGAGTCGCTCCGCGCGGGGAGCCTATGCCACCCCCTTGTTCGCCTCGACCCAGCCCGCGACGGATACGCCTCTCTTCGCGCTTCCCACCTCCACGCCTCCCCCCACCACCCCGACTCCCGACACGTGGAACTTGACACCCGCCACGTCGCCCGTCACCTCTTCGCCTCTTCCCGACACCCTCCTCGCCAACCAAATCGCTTCCATTCTCCCCGACTACGGCGGCGACTGGAACATCCTCATCCGCGCCGACGGCGTCCGCGACATGGCGGCAATCAACGCCGACCGCGAGAATCACGTCGCTTCGATCATCAAACTTCCCATTGCCATGCTGTTCTTCAAAGCGATCGAGGAGCGCGGCATTCCCACCTCCGAGTATGGCGAATATCTCTCCACTCGCGGCGTCGGGCGGACGTACATGCAACTGCTCACGGCCATGCTGGTCGAATCGGAGGAGGATGCCACCGGCACGATGAAAGAGATCATCTACGACTCGAAGATTGACGTGGACGCCCTGCTCCAATCCTGGGGCGCGCCGCACACCGACCTCGGCGACCGTCACTCCACCCCGCGCGACATCGCCTCGTTGTACGAGACGCTCTATTTCGGAGATGCCATCACGCCTGAAGGTCGCGCCATCATCCTTAACCTGCTGGCAACCTACACCCCCAACGATGATACGCGCCTCGGCATCTTGCGTCCCTCCCTACCGCAGGGCGCGGAGTTCTACAACAAGCGCGGCTCGGTCACCTCGGGCCGGCTGATCATCGGCGACTCAGCCCTTGTCGCGTGGAATCAAAACGGGACGCGGAAAGTCTACGTACTGGTCATCCTCTCCTATTACAGCGACGACCGCTCCACCACCGACGTTCGACTCGTGAAGGGAATCGAAGCCATCGCGCGCCTCTTCTGGGACTTTGTCTCCCCATAAACAAGCCTCGCGCCCAACCCAGCGATTCCTCCAGATCAGGCGCGACGCCGCTGTTCACTGATTACTGGTCACTGATCACTTGTACGTATAGAACCCCTTCCCCGACTTCCTTCCCAAATATCCCGCGTCGACCATCTTCCGCAGGAGGTACGCGGGACGATACTTGTCCTCACCCAGATCGCGCTGTAACACTTCCATCACGAAGAGGATCACGTCCAGGCCGATCAGGTCGGCGAGGGTGAGCGGACCCATCGGGTGGTTCATGCCGAGTTTCATCACCGAGTCAATCGCCTCCGGCGTGCCGACTCCCTCTTGCAGGGCGAAGATCGCCTCGTTGATCATCGGGCAGAGGATTCGGTTGGAGATAAAGCCCGGCGAATCGTTGGCCTCGATGGGTTCCTTGCCCATTGTCTTGCAGGTGTCCACGACGGCCTTCGTGGTTTCGTCTGTGGTGGCGAGGCCGCGAATGATCTCCACCAGTTTCATCAAAGGGACAGGGTTCATGAAGTGCATGCCGATGACTTTGTCGGGCCGTGTCGTGGCCGCCGCGATCTTGGTGATCGAAATGGAGGAGGTGTTGGTGGCGAGGATCACGCCCTCGCGCGCGGCCGCGTCCATGTCCTTGAAGATCTTGAACTTGAGTTCGGGGTTTTCGGTGGCGGCTTCGATGACCAGATCCGCCTCGCCCATCGTGGACATGTCGCTTACGAAGCGAATCTTGTCCGCGTTGGATTTTTGCTCCGCGCTGATCGTCCCCTTCTCCAGCAGTTTCGCGGTGGACTTGGCGATGACGGCCTTGGCCTTGTCGAGCGCGGCCGGCATGACGTCCATGCAGGTGACTTCGTACCCGGAGGTCGCGGCGACCTGGGCGATGCCATTGCCCATCGTCCCCGCGCCGACGATGAAGATGCGTTTGATATCCATGTGAATTCTCCAGTTTGATAGTTACGTAGTGTTGTAGTTACGTAGTTCTTCGTTGGGGAAACTACGTAACTACCCAACTACCAAACTACGCAACTTATTTACCTGTGTACCTGTCTACTTCCTCGCCTTCCAAAGCGCCACATTATTCCGTATCTGCTCGATGTGACCCGGAATGTGACCTGAGTAGATCTTCAACCATTTTTCGAACGCGTACGGTTCATCATATTCGGGATGTTTGGCCGTGTGAGCGAAGACCTCTTCCGGTTGTTTCTTGAGCAGTTCATAGGTGGACTTGCGGACGAGTCGCACCGTTTCGAGCGCGTCTTCCCAGTTTTGTCCGTGATAGTCCAACGTGATCGCCCACTGATCCTGATCATACGCCATCAGCGTGCCGCCCGGCTGGACGATCAACATGCGGGCGCGCATAGCCGCGTTTGTTTCGGAGTCCGCCAGGTGGATGAGGATCTCGTGGACGCTCCACTCCTTCGGTTCGGGCTTGAACGTCCACGCTTCGCGCGGGACTTCGGAGAGGGCGGCGGCCAACAAATCGTAGCCGCGACCGTACAGTTCGATACGTTCGTTTCGTTCTTCTGCGTTCATGTTGTCTCCTTGTCGCTTGGTCACATAGTCGCGTGGTCACTTGGCAGGGCCGGGTTTCGATTTTCGCAAATATGCGATGAAGGCGTTGATGGATTTCTTTGTGGTGAGAGCCAGGTCATACACTCGTTGAAAATCCTGCTGGGTGATGTATTTGCGGCAAGCGCCAAATAAATCTCAGATTGAACTTCGCTGGCGGAACGCCGCGAGTATTTCAGGAAGTGGATGAATTCGGCGTCGGAACCGTCGTCGAATCCTTCGGCGATGTTGTGCATAATCGAGCCGGCCGCGCCTTGAATTTGGTCACGAAGGCGATAGTCTTTGGCGAAGCCGCCTTTTTCGGTTAAATCATAGACCAGGTTCGCCAACTCCCGCGCTTGTTGCCAAGCGCGAATATCCTCGAACTTTTCGATCTTCATGCCACCTCCAAACGTAGCGCTAGAAAGAATATGACCACGCGACCATCCGACCACGCGACTACTCGACCACGCGACCATCCGACCACGCGACTACTCGACCACGCGACTACCCGACTTCGCCAGTTTCTCATCTCGTTCTTGAATCGCCCCCAGCAACCGCGCCTGCTCCGCTTTGAGTTCGCGATTCTCCTGTTCGGCGCGGGCCAGTTTCATCGCGCCGGTGCGACCGAGGGCGCGGCCCCCCGCGAGGTCCAGGAGGAGAGCGAGCAGGTAGCCGATAATGCCCACCAGGACCACCCACCATTCCCCGACGAGGAAGGCCGTCACGATGCTCATGGCTAGCACGATCCAGCCGTAGAGGTCGAGCAAAAACCAGAGGGGGCGCGGCTTTTCCATCGTCTATTGCTCCGCCGAGATGGAGATGTAGATCGAGTCGATACTGTCGGGGTCGCCAGTGAAGGTTTTGCCGTTGGTGCGGTTGGCGATGCGCAGCATGAGGTCGGCGTCGGCGTCTTCGCCGTAGGCGATGGTGAATACTTTCGTGCCTTCCACATTCTCGCCGGTCGGCAGGCAGTTGAACATCTGGTTCTCGGTGTTGACGCTGGAGGTGTCCTGGCCGTCCGAAAGCAGAACGATGCCGTAGAGGCGGCGCACGTCTTTGGCGAGGTCGGCGGCGCGCAGGTCGTTGATCTTGTTGGCGGCGTTGCACATCGCGTCGAAGAGCGGGGTGTTGCCGTCCGCGAAGAGACCGTTGAGTTTGTTCACCAGGTCTTCGCTCACGTCGCCGGCGCGGCCGCCGCCCAACTCGGTGACGCCGTTGCCGCCGAAGACGATGATGTAGATTTCATCGTTGGGATCGAGGCGCTTCACGAAGTTGATCGAGCTCGCCACCGCGTTCTTGATCTTGTCGCCCTCCATGCTGCCCGAAACGTCAATTGCCAGCACGATGGTGGCGTTCTTCTTGGTCTTGTGGAACACGTCTTTCACCGCGAGGGAGATGTCGGCGGAAGGGGATTGCAGGGCCGGCACGGTGTCACGCGTGACGCGGGGGTCGGTTCCGTCCGCCAACGCGAGGGGCGCGTGAAGCGGAATGGAGGCGTCCACCGGTCGCAGGTAGTAATCAATCGCCATCTCCTGCTGTTTCCGTTCGAGCAGGTAGGTTTGGAAAATTTTCGCGGCTTCCTTCTGATCGTCGCTCACCCAATCGGCGTCCAACACACAGTAGGGTTGCTCGCTCCAGAACGTGCCTTTGGATGGGAAGATGAAAGCCAGCGGGTAACGCATGGTGGAGGCGTATTCTTTGTTGGTCTTGAGAGTCTCGGCCTCGCTGGTGGTGACGGCGTGCAAATACTCCGGCCCGCGCTGCGCCAGGATTTGCATAAGCGGGCGACTCTGCAAGCCGTAGTGATACGTGTTTTTCTCCACGCCGCTAAACGCGTTCACCACCGCGTCGGAATACACCTCGTCGGTGGTCATGTTGGAAGTTTTGCCGACTGTGGAATACGCCAGCGACGTGAGGCTGAGCAGGCCCACATTGGAGTAGTCGGGATGCGTGTGGCCGAACTTGAACTGGCCCCATTCGGGATGTCCCTTGCTGGCCCAGCCGTCGGGGTTCGCGGAAAGTTCGGCGATGTCGTCCCAACTGATCGGTTTGTCGGGCCAACCCAGCGCTTCGGCCATCGGACGCCACATGGCAAACCCGATCGGCGCGAGGATCGAGGCTTCGCACTTGTCGGGGATGAGCAGCGTCCCGTTGCGGTCGCGCCAGACGCGGTTCGCCTCGTCTATCCACGACTGGTCGCCGGGACTCCACACCACGGGCTGACTCTTGCCCTCGAGAATATCCTTCTGCGATCCGCCCGAAGTGACGTGCTTGACCGTGACGAAGATCGTCTTGCCGTTGGCGAGCGTGTGATTCTCGGCGTTGAACTGCGCGATGACCGCGTTCATCCAGTCTTCTTTTGTGTTCGACGAGGAGATGAAGACCTCCACCGCGTCCTTCGGGACCTCCACAGTGGGTTGCCCGTCCGGAGCGCTGGTGGCCTGCGAATCGTCTGCGCCCAACATGCGCGGCACGACCAGCGCGCCGACAATGATGCAGCCGAAGAGCGCCACGGCCAAAATGACCACGACCGCGCCCCACGAGATTTTTGGTTTTTCTGAGTACGTCATTTCTGCCTCCAATGGTGAACAATAAAAGTTTTGCTCCGTGTAGAAGAAGCCCTCTTCGCCAGTCCGACGCTAGAGAGCGTCTGTTACGCAATCGCGTAGTGGACGTTCTCTAACGTCCACCTCTCAGCATTCTCTGTGTCTTGGTGTCTCTGTGGTTTGGTCCTGTCACACAACCTCCGCTACCACTCGGAATCCCAGGAACGGATAAAAGAATCCCGGCGGGTAGCCGCGACGATACGAAGCGCGCGCGCCGAAGGCGGTGTCGTTGAACGATCCGCCGCGCGCCACGAACAGAGGCCCGGGTGGGACGCGTTCCTCCTTCATCGGCGCGTACGCGGACGATGTCCATTGCTGGACGTTGCCGCACATATCCATCACGCCAAACGGACTCGAGTCGGCGGGCATGCCGGCCGCCTCCATCGTCGTGAAAAGATCGCTCTCGGCGGTGTTGGCCAGGCGCGCGTCGAACTCCTCGCCCCACGGGAAGGGACGCCCATCGTCGCCGCGTGCCGCGTATTCCCACTCCACTTCGGTGGGCAGGCGCACTTTTTTATTTTTGGCAACCGAGAGCCAGGCGCAGTAGGCTTGCGCTTCAAACAGGGTCACGCCCGTGACGGGATGAGTCTCGTGTTTGAGCTGCAGATCCCAACCGTCGGGAACGAGACGATCCTTGCGTCCCCAACCGTCCGCTTTCCCATTGACCCACGCCCATCCCTCCGCGCTCCACCAGCGTTCTTCTCGATCCGCGTTACTGTCCACAAAGGCCGCGAATTGAATCACCGTCACCGGCGTCTGCGCGATCTGAAACTCCCCCGACTCCATCTGTCGCGGCGGAAACTCGCGCGCGTGAAAGCGGCTCCCCACGCGGAAGATGCCGGCGGGGATGCGCTTCAACGAACCGATGGAGGGGCGGGAGGTGGAGGGCCTGGGGGAACCAGTAACCAGTAACCAGTGATCAGTGATCAGTTTTCAGTGTCCAGTGGGGAGGCGGGGGTTAGAAGATGCAAGTTAGAAGTTAGGGGAGCGTTCCTGTGTACGTGTTTACCTATTCCATCTCCACCGCCATCGCGACCGCTTCGCCGCCGCCCAAACAAAGCGTGGCGATGCCGCGTTTGAGGCCGCGATCCTTCAAGGCGTAGAGGAGCGTGGTCAGCACGCGCGCGCCGCTCGCGCCGAGCGGATGACCCAACGCGATGGCGCCGCCGTTGACGTTGACCTTGCTCCAGTCCCAGCCTTGGTCGGCGAGGGCGTAACCGTCCGCGAGGACTTGCGCGGCGAAGGCTTCGTTGATCTCGATCAGATCCACATCCGCCAGAGTCCAGCCGACGCGGGACAAGAGTCGCGGCATGGCATGAGCCGGCGCGGCGAAGAGATATTTCGGTTCGAGCGCGGCCTGCGAATATCCCACAACGCGCGCCATCGGTTTGAGTCCGTGCGCGTCGGCGTAGGCGCGGCTGCTTACCACGAGCGCGGCCGCCCCATCGTTCATGGAGGAAGCGTTTCCGGGCGTCACCTTTCCATCGGGCTTGAACGCCGGTTTGAGTTTCGCAAGCGCCTCGAGGGTGGTGTCCTTGCGCGGGCCTTCGTCGGCGTCGAACAACGTCACGTCGCCCTTGCGTCCGCGAATTTCCACCGGGACGATCTCGGCTTTGAACTTGCCCGCCTCCTGCGCGGCGACCGCTTTCTGATGACTCTCGTACGCGAACTTGTCCATCGCCTCGCGCGTGACCTCGAACTCGTCCGCGATGAACTCGGCGGCCAGGCCCATTGACCAATTCTCGAACGGGTCCCACAGACCGTCGTTGAGCAATGCGTCGGTGAGTTGCTGGTTGCCGAACTTGAGTTCGCCGGTTCTTCCGTTGACGAGGTAGGGGGCGCGCGTCATCGACTCCATTCCGCCTGCCACGAACAAATCCGCGTCCCCGGCGCGGATGGCCTGCGCGGCGTGCATGGCGGCCTTGAGTCCCGACCCACAGACTTTGTTGATCGTCGTCGCGCCAACGGTGGCCGGGACGTTCGCCCCGATGGCGGCTTGGCGCGCCGGGGCCTGTCCCTCGCCGGCCTGCACCACGTTGCCCATCAACACTTCTTCGATCTCATTGGAATTGATTCCCGCCCGCTTCACCGCCGCCTGGATGGCGAGCGCTCCCAACTTGACGGCGGGAAACCCGCTCAGCGCGCCCTGGAATTTTCCGCTCGGCGTGCGCGCCGCGGAAAGGATGACTGCTTCGTTCTCGCTCATGGTTGCTCCTTGTGTAGGACAAAATTCATTTTGTCCTGGGATTGTTTTTCACCCAATTATAGCCCCGCCTGCCTTTGTGGACAAAGTAACAAATGTAATTTTTCATCAACCAAAAACCAGGTTTCCGCGAGAAACCTGGTTTTTGGTGCGTCTACCCCAAATGCTTCATCGCCTCGCGTCGACTCAACGGATGCAGGTCGGTGGCCTTCACGAATTTTTTCACTGCCTTCTCGTCCGTGTCCGCGTATTGACGCAGCGCCCAGCCAATCGCCTTGTTGATGAAGAATTCTTTCGAGCCGAGGTTTTCGCGGATGAGCTCGCACAACAGATCGAAGTCGGTTTCTTCTTTGTACTTGAGTTGGAAGAGCAGGCACGTCCGCCGCAGCCAGAAATTATCGGACTTGCGCCACTTGGCGACATACTTGTCGCGCGCCTCGGGGAAGCGCTGAAAATGGACTCCCACCGGCCCGCCCGCCAGCGTATCCACCGTGTCCCACCAGGATTTGTGGACGATGAGATATTCGAATGTCTTTGAAAAATCCTTGGGGAGTACTTTCTCCATCCGCCCAATGAGACTCGTCGCCGCGTATTGGAACTCGCGCTGGGGCAATGACCACAAGTCGCGCGCGATGGAGTCGAGCTCAGAGATGGGAGGGAGTCCATGCTCGTCGAGGTGACGCTTCATCAACTCCTTGAACTGCGGCGACTTGATGCCGAGATACTCGAACTGGTCGCGCATGTAGGCTTTCATTGGCGCGGCTTGAGTGGGGTTGGAGTTTGCTTGGAAGAGGGAAACGAGAGGGGCGAGGTACGGATGCATGGGATTTCTCCTTCTGTTTTATTTTACTCCTCTCCCACGGGCGGTGAATATCGCAACAGCCACGCGCCCGCGCCTTTATCCTCCACCACTGACCAAGGCGTGAAGATGACCACCCACGTGCGGCCCGGCTTGAGCGCCGCGGGCGTTCCGTCCAGATTCAGGAATTGCATCGGACGGCGTTGCCCCGTTCGTTTTTCGTATTCGGTGGATTTCGTGCTCCATTGGATATCGAACTTCATCCCATCGCGAAAAAGGAAGGCCGGGTTGCTCTCGCCCTGTTCAAGATGGATGTCGAGATTCGTCGGCGAGACCACATCCACTTCGGCCATGATGACGATCACATTTTCGAATTGCAGTTGACGGCCGGTGAGACGATCCACTTCGGCGTGCAGGATGCCCTCGTTGAGAGCGGTCGAGTCGTCCACGTAGCGCCAGTAGGTTTGCGACGCGCCGTCGTAATACCAGGCCGATTGGTTGAGCGACGCCCAGTATTCACGGATCAGCGTGGCGGGCGCGCCTCCTGCAAGCGGCGTTTCGGTGAACAGGTTGCTGGCATAAGTGAAATGCGTGTCGGCTTTCTTGCGTGCGTGATCTTCCGCGATGGCTTTCATGCGGTCAATGGCAAGCATGTAGCCGCCGCCCTGCACTTCGTGAGTCACGAACGCGCATTGCGGAAGTTGCTCCAGCACCTCCTCCGAGGCGAAGGCGTAAATGAGACACGAGTTGGTGTAGAACGCGGCGATGTCCGCGTAGACGAGTCGGCCCGAGCGGACGGGTCCCACCTGGGCGAGGGGGAGAGGCGTGGACGTTTGGGCGACCGCGACGGCCCGAGAGGGCGCGACCAACCCCGCGTCGACGCGTGAATCGTCCGCGTCGGCGATGACCACGGAGCGGGCGCGGCCCGTCGAGAGGTCCGCGTCACTATCCGCGTTTTCGTTGCCCACGTTCGCGGTGGTGAACTTCCAACCGATCGGCAGAACGAACTCGAGCGCGTACGCGCCCGGCTCCACGTTGAAACCGAAGTAGCCATTGCTGTCGGTGGAAACCTCTTGGAGAATTTCGCCGGTGGACGCGTCGAGCAAGTGGACGCAGATGCCGCCCACGCCGGGTTCCCAAATTTCTTGTCGCCCATTCTCGTTTTCGTCGAGCCAGACGCGGTTGCCGATGACGGGATTGGTTTTAAGGAAGGGCGCTTCGCGGACGGGACAATTGCCAACGAGCGGAACTTCCGGCATGGGATATTGACCGTGAAAGACGGCCAGGTGACGCGTGGCTCCCTCGGTGATGGAGAATTCATAAACGAACGGCGCGAAGGAGAGTCCCGCCTGCGGACGCGCCGTGGCCGGAAAGTGCGAAATGGAAATGAGCAGCGCGGGGATGTTGAGGAGCGACGGATTTTGGACGGCGAGGCCGGTGAGCGGATTGACGCCGGGAGGAAAGTCATCCGCGTTGGGGCCGAAGGCGAAAGGAGGGGATAGAGGTTGCGGGGTAGGGGTTAGGGTGGGAGAGGGAGCGACGGGTGTTGGGGGGACGGGTGACGAGGCGACGGGTGACGGGGTGGCGGGCGTCGCGGTGGATGGAGGAAGGGTCGCGGGTTGGCAGGAGGTAAGAAAAAAGATGAGAGATGAAAGATGAAGGATGAAGGCGAGAAGAGATGGCTTTTGCATACGGAGATTATACGCCCGCGCGGTGAGACGATTTTCCCCCATTGGTCGCGGTGAGCGAGTCCGCATGGACTTTGTTGCCCTAAGCCGGGGATTCCCAATCCCCCGCGGGCCAGGTGACGCCGCGAACGCGGAATGGGGAGAAACCCGCGAGGCCCGAGCGCCGATGGACGCGATCACGCCTGCCAGGGGATTTGGGGTAATGGGCGTTTTCTCTGCCTCAGCATCAGAATGGCGAAGCCATTTATTCGTCAAACAAAGTATCAAACAAAGGCGCTTTTTTCACGTATCGTTTGGCCGTCTCGACCATATATATTGTTTCGCACTTGGGGCAATAAAGGTAATACTCAAAATAATACGCTTGGCCGCGCTTGGGCGCTTTGCGCGGTTTATGCTTGACCACAGGCGTTGAGCATTTGCGACATGGTTGACCTTCCACTGTGATCTTCCCCGTATCGTCTTCCGTTCGATTTTCATAACCTTCATCCGGGGGCAAGTCTTTTTGCCTCAGCGAGGAGGTGGATAGGGCGTCGCATTTCTCATTAAGGTAGTTGCCAACATGCCCTTTTACCCATTTGAATTCGACCCGGTGAATCGCGCCAAGAGCGAGCAACTTTTCCCATAGATCAATATTGATTGCCTTTTCTTTTTCATTGCGCCACCAATTATTTTCTTTCCAGCGTTTGGCCCACCCATCCGTCATTGCTTTGACAAGATATTTTGAGTCGCTATACAGCGTTACTTGACAGGGCGTTTTGAGAGTCTCCAATCCCTTGATCGCGGCAAATATTTCCATTCGGTTATTTGTTGTCGAGCGAAACCCACCGCTTATGCGCCTTTGTTTGCCATTGTATGTCAGGATAACGCCATAGCCTCCCGGCCCTCCGGGATTCGGATCGCAAGCCCCATCCGTATAAATTACAACGTGTTTCGGTTCTTCTTCCATATTGTTTTACCCCTCCCACCCCTCCCGAATCCTCCTCCACGTCTCCTCGATCGTCTCCGGCAGGATGCGCGTCTCGCCGACGATGGACATGAAGTTCGAGTCGCCGGTCCAGCGCGGGACGATGTGGATGTGTACGTGGTCCGGCACGCCCGCGCCGGCCGCCCGTCCGATGTTCGCGCCGAGGTTGAACGCGTGCGGACGATACGCTTTCTTCAACACCACCGTCGCTTGCGTGACGAGTTCCATCATTTCGGCGCGCGTCTCGGTGTCGAGGTTTTCGAGCAGGGGTTGGTGATCGTACGGCGCGACTATCAAATGACCGTTGGTGTACGGAAACAGGTTGACGATGACGAAGGCCGTCGCGCCGCGATGGACGATCAGATTGGTGGGGTCGTCCGCTTTTTTCAAAAGCGCGTTGCAAAACACACAACCCTCTTCTTTGTCGGGACCTTCGATGTAATTCTTGCGCCAGGGAGTGGACATGCGTTTCATGCCGCGATTCTAGCAGAGAATCCGCAAATCCAAAACCGGTACACGGATTTCACTGATTTGACGGATTGCACGGATTATTTAAAGAAAATCCGTGTGATCCCGTGCGAAGCGTCCGTGTAATCCGTGTACAAAGAGATTTACCGATTGACTCTCCTCCTCCCTTGTATTATCCTCGCCCACGTGACACAGCCGACCCTCTTCGCCTCCGTCCAGTGGACGGTCACGCGCCTGACCGCGCATATACGCCAAACGCTCGAAGCAGACGCGTCGCTCCAAGACCTATGGGTGCGCGGCGAAATCTCCAATCTCTCGCGGCCCGCCTCCGGCCACATCTACTTCACGCTCAAGGACGCCGGCGCCTCGCTGCGCGGCGTGATGTGGAAGACCGACGCGGCCAAGATCAGGAACCTCCCTTTGCGCGACGGCATGGACGTGGAAGCGCACGGCCGCATCGGCGTGTACGAAGTCGGCGGGCAGTACCAACTCTATGCCGACATCCTCCGTCCCGTCGGGGAGGGCGCGTTGTACGCCGAATTTTTGCGACTCAAGGCCATGCTCGAAGCGGAGGGACTCTTCGACCCAGCGCGCAAACGACCGATCCCCGACTCCCCGCGCCGCATCGGCATCGTGACCTCCGCGACGGGCGCGGCCCTACGCGACATGCTCAACACCCTGCGCCGACGCCTGCCTCTCGCCGAAGTCATCCTCGCGCCCTCCCCCGTTCAAGGTGTGGACGCGCCGCCCGCGATTGTCACGGCACTCGAGCGACTCAACCGCCTCGACCCGCCTCCCGACGTGATCCTCGTCGCGCGCGGCGGAGGCTCCATCGAAGACCTGTGGGCCTTCAACGACGAGCGCGTTGTGCGCGCCGTCGCGGCCAGCGAGACTCCCGTCATCTCCGGCGTCGGCCACGAAACCGACTTCACCCTCGCCGACTTCGCCGCCGACCTGCGCGCGCCCACTCCCACCGCCGCCGCCGAACTCGCCACCTCCGTCACCCTGTTTGACCTGGCCTCCGCGATGAGCGCGCTCGGTGGACGCATGGACATGGCCGTTGCCAGCCAGATCGAATCCGACCGCGTCGAATTATCGAATATCGAATCTCGCCTGCGCTTTTTCTCGCCTCTCCGCAAACACCAATCCGAGTGCCAGCGCGTGGACGAGTTGTCGCGCCGGGGATTGGCCGCGCAGGCCCATCGTCTCGCGCTCGAAGCGAGGGGGCTGGATGGGATGGGCAAACGCCTCGAAGCGCTGAGTCCGTTCCAGGTGTTGGCGCGCGGCTACGCCGTCGTCACGCGTGAAGCGGATGGGAATCTGGTGCGAAGCGTGAAGCAAGCCAACGTCGGAGAATCGATTCGAGTGCGCGTATCGGATGGGGAGTTTGGAGCGGAAGTAAACGAGTCAACGAATCAGCGAGTCAACCAAAAGCCAAGAGCCGGTAGCCAATAGCCGATAGCCAACAGCCAAGAGGAATCATGCCCAAATCATCTGCCCCCAAAAAAGTAGAAGACTTGTCCTACGAGGAAGCCCTCGCCGAATTGGAAACTATCGTCGCGTCGCTCGAGGAAGGCGACCAGAAACTCGAAGAAGCGATGGCGTTGTTCGAGCGCGGACAACTTTTGATGAAGCGTTGCGCCGCATTGCTCGAAGCCGCCGAATTGAAAGTGCGCCAACTGACGGGCGAGGAGCTGACCTCCTTCGAGGAGGAGGCATGAATCTGCTCGACGTTGTTAACAACAAGGTGTTGATCGGCGCGCTGGTCGGTTGGCTGATCGCTCAAATTCTCAAACCGCCCATGGAATACCTGCGCACGCGCGAATGGAAGTGGGGCATGTTGTTGAGCGCGGGCGGAATGCCGAGTTCGCATTCTGCCTTGAGTGTGGGCGCTACGCACAGCATCGGCTTGTATGTCGGTTTCGATTCGCCGCTCTTCGCCCTGGCTTTCGCCTTCACCGTGATCGTGATCTACGACGCGGCCGGCGTGCGCAGACAGGCAGGCATGCACGCCGAGCGCATCAACGTGCTTTTTCAGGAATTGTTGCAAGGTCACATGTGGGACGAAAACGAACTGCGCGAGGTGCTGGGTCACACCCCGCTCGAAGTGACCGGAGGCATTTTGCTCGGCCTCGCGGCGTCCACCCTCAGTTGGATGATCATCGGATGATTTATTTTCCCAACCGCCGTTTTATCGCTCCCCAAATGAGACCGACCTCCTGGACCTTCAACGCCACCAACGCCGCGCCATAGACGACTCCGCCCAACGTCACGCCTCCCAATGCGACCAGCCAGCGGTTCCAACCTCCCCCAACCTGATTCCACACAACGAGCATAAGACTCATCCCCAGCGCGGCCAACGCGGCCTGACCCGCGCCGCGTCCGATGCGCGCGCCTTCGATTCCGCCCAAGCGTTTCCGCATGACGATGAAGAGCGCGGTCGCTTCGAGGGCCGTGGCCAGGGAATTGGCGAGGGCCAGTCCGCCGAGGGCGAGCCAGCCGATACTGGCGAAGAGATTGGAAAACGCGAAACTGAAAACCACGTTCAACAACATCGCGACCGTGCCGATGACGACGGGAGTGCGCGTGTCGTGCTGGGCGTAGAAGGCGCGCGTGAGAACTTCCATGATCGAGTGGCCGACCAGTCCCGCCGCGTACCATAGCAGGGACCAAGCCACGAGTTCCACGTCGCGTTCGTTGAATTCGCCGCGCTGGTAGAGGGCCGAGATCAACGGCGCGCGGAGCAGAATCAACCCGATGGAGGCGGGCAGGGCGAAGAAGATGACGCCCCGAAGCGACGCGGCCAACGACCCGCGCAGTTCGTCTTGTTGGCCGAGCGCGTGTTGCGCCGAAAAAGTCGGCATGGCCGCGATGGCGACAGATTGCGCGATAGCCGCCTGCGCCATCAGCATCAACGAGAAGCCGTAATAGAGGCCGGTCAAACTACCCTCTTCCATGTTCGACGCCAGCGCGGCATTGACCCAGAAATTAACCTGCACCACCGCCACCCCGATGAGACGCGGAACCATGAGGAGCAGGACGCGGCGGGTGTTTGAGTCCAGTTTCCAGTTGTCAGTGACCAGTGACCAGTGATCAGTTTTCAGCGTCCGGTTTTCAGTAAGGAGTTTGTACAGAGAGGGGAGTTGGATGAGGAGGTAGAAGACCGCGCCGATGACCACGCCCCAGGCCAGGCCGTGGATGCCCATTGAGGGCGCGAGAAAAAGCGCGCCGAAGATGATGCCGAGTTGGTACATGGCGGGCGTCAGCGCGGGGACGAGAAAGATCTGGTGCGCGTTGAGGACGCCCACGATCAGTCCGCCCAGGCCGAAGAGGATGGCCGATAAGAGTTGGATGCGGAGCAGGGTAACGGTAAGTTGGAAGAGGGCTGGGTCGGAGGCAAAGCCGGGGGCGAGCGCGTAGCGGACGATCTGGGGCGCGAATAAAGCCGCGATGGCCGCCAGCCCGCTCAGGGTCAAGGTGACGAGGCGGGCCAGGGAGGCGGCGAGTCGCCAGGCGGAGTCGCGGTCGCCTGTCGCGAGGAATCCGGTGAAGGTTGGGATGAAGGCCGAGCCGAGCGCGCCGCCCGCGACCAGGAGGAAGAGAGTCTCGCTGACGCGATTGGCGGCCAGGAAGGCGTCAAGTTCGGGCGAGGCGCCAAAGGCGTGGGCGACGAGGATGCCGCGCAAGAGACCGATGACTTGCCCGATGACGATGGCGATCATCACCGTTCCGGCGGCGCGGGCGATCTGTTTGTTGGCGTAGGAGGGAGTCACGGGAGAGATTATACATCTTTCGAAAACCAGATATTTTCCGCCACGCAGGTAAACCCCAATCGCTCGGCCAATTTTTGCATGGGCAGGTTTTCACTGCTCGTCCCAGTGCGCGCCGCGGTCGCGCCTCTTTCCTGTAACATCCGCATTCCCGCGCTGACGAGGGCGCGCGCCAATCCAAGTCGTTGATAGTTCGGATGCGTCCCGATGGGGTCGGCGTAGCCGATAGTCGGTTCTTCCAATCCGCAGATGCAAAACGCGGCGAGACTTCCATCCGGCGCGACCGCCAGCAGGTCCAGCGCGGAGTCGTAGCCGGGCGCGCGCATGATGGCGAGACGTTCCTCCACCGTCATGTTCTCCGTCCCAAACGCGGCGCGATGCAACGCCACGAGCGACTCCACCTCCGCTTCGCCGCGGACGCTTCGCAGGCTGAATCCCTCCGGGAGGGGCGCGTCCCCGATCGGTTCCGACAACGAACGTTCGTACTTCAACGAGCGGACCGGCTGGCGCGCAAACCCGTATTCTTCCAGGAACTTGATGCGGCGCGCATCGTCGGCGCGACAGGAGGCGTCGAGAGGATTCCTTTCCCCTGAATCGGCGTTGCGCAGGTGCATAACCGTCGCGCCCCAGGCGACGATCTCATTCTCCAGTTGACTTGTCCAACCTTCGGGCAGAATCTCGAACCAAAGATTGTTGTACGCGTCCACAAAGGCGAAGGCGACCAACTCCTCTCCCTCCCGCCAAAGCCGCGTGCAGGCGCGGATGGCGGACATGGACATCTTCTCCTCGAAGTCTGTCACGGCGGGATGAGGCGCTCGCTGGAGCAGGGCGCGCATGGCGGAGAGGTCGCTGTCGTCGCGGAGGAGGGAGGAATTCATTGGCGGGTACGGTTGGGTTTATTCCTTCGGCTTCTCTTCCGATTTTCCGGCGCGCCTCTTCCTGATAACCTTCCTCGCTCCCCACCAAATCCCTCCGAAGAACAACAGCCACGGCAGGATGACGATGGCGAACACGATCAAAAAGTCCGCGAAGCCGCGCAGGCTGTTGACCAGCGCGTCGAAGGCCGAGCGCGCCGTCTCCGCGGGACGCCAGCGCGTGTCGAGCGGCTGGTCGGGACGGTAGGGCAGCAGGCTGACGGTGACGCTCGATAGCCGCGCCGACTCGGACAGGTATTTCATCTGTCCTTTGATGGATTCTATTTCCGCTTCGCGCTGGGTGAGTTGTTGCTCGGCCATCAGGAGTTCCTCGGTGGTGGCGGATTCTTTCATGATCTGCAGGAGGCGATTACGCGCCGCTTCGAGGGATTCGAGCCGCGTTTGCAGATCTACATATTCCGCGGTCACATCCTGGGCGTTCTCGCTGCGTCCCTCCACGTTCATGGCCAACCCTGCAATGCGATCCATCGCCTCGTCGAATTGATCCGCCGGGACGCGAATGGTCATATCAATGTAAGGAGAGGCGCCTTCGTAACTGGCGCGCGCGTTGCTCGACACCACGAACGCGCCCTCGCCCGCCAACTTCGCCACGATGGATTCCACCTCCTTTTGCGCGGCGAGCGTGTCTTTCACAGTGAGGGTCAACTGTCCGTTGCGGATGATGAGCCGGTCGGTTGTCACTGCCTGCCGCGGCTCTTCGGGCGCAACCGCCGCCAATTCGCGCATAGGCGCAGGCGCGGCGTTTCCCGCGTCCATACTATGGTACTCGCCGTCGAAACTGCTGAGACTGCTGTTGATGGTGGAAAACACGTTGCCGACAATCGGTCCCATCAACGTCAGAAAGAGGAAAACCACCACGAGCAGAAGGATCGCGCCTCCTGCGATGGCGGCCACGACATTTTTGGTTTTGGCCGCCGGCTGGCCCTGATTTTGTTCGCTCATTCATGCCTCCATTGTTTTTGGCGGAATGGAACATGGATGTTCCCCCCTCCAGACTCTAATTTTTGCGTTACTCCTCAGTCCATGTCGCCTCCCAGTCCGCTTGCTCTCCATTGAGGGAGAAGGAACCCTCGCAGGTTGTGGGCGAGGAGAAGGCGCCTTCAAACCTGGCTGGCACGCTCAAAAAACTGTTAGACTGATCCAGGACGAAGGCGTCATCTATGATGGGCGCGTTGGCTTTTGCGGCGTAAATGCCGCCTCCCGCGCCAAAGACAATAACGACAATGAAGCAATCCTCGACCGTCAGCAAAACGCTGCGGTTTTCCCATTTTCCGATCCAGTGTCCCTTCCATTCGCCGTTCTTCGCGGTGCAGGAAGGCGCAGGCGTCGCCGTAATGGCGGGAGTTGGCGTGAAGACGGGAGTTGGCGTGAAGGAGGGTGTGGCTGTGGCTGTTGGTGGGATGGGCGTGAAGGTGAAGGTGGGCGTGATCGTCGGGCCAAACATTTGACCCGGCCCGCAAGCCGTGAGAGTCAGCGCGGCGATGATCAGGACAAAGAGACAGAGACGAGACTTATGGGTGTGCATGCTTCCTCCGGGTAACAGCGTGAAATGGAAAGATTCACGCCAGGGAGGCCTCTCTCACCGCTAAACATTTGCGCGCGTTTATCTCTAAGGCAATTGACCGCCCCTTTGTGGTTTTCTGAACTTATTGTAGCGCCTCCTAACCGATTTCGATCCCCTTCGCGCCAATCAAATTCGCGTACTTTCGGCCTCTCAAGGCGCGGATGAATCCATCCCAATCTTCCAATGGGACCAACGTCCCGCGTGGACGTTCCTTCAACTCGAACAATTTGAATCCCAACTCGGTGAGTTCCTCCAAATATGAACGCGCCTCGCCGCCCGCCTCGCGTAGTCCCTTCGGCCAGAACTCGGTCATCAGGACGACGCGCGGGGAACGGCGCAAGGTTTGACTCATCCCCCGAAGCGCCATCTGCTCGAAGCCCTGCACGTCCACTTTGAGGACGTGGATTTCCGAAACGCCCAATTCGGCCAATATCTCGTCGAGCGAACGCGCCTCCACTTCGGTCGTCTCCCATTTGAAATCGTTCGACTCGTAGACGCGATTGTCCGCTTTATTTTCTGGATTTTGAAAGAGGACGCGTCTCCCCGATTCGGGCGCGGCGGCCACGCGGACCGCGTCGACGCGCGGCCCGTGAGGGGTCCGGTTTGACGCGATGTTTTTCTCCAGGTAGGCGAAGGTCTGCGGACGCGGCTCGATGGCGATGATTCGTCCGCGCCCGGTCAATGTGTGACTCGCCAGGCTGGTGTAGAGGCCGATGTTCGCGCCCACATCCACGAGGGTCAGGTCGCCGCGGCAGTGTTCGAGGAAGAAATGCAGTTCGCTCGGCTCGTAGACTTTGAGCGCCACCGCGCCCGAAAGGACAGGATCCTCCGGGTCGAGGTGAATCGTGGCCGGGCCGACCCGCGTCGCGCGCGGGATGATGCGAAGCAGGATGGCGTTGGTCAGCGCGCGCAAGGGTCGCGGCTTGAGAACTTCGGTGTAGATGAATTGGGCGAGGGACATGGGAAAATTATAACCCTCTCCCCGGCCCTCCCCCATTTTCGCAGAACTTCATGCGAAAATGGGGGAGGGTGGCCGGAGGCCGGGTGGGGGTTGAGGCTATAATTGCCTCATTCCCCAAAGGAGATTCCCATGCGTCCCCTCTTCCTCGTCACGTTAGCGGTTTTGATTTTCTCGGCCTGCGCGCCTTTGCCCGCCACTGCTCCCGCGCCGGACATTACCTCCGCGCCCGTCACCGACACGCCCTTTGGCGATGTTCCTCCCATCGAGCCGCCCGTCACGGTTCCCGCCGTCCCTACGCTCGAGGCGCTTCCGGTGCATGTGGGCTATGGTTATCGCGGGACGTGGTTCGAAATTTATTTCACCGACCCGACCAACCCGGCCGCCAAGCAGGATTCGGGCGGGGTGGAGGAAGCGGTCATCGCCTCGATTGATTCGGCGCGCCTGACGGTGGATGTGGCCTTTTACAGTTTCAGCCTGCGCGAGGTGGCGAACGCCCTCCTGCGCGCCCGCGACCGCGGCGTGCAAGTCCGCGTGGTGATGGAAAGCGACAATCGCGAGAAGACGGTGCCGCAAGCCCTGATTGACGCCGGGATTCCGATCCTGGGCGACCGCCGCGAGGGACTGATGCATGACAAGTTCATCGTCATTGACCGATCCGAGGTGTGGACCGGCTCGATGAATTTCACAGTCAACGGCGCCTACGAGGACAACAATAACCTGATCCACATCCGCTCGGTGAAGGTGACGGAAAATTATTTAACCGAATTCGAGGAAATGTACACCGACGATCTCTTCGGCCCCGATTCGATTGCCACCACGCCGAATCCCTTCCTGACCGTGGACGGGGTGGACATCGAAACCTACTTCTCCCCCGATGACGGGGTGGCCGCGCGTCTTTTGGATCTGCTTGGCGGCGCGCAGGAGAGCGTTTACTTTATGGCCTACTCTTTCACGTCCGACGAAATTGCTCAAACCCTGCGCGAATTGTGGGGCATCGGCGTGGACGTGAAAGGCGTGATGGACGACAGCCAGGTCAAGTCCAACCAAGGCGCCGAATTCGACCTGTTCAACCAGGCTGGGGTGGAAGTGCGCCGCGATGGAAATCCCGGATTGATGCACCACAAGGTTATCATCATTGACCGCAGGATCGTCGTCACCGGCTCTTACAACTTCACCGCCAGCGCCGAGGATCGAAACGATGAGAACCTGCTCATCATTTACGATCCGCAAATCGCCGAACTATTCCTGGCCGAGTTCCAGCGCGTCTTCCAACAGGCCACAGCGCGATAAGGAGGAGGCTTATGTCCCCCATAACTTTTCCATCCCCCAAAACGACTACTAAAAGAAATCGGACAACAAAGACAGAATTCTGGAATGAACATGGCAAGTTTGACTCTTGGAATGGGTATTTTTGAGGCGGCCGGTGATATACTCGCCCCTGCGCCAATTCATACCCAAACCATTCATCGGCGTTTCAGAAGGTTTATGACGGCATTATCCGAACAGAGCGAACTCGACGGCCTGCGCGAACTCAACCCGCAGGTCATCGGCTCCATTTACGACAAGTATTTCCCCGAAGTCTATCGCTACGTGCGCTACCGCCTCAATGACGAACATCTCGCGGAGGACATCGCCAGCGACGCGTTCGTGCGCCTGCTCGAAGCCAGCCAGCAGCGACGCGGTCCGCAAACCAACCTCAAAGCCTGGCTGATTGGCACGGCCTCGCACATCGTTATGGATCACCTCCGCCGCGCCTACCGCCGCCCCACCCAGGAACTCTCCGAAAACCAGCTCGACCCCCTCGCCCTGCCCGCCGACGAATACGACAACCGCGAACAGCAAGCCTCCGTCCGCGCCGCCATGAAAAGCCTCACCGAGGAACAACAACAAGTCCTCGCCCTGCGTTTCGGCCAGGGCTACTCCCTCGAAGAGACCGCCGCCGTGATGAAGAAAAACGTCAACGCCATCAAAGCCCTGCAATTCCGCGCCCTTAGCGCCCTCCAGCGCGGAATTGGGGAGGCTTCCCATGACTGACAAACTTTACGACGCGTTAGAAATTTGCCTGCACGCCCTCGAAAAAGGCGAGACATTGGACTCGGCCCTGGCGCGCCACCCGGCCCTCGCCGACGAACTTCGCCCTCTCCTCCAGGCCTCGCTTCACGCGCGGACCCTGGCGGGCCAGCCCGTCTCGGACGCGATCCAACGCCGCGGCCGCGCCAAACTGCTCCAGCGAGCCGCCGAACTGCGCGAAGCGAAACGCGCCCCGCGCAAACGCGCCTGGCTCTTCACCTTCCGTCCCGTGGCCGCGACCTTCATCCTAGCCCTCTTCCTCCTCACCGGCACGGGACTCGTGCGCGCCTCCAACGGCGCCCTCCCCGGCGACGACCTCTATCCGGTCAAACGCACTTGGGAGGATGTGACCTTCCTCTTCATCGCCAAAGAAGATCACGATACTTTGGAACTGGCCTACGAAACCGAGCGCGTCGAAGAGATCAACGAACTGCTGGCCAAGGGCCGCACGGAAACCGTCTCCTTCTCCGGCTACGTCAACAGCCAGGCGGACGGTCAATGGACGGTGGCGGGCGTCCCGGTACGCGTCACGAATGAGACGAACCTGCCCAGCCTGCCCATCACGGTCGGCGCGGCTGTCATGGTCACCGGCCGCACCGACGCGCAGGGCTTCCTCGTCGCCGCGAGCATCGAGACGGTCGCGCCCGGCTCCATCGTCCCTGAGATCGAAGACGATGACGAGCATGAAAATGAGGGCGGGGAGGAAGGCGGGCAAAACGAAAATTCAAACGGCAACGCCGGTGAGGGCGGATTCGGTTCCTCGTTGGGCGGAGAGGCGGAGGATGGTCAGGGCAAGCCCACGAATGACGCCAAGTCCAAACTCGAGGGCAAGATCGAGAATATGACCGGCTCAGTCTGGACCGTGGACGGCAAGCGCGTGGATGTGAGCGCGGCGGAGATCGTCGGCCAGCCCATTCCGGGCGCGAGCGTGATCATCGAAGGCTACTACAATGCCGACGGGACCTTCATCGCGACGCGCGTGACTTTTGTCGGCGGCGACTCTGGCGAGTCGAATGGCAACGACGCCAACGCCAATGACGCCGGCGGCAACGATAACGGCGACGATGGCAATGACAACGGTGATGATGGAAACGACAACGGCGACGACGGAAACGACAATGGTGGGGGAGACGACGGCAACAACAACGATTGACACGAAAAGGACTCGCAACCAAGCAAGTCCTTTTTCTGCCTCGTCAATTACAATTCACTCCCCTCTATTTCCCTTTCATCCTTTTCATCTGCGGTTAAACCCATTATCATACAGTCATCTTCACGCGGAGGCGCTCATGCTCGACACTAAAGGTAATTTCTTTCTCGGTCGTCTTTTCGACACCGCCAAAAACAAACTGGCCGACAAGCCCCTGCTCTACGATCCCGCCGACCTGACCACGCACGCGCTCGTCACCGGCATGACCGGCTCCGGCAAGACCGGCCTGTGCGTCGGCATGTTGGAAGAGGCCGCGCTCCAAAACATCCCGGCCATCATCATTGACCCCAAAGGCGACCTGACCAACCTACTCTTGCACTTCCCCGACCTCCTGCCACAGGACTTCCAACCCTGGCTCGACGCCGACTCGGTCCGTCGCGAAGGCAAGACGCTCGAAGCCGCCGCCAAGGAAACCGCCGACATGTGGAAGAAGGGACTCGGCGAGTGGGGCATTGACAGCGACCGCCTCAACGCCCTCAAAGACGCGGCCGAGTTCGCCGTCTACACCCCCGGCTCCGACGCGGGGATTCCGGTCAGCGTTCTCTCCTCGCTCGGCGCGCCCGACATGGAATGGGAGGGCAACCGCGAGATTCTGCGTGAGCGCATCTCCTCCACCGTCACCGCCATTCTCGGTTTGGTCGGTATGGACAACATTGACCCGCTCCGTTCGCGCGAACATATTTTGCTTTCCAACATTTTCGAGAACGCCTGGAGTCAGGGCAAAGACCTCGACTTGACCGAGTTGATTCTCCAATCGCAAAACCCGCCCTTTGAAAAACTCGGCGCATTCCCGCTCGAAAGTTTCTTCCCCGCCAAAGACCGCATGGATCTCGCCATGCTCCTCAACAATATCCTGGCTGCGCCCGGCTTCGAGGTCTGGCGCGAGGGCCAGAACCTCGACATCAAATCCCTCTTGTGGGCCGAAGATGGCCGCCCGCGCCACAGCATTTTCTACATCGCGCACCTGAGCGACAGCGAGCGCATGTTCTTCGTCACCTTGCTCCTCTCCGCCGTCGAAACCTGGATGAGAACCCAGGCCGGTTCCACCACCCTGCGCGCC
>CAZVAX010000060.1:9268-25331 GCA_964625215.1 uncultured Anaerolineaceae bacterium | reverse complement strand
GAGACCTGTCCATGCGGGGGAGGGCGGGCGTGGGGAGAGGGGAGTCTGCTGGCGGTGAGACCTGTCCATGCGGGGGAGGGAACCCCCTCTGTCCTTCGGACATCTCCCCCAAATACGACAACGATAATTTAGGATGCGAAGTTCGCGGTTGGATCGTCGGATTTGGGGGAGACCTGGCGATGAGACTTGTCCGTGCGGGGGAGAGGGGAGTCTGCAGGCGGGGAGACATGTCCAATGCGGGGGAGGGTAGTCTGCTGGCGGTGAGACCTGTCCATGCTGGGGAGGGGAGAGGGGAGTCTGCTAACGGTGAGACTTGTCCATGCGGGGGAGGGTGGACGTGGGGAGAGAGGAGTCTGCTGACGGTGAGACCTGTCCATGCGGGGGAGGGCGAGCGCGGGGAGAGGGGAGTCTGCTAGCGATGAGACCTGTCCATGCGGGGGAGGGCGGGCGTGGGGAGAGGGGAGTCTGCTGGCGGGGAGACCTGTCCATACGGGGGAGGGCGGATGGTGAACAGACTCTGTCACGGACTCACGGACGGAAACGGATTGGGCGGAGCGATGGAGAGAGAGTCTGCAGGTGAACGGATACCAAACTCATTTTTGTTGTAAAATATCCCCATGCGCACGGTCGAATTTCGCCGCCTTCTGGATGATGATAACGCTCTGCGCGTCACGTTTGAGTCGGAACGCGGACAAATCATCCGCTTTGTAGTGCAGTTGGAATGTCAAATCGGGGAAGATGGCGAGTGGATTCCCATCGTGAGATATGACACCGCTCATGGATACGCTCATCGCGACATCCTTCACCCAAAAAAGAAGGAAGAAAAGGTTAGAATGTCCGTGCAGGATTACAACGAAGCATTTACAATGGCAATGGACGATGTAGTCGAGAAGCGGTATGAGTATCGCAGGAGGTACGAAGAATGGCTAAAACAAAAGTGAAAACCGAAGTGGTCGAGCGAAATGTGCAACTAACTCGGCAAATCATCAAATACATTTTGAATCACCCTAAAATGCTGGATGTTTTGCCAGAGAAATTCGAGTTAGTGCTTTTGCCTGAGGACGACCCCGAAGTCCGCATGTTAAATCTGGATTTGTTGGACAAGTATGGAAGCGAAGGCAAGCCAATCGTGTTTGCACGGATCAACACACACGCAATGACGGCTAAATGGAGGCCGAGTATTTTTGTGCCAGTCGCCGCGTAGTTTGAATACAACTGGTGAGAATCCGAAGTCGCGAAGCTTCGGATTTTTTGTTGGAGAGTCTGCTGGCGATGAGACTTGTCCATGCGGGGGAGGGCGAGGGTGGGGAGAGGGGAGTTTGCTGGCGGTGAGGCCTGTCCCATGCGGGGGAGGGTGGGCGTGGCGCGAGGAGAGTCTGCTGGCGGTGAGACCTGTCCCATGCGGGGGAGGGCTGGCGTGGGGGGAGGGGAGTTTGCTTACGGGACAGGCTGTCGAACACATGTCTGTTCTGGGGTTGACAGGTGTATCAATTATGGTACACTCCCGCTATGGATAAAAACGGCGACAAAGGGCCTATCCTCAACGTGGCGTTCTATAAAACTGAATCTGGCAACGAACCAGTGCGTGAGTGGTTGAAAGACCTGCCCAAAGCGGATCGCCAGGTTATTGGTGAGGATATCAAAACCGCCCAATATGGCTGGCCTCTCGGAATGCCGCTGATCCGTAAAATCGAGCGCGGACTTTGGGAAGTTCGTTCCCATGTCACGGCTGGGATCGCGAGAGTGTTTTTCACGGTCATGGACAGCGCAATGATACTGTTACACGGCTCGTCACGAAATCACAGAAAACGCCACAAAATGAGTTGGACACGGCGCGTCGCCGATTGAACAATTTGGAGAAGGAGTAAGTCATGAACAAGAAACATGTCGGAAGCAACTTCGATGATTTCCTCAAAGAGGAAAAAATTTACGAACAGGCGCAGGCCGCCGCGATCAAGCGCGTGGTTGCCTATCAAATCGCGGAGGAGATGAAGAAAAAGAAACTGACAAAAACGGCAATGGCGAATCGCATGAAGACCAGCCGCGCCGCGCTGGAACGTCTGCTCGACCCCGAGAACGCCTCGATTACTTTATTTACGCTGGAGCGCGCCGCGTCCGTGTTGGGAAAGAAGTTGACAGTTCAGTTGGGATGAGATTCCGAAATACAGTTGCAGAATCCGAGGCCGCGAGGCTTCGGACTTTTGTTTTAAGTCCTGTCCGCGTTTGGGGTGGCGGGGCGAGGAAACCTCTCCCTGATTTGCGGCGTGATCGGCGTGGCGACTTGTGGGAAATCCACTATTTTTGAGGGATGGATGTGACGATTTGCCAGTCAACGCTTGGTGAGACAAAATATCGTCAGGTAAAGCCTGCCGGTTGCGGCAACTCAAAATGACGCAGACTCAAGATTCCAAGAATCCGTCGAGAATTCTTTTCGCGCGCGTTAGCCAGGTGAATTCTTCAACTTGACGACGGGCGGTGGATGCCAGTGACTGTCGCCGGGCGGGACCGTCGAGCAGGGATTTCAGCGCGGATGTCCACGCGGCCGCGTCGCCCGGTTCGCAGAAGACCGCACTCGACTCGTCCAGTACTTCGCGGATGACGGGCAGGTCGCTGGTGAGGATGGCGCGGCCGGTTGCCATGTATTCGAACATCTTCATCGGGCTGGCGACGGAGGCCGAGTCGGCGGAACCGCTGGAGCCGAAGATGGAACGCGCGTAGGGCATGAGCAACACGTCGGCGGCGGCGAGGTAGCGCGGCAACTCGAGGTTGGGGACGAAGCCGAGGAACGCGACATTGTCCAGCCCGCGCGCCTTCGCCTTCTCGCTCCATTCTTGGACATCGGAGGGGCGTCCGCCCACCCAGACAAAACTCGCCTCCCGTGCGGACTCTGCCAACTGCAAGAACAAGTCCGCGCCGCGACCGGCGTAGAGGTGACCGGCGCACATCACCGTTGGGGCTTCGCGAAGGCCGAGGGGTTGGCGCGCCCGCTCCGGGTCAGGCAATGAAGCGAAGCGTTCGAGCTCGACTCCGTTCGGGGCGATGACCACGTCCGATGGGCGGAGGGTCATGCGGTAGCCATCTTCCAAAATTTTTTGCATGGCGCGCGTGATGCAGGCGAGACGTTTGCGGCCGGGAAGTTTGGCGAAGAGACGATGCCACGTGGGGCCGAGCAGGCCGGAGGGTTGGATGTGAATTTCGAAGACAATGGGGACGCGGGCGAGCAGACCGAAGACGGCGGATTGCGGAAGCCAGACGTAGAGGAGATCTGGGTTGTGTTTCAGCGCGCGACGGACGGAAGCGAATGTGAAGAGGCGGCGACTTGAGGATGTCAGCCATTCGACTTTGAACGAATAGGAAAGACCGTAATGATTCGCAAGCGCGTCCCACGTCACCCGTCCCCCGTCACCCGTCACCTGTCCGTCACCCGGCACAATGAGGGTGAGTTCGTGGCCGAGTTGCGCGAGGGCAGAGCAGGCCTTCATGACCTGAATGCTGTTGGCGGTGTCGGAGGGGACGCGGGAACCGGCGATGGCTACGATCTTCATGGTAACTGGTAAGTGGTAATTGACTTTCGACTTTCAACCTGCTCGCTCACTTGCCCGCTTGATCTCGGATAATCCCTTCCAAACGATGAGGCCGATGGATGCGATGAAGTAGGCGGACATGAGCCAGGACATTCCGATATAGCCGGTGGTTGGTATGAGGAGGAAGATCAGAATGATCTGGATCGCGCCGACAATGGCCGAGGCGAGGAGGGGAAATGACGGTTTGCCGAAGGCGAGCAGGAGCGGACGGTTCCAGTGGAAGACGGTGGCGAAGCCGAAGCCGAGGAGGAGGATGACGGTGGCGGGATAGGCCGGGGCCGAGTCCGCGCCGTAGAGGAAGGGGATGAGCCACCAGCCGATGGCGGCGAGGAGGCCGCCCGCGGAGAGAGTCCACGCGGCGGAGATGGCGGAGACGCGGCGCAGGAGTCGTTTGGTCGCGTCCCATTTGGCAAGCGCGACGGTCTCGGTCAGTTCGGCGTAGGTCGGCCAGATGAACGGCTCAATGGGAAGCGTCATCATGTTAACTAGCGAGAGGGCGAGTTTGAAGTAGCCGACTTCGGCTTGGGATGCGAAGAGGGCGAGGAAGAGAGGCGCGGAGTCGCGGACGATGAGGGTGACGGTGCCGTTCAAATTTGTGTTGAGGGCAAATTGGAGGATGCCGCGAAAAGATGAAAGATGAAAGATGAAAGATGAATGGGGAGTCTGCCACCAATGTGCGCCGAGGTTGGCGGTGAGTTCGCGCAGGGCGAAGATGACGATGAGGATGCCCGCCAGAATTTTCCCGATGAGGTAGGCGGCGAGGATGTGGGTGAGGTTGCCGTGCCAGAGGAAGGCCGCACCGATGAGGAGGAAGGTGAGGATGGATTGAGTCAGGTTGATGGCGGCGATGCGGTCAAAACGTTTGAAGGTTTGCAGGACGCCGGTGGATGTTTCGTAGACGAGGTTGCCGAGCAGGAACAAACCGTAGACGCGGAAGAGTGCAACGGTGGTCGGGTCTTGGGCGAAGGTGCGTGCCGCCCAGGGAGTGAGCGCCAGGAGGACGAGGTACGCGAGGATGGACGTCGCGGCTTCGATCAGGCCGATCCCCTTCACCAACGCGGCGGCGCGGTCTTTGTCGTTTTGTGCCAGCGCCTCGCCCAAATATTTGACCGTCACCTCGCTCATGCGGAACGACAGCAGGCGGTTGACGTTCGTCACGAAGACGAAGATCGTCCCAACCAGCAGGCCGTAATTCTCGATGCCGATTAGACGTACAACGAGAATGCCCTGCACGAATCCCAGCGCGGCGGAGATGGAGGTGGAGGAGAAAAGGTAGCCGCTGTTTTTGAGGACGCGCGCGAGAATGGAGTCTTGCTTCCAGGAGGGGTGCATAAAAGTTACGTAGTTCGATAGTTATGTAGTTTGGTAGTCGCGTGGTCGAGTTGATTCATGTTGCGTGTTCCGTCTATTTGTGTCCCCGCCTACCCCGTCACAATATCCTTCGCCCACTCGCGTTCGGCGCGATACCACTCGATGAGTTTCATCATGCCGTCGCGCAAATTCACTTGCGGCGACCAACCAAGCAGTTGACGCGCCTTCGATACATCCGCCCAGTTTTGGAACATGTCGGCTAGATTGGGCGGGCCGTATTGAACGTGCGCGGGTTTGCCGACCAGTTCCTCCGTCAATTCGATCAGATCGTTGATGGTGATGGTCTCGTGGCCGCCGAGATTGATGATCTCGTAGCCAAGCGGTTGGAGCGCGGAAATCGTTCCGCGCGCGATGTCATCCACGAAGGTGAAGCCGCGCGACTGCTTGCCATCGCCATTAACCTTGACCGGACGTCCCTCGCTGATCCACTGCACGAAGCGGAACATCGCCAGGTCGGGTCGGCCCGCCGGCCCGTAGACAGTGAAGTAGCGCACGACGCTCACGTCAATGTGGTAGAGGTGATGATAACTGTGCGCCAGGACTTCCGCCCCTTTCTTGCTGGCCGCGTAGGGCTGGAGCGGTTCACTGCTCGAAGCCGTTTCGGGCGTCGGGTAAGGCGGCTCGGCCCCGTAGATGCTGGAGGTGGACGCCAGGAGGAATTTCGGACAGCCCGTGTGACGGCAGAGTTCGAGCATGTTGAGAACACCCATCACGTTTGATTCAAGAAAGGCCCAGGGATTTTCCACGCTGAAACGGACGCCAGCGCGCGCCGCGAGGTTGATGACCGCGTCAAAGCGACGGGTGACGAGTGACGGGTGACGGAGGATGTTCTTGTCCGAGATGTCGTCGCGGACGAATTCAAAGCCGGACAATTTTTGCAAATTTCTGAGGCGGTATTCCTTGATGCGGACATCGTAGGCGTCATTGAGATTGTCCACGCCCACGACGGTATGTCCCTGCTCGATGAGCATGGAGGAAGTTCGCGCGCCGATGAAGCCTGCCGCGCCGGTGACTAGGTAATGACCCATTTTGATTCCTTCGGTAATCAGTCGAAGGTCAAAAGTCGAAAGTCGCGCGACCTTTGACCTTCGACTTTCGACTAAAGTCGGACAACTTTCTCATTCCCCTTCGCGAACTTGCCCGTCGCGTTGCGCGTGTCGAAGATGAACTTCGCTTCTTTGACGATGGCGGGATAGTCGTAGACCTTATGGTTGGTGACGATGATGACCGCGTCGGCTTCCTTGACCGATTTCATCATGTCGGCCACGCTGTCCATGTGCCAGCCGTCGGTTTCGTGGTGAATGTGCGGGATGTACGGGTCGTGATACTCGACGCTCGCGCCCTTCTTGCGGAGCAAGCCAATGACGTCCAGCGCGGGGGATTCGCGCACATCGTCAATGTCGGGTTTGTAGGCCGCGCCCAGGACGAGGACGCGCGACCCTTTGAGCAACACGCCGCGATCGTTCATCGCTTCGAGCATACGGCTGACCACGTAGCGCGGCATGTTGGTGTTGATCTCGGAGGCGAGTTCGATGAAGCGCGCGTTGTAATTGAAGGACTTCATCTTCCACGAAAGATAGAGCGGGTCAATCGGGATGCAGTGACCGCCGAGGCCGGGGCCGGGCGTGAATTTCATGAAGCCGAAGGGTTTGCTGGCCGCCGCGTCTATCACCTCCCACACATCCACGCCGAGACGTTCGCAGATGATCGCCATCTCGTTGACCAGGCCAATGTTGATCATACGGAAGGTGTTCTCCAGCAGTTTCGCCATCTCCGCGGCTTCGGCGGTGGAGACGCGGATGACCGTATCGAGCGCCTGTTGATACCAAACCGTCGCCACATCCGAGCAATGCTCGCTGATGCCGCCGACGACTTTGGGGGTGTTCTTCGTCGTCCAATCTTCGCGGCCCGGGTCGACGCGCTCGGGCGAGAAGGCGATGAAGATATCCTCGCCCACTTTCAAATCCGCGCCATGCAAACGCGGCACAACCATCTCGCGCGTGGTGCCGGGATACGTGCTTGACTCCAACACGACGACCATGCCGGGATGCGCGTACGGAGCCAGTCCCTCCGTGGCGGAGACAATGAACGAGAGGTCCGGGTCGCCCGTCTTGCGAAGCGGCGTCGGCACGCAGATGCTGACCGCGTCCGCGTTTTTCAAAACGGAGAAGTTCGACGTGGCTTTGAGTCGCCCCGCCTTGACCAACGCGGCCACCGCCTCGCTCTTGACATCCGGGATGTACGACTCGCCCTTTTGGAGCGCGTCCACTTTGCGCGTGTCCGGGTCCACGCCCGTCACTTTGAATCCCGCCTCGCCGAATACAACGGCGAGCGGCAGGCCCACGTAGCCGAGTCCCAGGATGGCGATCTCGGCGGTTTTGTCTTGCAGTTTTTGGATGAGAGTTTCTTTGGTGGTCATTCTTCCCTTTCAAAATGCCCGCTCCCCTTCCTTTTTAGGGAAGGGGCCGGGGGTTAGGTCAAAACAGACTCAACTGCTTCGGCTCTTCCTTCGGTTCTTCCACTTTGACCTGAGCCGGAGCCATCTTCGCCAACTCCTTGCGCGCCACATCCAGCAATTGCGGCAGTTTGGCGAAGTCGGCCAGAATCTGCGGCTTGATATTGACGTTATGCAGCGCCGCGGCCGGATGGAACATGGCAATCACGAAGCGTTCCCCAACCTTTCTCATCTGTCCGTGAATGGCGCTGATTTTCGCATTCGGAAAAAACTTGCCCATCGAAAAACGTCCCAACGTGACGATGATGCGCGGGTTGATTGCCATAATCTGACGTTCCAAATACACGTCGCAGGCCGCGAGCTCTTCGGGCATGGGATCGCGGTTATCGGGCGGACGGCACTTGACCACGTTCCCGATCCAGACCTCCTCACGTTTCAGTCCGGCCTGGGCCAGCAACTGGACGAGGAAATTCCCCGCCGCGCCCACGAAGGGACGTCCCTGCTCGTTTTCGTTCATGCCCGGCCCCTCGCCGATGAACATGATCTCGGCATTCGCCGGCCCCTCGCCCGGCACCGACTTCTTGCGCGTCTTGTGCAGCGCGCAATTCTCGCAAACCGAAACCTCCGACGCCACCTGATTCAACGTTTCTTCCGCGCTCATTTATCCTCCGCCTTCAACCTGTCCAAACTGTCCATCGTCATCAGCACCGCGTCCTCGCCGTTATCGCGGTAATACATCGGGCGATGACCGACTTCCACAAATCCGATGTCGCAATAAATTTTCTGCGCGATCACGTGACGGGCGCGCACCTCCAGCAGGGCCTTCTTCGCCCCCTCCGCACGCGCGGCCTGCAACGCTTCGATCAGAATCTTTTTGGCAAAACCGCGCCGCCGATATTGCGGATGCGTGGCAATCGTCGCGATGTGCGCCTCGTCCACGATGATCCACAACACCAGCATCGAGGCCACCTTGCCGTCCACCGTCGTCACCCAACAGCGCGCCGACTTGTTTTCCTGAACCTCGTGCGTGAAGGCGCGCTCCGTCCACGGTAGGGTGAACGACACCTTGTCAATCGCCACCACTTCCGGCACATCCTCAATCGTCATTCGTCGAATCTCGATCATGCTGGCGGGCCTCCTTCAACGTGTAAATAGATCGGCGCGAGCGCGGCCAGTTCGTCCACGCGCCCCGCCTGAAATTTGTCCCAGGCCAATTCGGCCACCAACGCCGGACGCCTCACCGACTGCGCGGGCGAAGCGAGATGCACGGTCACGCGTTTGCGCGCCAATCGTTGACGTTCCTCCGCGGACAACTCGCCGACCACGAGCGTGGGGCGATGAATCGAATCGGCCAACTCATCCACCGTCACGCTTCGCGCGGGACCACTGGCCTGCCACGCGTTTTCGCGCGACTCATACCAACCGGCCGCCACCCGTCCGCGCCCGGCCTGGATCAGCGCCACGAGCGGCAGCGGCTGGACCGGAATCGCCGCGGCCACCGCGTCGAGGGTCGCGACGCCGATGAGCGGAAGTTTGCGCGCCAGGGCCAGTCCCTTCGCGAACGCGAGTCCCACGCGCAGGGAGGTGAACGATCCGGGGCCGATGGCGACTCCGATGGAGGTCAGGTCCGCTACGGGGTGGCCGACCCGGGCCAGTAGTCCAGAAAGAGCCGGAGCCAGTTCCACGGTGTGACGGGCGCGCGAGGTCCAGGTCAATTCGGCGAGGACGGTCGCGCCGTTGTAGAGGGCCAGTCCCAATTGGGCGGTGGAGGTGTCAATGGCGAGGAGCATTAATCGCCTCCGAAAAGTTGACGGAGGTCGGAGAGAAAGGCGTCGTAGCGTTTGCCCTCGGCGTGGAAACGCATTTCGCGTTGTTCGTCGCCGGCGTGTTCGAGTTGAATCCACAGGCGTTCGCGCGGCAGGATGCTTTCGATACGCTCGGCCCATTCGACGAGCAGCGGGCCTTCGTCGAGCATGGAGTCGAGGTCGAGTTGCTCCGCCTCGGGAGCGGATTCGATGCGGTAGGCGTCCATGTGAAAAAATTGGCTGCCGTCGGCGCGGCGGTAGGCGTTAACCAACACAAAGGTGGGAGAGGTCGCGTCGTCGAGCGCGCCCCAGCCCTGCGCGAGTCCCTGCACGAGCGTGGTCTTGCCCGCGCCGAGGTCGCCCTGCAAACAGAGCAAGTCGCCCGCGCGGAGCGCCGCGCCGAGCCTCATGCCGATGCGCCGCGTCTGTTCGGGGCTGCGGCTGAGGAAGTCGAGGCTGTGTTGGTCGAGAATGGGCATGGAGGGGATTATAACGCGGGCGCGAGGACGCGTCGCGCCGCATGGAGAAAGCCTCCCCATTTGGCGCGAGGCGCATCTACTTGGATTTGCTCCAACGAGAAAAGATGCGGCGGCGGAACGCGTCCCAGCCGCGCCAGTTCTGAATGATTGATTCGGTGTAGAGGTTGATCAGCGAATTGACCTGCGTCTCGATGGAAAACTTGTCGCTTAGTTCCTCCGAGCGCCGGCCGAAGGTTTCGAGTTGGGCGCGGTTGGCGAGCAAACCTGAAACGGCATTGCTGAAGGCCTCCAGGTCCGGCGGAACCAAGCGCCCGTTGACTCCATCCTCCACCATGCCTTCATAGGCTTCATCTTGAACCACCACGATGGGCAATCCGGCCGCGATGGCCTCGATCATCGAGATGGGATGCACCTCGGTGGCGGAGGCGGAAAGGAACATGACCGCTTCGTGAAGCAGGTCGGGCAGGTCGGCGCGATTGACCATGCCGAGGAAGTGAATGCGATGCGCGGCAGGCGAGGCGGCGGCTTTGGCCTCCAGGTCTTTGCGCGCGCTTCCGTCGCCCGCGAAGACGAGATGGGCGTTGGGGAAGCGTTTGGTGACCAGCCCGAACGCGTTGATCAAAAAATCGAGGCGTTTCTCCGGGTCGACGCGCCCCACCGAGAGGAGGATGGGCGACTCGGGGTGAAGTCCGAGGCGGGTGTGGTAGAGGCTGGGAGGTTTGGTCTTGCTCCGTCGGAAACGCGTCAGTTCGATGCCGTTGGGGATGATGTGGATTGGCCGCTTCACTTTTTGGGAGAGGAGAAGCCGTTCGAACTTGGGCGACGGCACCACGATCTGGTCGCCCAGATTGGTGGAGGCGGTACTAAACCAGCGCGCGGCATAACGCATGAGATGGGTTTCGCCGATGACTTTCACGTAGTGGGTGTAGTCAGTGATGGAGGTGTGGTAGGTGTAGATGAGCGGCAGGTTGTGCGCCGAGGCGGTGAGGTAGGCCAACAGTCCCACCGTGAGCGGACTGTGGGCGTGTAACACGTCGAAGTGACTGCGGCCCAGCGACCAGGTGGTGCGCGGCGTGCCAGGCACGGCCACGTAGATGGGCGGCTTGTTGAGGTATTTCAGCGAGGGGATGCGGTACACCTTTTCCTCGCTGTCCTTGTAGCCTGGAAAGCGCGGCGCAAAGACGGTCACTTCGTGGCCGGCCTCGCGCAGTCCCTGACTGATAAGTTGAAGCGAGATGGCTACGCCGTTAACCTGCGGGGCGTACGTGTCGGTGAAGATGCCTATTCGCAGGGGGGTGGGGGGGTGAAACGTGTCGGTCGAGGCGTTCATGGTTGGGCGGAATCTCCCGGTGTTTTTGAGGAATCGCGCGCGGGCCGAATGGATTTCGCGCGGCGCATCAATTCGCGGCGGGTCAGCAGGACGCGGCGTCCGCAACCGAGGCACTCCAGCCCGATGTCCGCGCCGAGGCGGGTCACTTTCCAATCGGTGGAGCCGCACGGGTGGGCTTTCCGCATACGGACGGTGTCGCTCACCTGCAAATCTGGAAGCATGGACAGGATTATACCCGCCCCGCTTTGATTGCGTTGTGATAAACTTGCGCAGAAACCAGGTTTCGGAGAGAAACCTGGTTTCTGGAGGAACCATGCCACGCGATACCTACGCCATCGAAATCGCCGGTCTCAAGCGAAAATTGCCGCTTTTTCAGATTAAACCCGGCTTGCGCATCGCCATTTTGAATATTTTGGGCGATACCGAGCTGGTGCAAGCGGCGGCCAAAGCCCTCGCGAAGAAACTGAAAGACACGAAATACGATATGCTGGTGACGGCGGAGGCCAAGTCCATTCCGCTGGCGCACGCGCTTTCCGTGGCCACCAAGAAGCCCTACGTGATCCTCCGCAAAATGTACAAGCCCTATATGGGCGCGGCCCTCACCACCGAAACCCTCTCCATCACCACCGGCCAGCCGCAAATGCTGGTGTTGGACGAAAAAGACATCCCGCGGGTCAAAAACAAGAAAGTGATCCTGGTGGACGACGTGATCAGCACCGGCTCCACCCTGCATGGGATGAAAACGCTGATGGAAAAGGCCAGAGCCAAGGTGGTAGCCGACGCGGCCATCCTCACCGAAGGCGACCGCGCCCGGTGGACGAACGTCCACTCGCTGGGGCATCTGCCGCTGTTCACAGAGTAGATAGCCAGGTAAACACGAACCCTGAGGCGTTCAAGTCTCAGGGTTCGTGTTTGTTCTTTGCCGATTTGCTTTTTTGTTGACCTGCCTTCGCGATCAACTTTAACTTTGCCTGCCTCCCCAATCGCTTGATCGCCAACTCCCGCTTCAGCGCGGACGTCCGGTCGGGTTGCGCCTCCACATAGACCAGTTTCACGGGCCGGCGTGCGCTGGTATAACGCGCGCCGCGTCCCGCGTTGTGCTGGCGTTCGCGGCGGGCGGGGTCGGTCGTCCAACCGGTGTAGAGAGTCCCGTCGGAGCATTGGAGGATGTAGCAAAAGAAGGGCATGGGGACGGTTTGCCGTCATTGCGAGCAATCTTCTCGCGGCGACGAAGGAATCACTTCCTCTTATCCGGCCGAATCCACGTGCCGAAGAATCGTTCTCCAAAAGAGGGAATCTCGATCTTCGGCGCCTCCTCCGAGAGCCAATTCGCGCCGAGACGTTCCTTGAGCCACTGCATTCCACCCAGATAGGCGTCTTCGATATGGTCGCCCATTTGCTTGGAATCCTCGGCGTCCAATGCCGAGCGGAGGTCTGTCAATACATGGATGGCGTTATCGAGCACGCGGCTGATGTTGGCGCGGTTGGACTTTAACACGCCGGCGATGGCGTCGGCCTCGTCCACGTAGAGGGCCGAAGCGGAGGTCAGCGCGTAGGGACGTCCCGCCATCTTGCGCGCTTCCTTCCACCCCGGCTGCGTGACGGTGGCGTTGAGCAGGGCGATGCCCATCAACTGCGGCAGGGTGTGCAGGGCCGCCATGATGCCGTCGGCTTCGAGCGGCTCGGAAAAGAGAGGCGACGCGCCCAGCAGTTCGAGCAGGTCGGTGGCGCGCTTCACGGCCGATTCCGCCGCGTTACGCGCCGGGCAGACGAAAAACACCGCTTCCTTGAACAGGTCCGCTTTGGCCGCGGCGAGGCCCGCGCCCACGTTCAGGAGGTGATCCGGTCCGACCGACGGAACCAGCCCGACGTACGAACGACCCGCCGGGATGGACGCGGCGGCCCAGTCGGCCACCACTCCTTTCACCGGCGCGGTGTCCATCACGACCGCGCCCTCTTTGAGATCCGGGCCGATGAAGCGGAGCGTTTCTTCGATCTCGTTCAGCGGCAGGGCCAGCAGGACGATGTCGGCCTCGCGCACGGAGGAGGGGAGATTGAAATTGACCTCGTCCACCGCGCCTTGGGTTTGCGCGGCTTTGGATACGTCGGGCTTTTTGTCGTGACCAACGCGCTTGATTGAAGTCTTATACTGCTCGAGCGCCAGTCCCACGGATGCGCCGATTTGTCCGAGGCCGATGATGGTGATCTGTTTCATGGTTTCCTCACAAGTTGGGGTAGGGGGATTATACTCTCGCGCATGAGCCAGAAACCAGGTTTCTCCAAGAAACCTGGTTTCTGACCGGCCTCCTAGAATCTTGAGAGCCAGGGACGCCGACCCTGGCTCTCTTGAAAGGAGGAGAAGAGAAATCACCTTACGCTGGTAACTTTATCATGTACGTCCGAATAGTACTTGACGCCTAACCTACGACTACCCTACGTTTGTCAGACAGTTTGCAAAGGTGTAAACGAAAATGAAGACTCGCGACCCCATCTTCATCGGCAAGACCGACCGCACGCCGCTCGGCATTCTTTGGGTGGCCGTCACCGACTCGGGACTCGCCGCCGTCGAATGGGACAAGGACAAAACCTCCTTTGACCGCTTCCTGACCCAACGCCTCAAGCGGACTCCCATCCCCGACGCGCGCGCCACCTCCCTGCCTCGCCTCGAACTGACCTCGTACCTGCGCGGCGACCACCGGGCCTTTACCTTCCCCATTGACTGGTCGCTCCTGCGTCCCTTCCAGCGCGCCGTGTTGCAGGCCGTCTACGCCATCCCCTACGGCGAGACGCGCACCTACGCCGAGATCGCAACCCAGATCGGACGCGTCCACGCCTGGCGCGCGGTCGGCCGCGCCAACGCGACCAATCCCATGCCGCTGGTGATCCCCTGTCACCGCCTGATTGGGTCGGATGGAAAGTTGCATGGATATGGAGGCGGCGAGGGATTGAAGACGAAGGAGTGGTTGTTGAGGCTGGAGGGGGCGGTGGTGGCGTAACATGATACACTCGACCTAGCCACCTGACACTTGAAACCTGACGCCTGGAACTTATCCCTTGAAAACAAAACACTGGATCGTCTACATTTTGCTCGGCCTGATCTGGAGCGCGTCTTTCCTCTGGATAAAAATTGCTGTCGCAGAAATCGGACCCTTCACCCTCGTCGCCTTCCGCGTCCTGTTCGGCCTGTTGACCGCGGGCGGGGCGGCCCTCGTCGCGCGCGTGACCTGGCCGCGTGACCGCGCCACCCTCGTCACCTACGCCATTCTCGGCGTCACCAGCGTCGCCGTGCCGTTCTTCCTCATCACCTGGGGCGAGCAATACATTGACTCTGCCATCGCCTCCATTCTCAACGCCACCGCGCCGCTCTTCACCATCCTCATCGCCCACTACTTCCTGCACGACGACAAAATGACCGGCCCCAAAGTCCTCGGCCTCGTCACCGGCTTCGCGGGCGTGGTCGTCCTGCTCAGCGAAGACCTCGGCGCGGGCGCGCACAACTCCGCCATCGGGCAGATCGCGGTCGTAGTCGCCTCCATTTTTTACGCGGGCAGCACGGTCTACGCGCGACGCGCCACCGCGCACGTGCCGGGCCTGGTGCGCGGCGCCGGCCCGTTCTTCAACGCGACGCTCGTCATGTGGATCGCCGCGCCGCTCATCGAGCGTCCCTTCACCGTGCCGCAACTTCCCATCACCTGGGTCGCGCTCCTCTGGCTCGGCATGTTGGGATCGGGCCTGGCGCTGATCCTGTGGTATTACCTCCTGCACGAGATCGGCCCCACGCGCACCATTTCGGTCACGTACATCTTTCCGCTCGGCGGCGTGATCCTCGGCGTGATCTTCCTCCACGAACATCTCTCCTGGCAACTCGCCCTCGGCGCTCTCCTCATCATCTCCGGCGTGCTGGTGACAAACTGGACACCCAAAAAAGTAATCAGTGATCAGTAATCAGTGTTCAGTCGCGCCGACTGAGACTGATGACTGATCACTGAAAACTGGAAACTGAACACTGATGACAGACTTCCGCTCCGGCTTCATCGCCATTATCGGCCGACCCAACGTGGGCAAGTCCACGCTCGTGAACGCGCTGCTCGGCCAAAAGGTCGCGGCGGTCTCGCCCAAACCGCAGACCACGCGCCGCCGTCAACTCGGCATCCTCACCACCGAAACCTACCAAATGGTTTTCGTGGACACGCCCGGCCTGCACAACCCGCGTCACAAACTTGGCGAATACCTGAATCAAGAAGCGCGCGAGTCCCTCGACGGGGTGGACGCGGTCCTCTGGCTGGTGGACGCGACCGCCGACCCGACCGACGAAGACGCGCGTATCGCCTCCCTCCTGCCGCGTCGGACTCCGCTCGTGCTGGGTCTGAACAAAACGGACATTGTCTCCGCCCCGGCGTTGGAGTCGCGTCGAGAGGCGTACCGGTCCATGGTCACGCGTGAGGCGCATGTGGTCGAGCTATCCGCCACGCGCGGCGACGGTCTCGCCGATCTGTTGCCCCTGCTCGTCTCCTTCCTTCCCGTCCGCGAAGCGGAATTCGAACCCGAGCAAGTGACCGACCTCTACGAAAAAGAGATCGCCGCCGACCTGATCCGCGAGTCCGCGTTGCTCCACCTGCGCGACGAGGTGCCGCACGGAGTCGCCGTTCGCATTGACGAGTTCAAGGAGCGCGAGAACGGCGTGGCCTACATCGCCGCCACCCTGTTCGTCGAGCGCGAATCGCAGAAGGGAATCGTCATCGGCGAGGGCGGGAAAATGTTGAAGGCCATCGGCTCATCCGCGCGCAAGGAGATCGAGAGCATGGGCGGACGTCCCATCTACCTCGAACTGCGCGTGAAAGTCCTCAAAGGCTGGCGCGACGACGAGGAATGGTTGAGAAGGTTCGGGTATAAAATTAAAGGGAAAAAACGGTAGGGGCAGACCTGCGTGTCTGCCCTTGAATGGTTGGGCGAATGGGCGGACACATAGGTCCGCCCCAACAAGCCGCCCCAACAAGCCGCCCCAACAAGCCGCCCCAACAAGCCGCCCCAACAAGCCG
>CAZVAX010000060.1:0-9168 GCA_964625215.1 uncultured Anaerolineaceae bacterium | reverse complement strand
CCCCAACGTTCATCAAGGAGCGTCTCATGCTTTACCCACTCATCGCACTGACCTTCGCCGCGCTCGAATCGCTGGCGTTGTGGAAACAGATCCGCCCGCTGGAGTTTGTTGCAAAACCGGCGGTGATGGTGGTACTCTTCCTCTATCTATGGACCTCCACCAACCTGACCGGCGCGCCGTTTTGGTTTGGCCTCGGGATTATCTTCTCGCTTGCGGGAGACGTGTTCCTGCTCTGGCTCGATCGCTTCTTCCTCGCCGGGTTGGTCGCGTTCCTGCTTGGTCACATCGCCTATGTGATCGGATTCAACCTGCCCGCGCCCGAGGTCACTGCCTGGGGATTCATTCTGGCGGTCATCATCGGGTTGAGCGGAGCGCGCCTCATCCGGCGGATTCTCTCCGCGCTTGTGGAAAAAGGACAATCACGCCTGCGCGCGCCGGTGACGATCTACGGCGTGGTCATCTCGCTCATGCTGCTCTCGGCCATGCTCAAACTCACCGACCTCGCGTGGAGCGCGGGCGCGTCCCTGCTTGTGGCGGTTGGCGCGAGCCTATTCTTTGCTTCGGACATCGTTCTGGCGTGGAACAAATTCGTCACCCCCATCAATCATGGACGGATCATCAATATCGGTCTGTATCACCTCGGCCAGATCGCGCTCATTGCGGGCGTGGCGATGCAATTTCAAACATAACCTTTTGTACACAGATTACACGGACGCTTCGCTTTAAAAATCCGTGCGCGAAGCGTCCGTCAAATCCGCGTAATCCGTGTACCGTCTTTACTCCCCCGCCACTTTCAACTTTCCAAACCGCGCGGCGGTGGGGCCAAGATAGTGACCGAGCAATGCGGTCTCTTTGCTCCATCTCGCATTCGCGAGGGCGTCTAGCGCGTTGCCCACCAGCTGTCCGCCGCGGAAGGGTTTGCGGACTCCGTTTTCCACGAAGTAACCGAGACGAATCTCGCAAGCAAAGTCGCCGGTGATGTTGTTGGGGTTAAACCACGAGAAGAGGGCGATCTCCACGTGCGGCTCTTCTAGCAGCGTGGACGCGACCCATTTGCCGGGCGCGAGTTCCACACCGCCGAACGCGCCGGTGGGTGTGATGCCCAGATAATCGGCATAACGTTGGCTGGCCGAGAAATTGACCAGGTTGTTGTCGCGGATCAATTCCACGCGCTGGGCGGGCAGGCCCTCGTCATCGAAGCGATTCGACGCCACCCCAAACGGGATGCCGCGATTCGCCCACACGGTTAGCGGATCGCCTGTCGCCTCTCCTTTGAAAACGGATTTTCCTACTTCCCAATTCGAGACTTTGGCGTACTTTGTTCCCGCCGAACCAAGCGATTGCAACACGCTGGCCACCAATTTTTCGCCCGCGACGAAATCGGCCAACACCTGGCCGCGTAAAACAACGGGGCCGTCCCAGGTGGGGGGCGAGCCGGCCGCCAGGAGGTCACGCGTGAAGCGGGCGTTTTCGGCCACTTCGTCGCGAATGCGCATGTCAACGATCCGGCGGCGTCCAAACTCGCGGAAGGATTCCACTTCGCGCTCGCCGCGCTTGCTTTGTAAAACGAACTCCGCGTTGACGTTCGACATCTCCTGTTCGGCGTCCACGCCATTGCTGTTGACGTGGTGAATGGAGGTGACGCCCGCGAAGCCCTCGCCGGAGGTGAGTCGCACATCTTCGAGGGATGAACCGGCGGCGAGCATATCTTGCATCAGGCGGTCGAGCGTACCGAGCGGATCGCGTTGAATCTCTGGGTCGAGGAGCGGAACGTCGGGGAGCGCGGCCGGACGGGGGAGGGTGTGAACCGGGTTGACGACCATGCCCGCCACGAGCGCGGCTTTGTCAATGGCGGCCTGAATGTCGCCGCCGGGCAGGAAGGTGTTTTCGCCCGCGCCCATCCCGCCCTCGTTTTGACGAAAAACCTCGACGCGGAAATTCTCCTCGCCCGCGAGACGCTCCGCTTCCACCTGCTTGCCGATCAAATACACCTGCGCCTCGCGCGTGACGGTGTGACGGACCGACCAACCGACGAGTTCTTTGCGCGCTTTGAGCGCGGCGATAATTTTGTCCATCATCCCAGCCTCGCTTTCATCAACAAATGCGGCCCGCCCGACGCGACGGGAATCAACTCTTTGTGGCCTTTGCCGCACCCGCCGGCGTCGAGACGCAAGTCGTTGCCGACGGCGATGACGCTTCCCAACACGTCTGGCACATAGCCGGAGATGCCAATGGGCGCAAAGACGCGGTCGGTGATTCTGCCGCCCTGGATCTCGTGACCATAGTGACACGTAACCTGAATGCCCCAGCCCTGCGGGTCTTCCATGCCCGAGGACCACTGATCAAGGTAGATGCCGTGATCCACCATGGCGAGCATGTCTTCGAGTTTCGTCTCGCCGCCGCCGAAGAAGGTGTTGCTCATGCGGGCATAAGCCTTGCGGCTGTAATCCTGGCGGCGACCATTGGCCGAGCGCGCGATGCCGAGCGCGTTGGCCGAATAGAAGTCGGTGATGCCGCGGCGGAAGACGCCGTTCTCCACGATCAGCGTCGGGGCCGAGGCCAACCCCTCGTCATCGAAAAAGTACGAGCCAAACGCGCCGGCGCGGCTGGGGTCGTCGTAAATGTTCACCAGCGACGAACCGACAATCTTGTCAATGAAGCGCGCGGCCTTGGCGCGTTCCTTCAGGAACATGTCGGTCTCCACGCCATGGCCGAACGACTCGTGGCAGATCACGCCGCTCACACCGGGCGCGGTGATGATCTGGTATTCGCCCGGTTCGATGCGCTCGGCGGTGAGCAAGGCCAACGCGCCATCCAAAATTTTGCGGATTTCCTCGTCGCTATATTGCACATCTTCCCACGATCCCGTCGCGCCTTTGCTGCGATAATCGAAGCGCGTCTGTCCGTCCTCGCCTGCCACAAAGAAGATCAGGTACTGCACCACGCGCTGGACATGTTGCCCCACGTCGGTATTACGATTGGCGAACACGGAATATTCGTTCAACTCGCGATAGATGACCTGGCAATTGACGATGCGCGGATCGAGATCCTTGGCGCGACGATGTAACTCCCGGGCGCGCTCCAACTTCTCCTGCACGCTTCCCGCGGACGGGGAGGCGGGCGCGGCCGTCACGAAGTCGCCGCGTCGGGACGGCGCTTCGGGCGCGGCGTACTTGGCGAAGGTCACGCCGCTGACCAGTTCCTGCGCGGCTTCGCTCGCCTCGTTTCGATCGAACCCGGCAATCGCGCGCTCGCGCATGACCTGGCCATCGAAGGCGGAAAGCACCGTCCCGGCTTGGGGCGGACGTTCAACCACGCGTTCCTCGCGGTTGTTGACCACGATCTCCAAATTGTTGTTGCCCGAAAGCAAAACGGAAAAGTAGGGGGCGCGCTCCTGTCCGCGCGCCACAATGTCCGCCAGTGAGCCGCGTAGGTCGGCCATGGCGGGAGGGAGGTGTAATTCTGTCATGGGAGTCTCCGATGGGGGAAAAGATGAAAGATGAAGGATGAATTCAGAATTATGAAGGCGAGTATATCCGATATTGGGAAAGGGGTTGTCCCTCTGCGGAGGGGTTTCGATGGTTTGGAATCCGGAAGTTCTACTTCCTGCCTTCCCAAAGTAGAACTTTGGGATTCCATTTCTCTTCTTCACTGCATCTTCAATGGGCGGAATCCCTCGCCCAGCGCTTCGTGCGCCACGCCGATGACCATGAACGCGGACGGGTCGGCTTCGTGGACGATGGCCTTGATCTGCGCGATCTCGGCGCGCGTGACCACGCAATACAACACGGGACGTTCCTCGCCTGTGTACGCGCCGGTCCCGGCCAGCACGGTCACGCCGCGCTCCAGTTCAGAGAGAATCCCGTCGGCGATGGCTTGCGGTTGCGAGGTGACGATCATCGCGGTGCGAACCGTCCCGCCGCCCTCGAGAGTTGTCTCGGCGACCAGTCCGCTCACATAAAGAACGATGATGGCGTAGAGGGCTTTGTCCCAGCCGAAGACGAATCCCGCCGCGAGGATCACCGCCGAATCCACCATCAGGTAACTCTGGGTCATGGGAACGGCGCGATAGTGGTTGAGAATCCGCGCGAGGATGTCCGAGCCGCCCGAGGTCCCGCGCGCCCGATAAACGAGGCCGTAGCCTACGCCTGCGATGACCGCGCCGTAGAGGGAGTCCAGCACGATGTCGGGAGTCAATCCGCCTGTGGGAAAGAAGGGGATGTAAAGAAGCAGATCCACCGCGAGCGAGTAAGAGATGATAGCCGTCGCGGTGCGCAGCGCGAAGCGACGCCCACCCAGGAAACGCCAACCGAGGAGGAAGAGGGGAATGTTGCCGACGAGGATCATCACGCCGATCGGCCAGCCGGTAAAGTGATTGATGAGCTGCGAGATGCCGCTCACCCCACCGGAGGCTAAGTCGGCGGGGACGAAGAAAAGGCGCAACGCCACCGCTTGCAAGAGCGAGCCGAGTAGAATGAGGGCGTAGTCGCGAAATTGAGGCCAGAAGGTTTTGAGGGAATTCATGCGGGAGATTATAAACCCCCACCCGGCTAAAGCCGACCTCCCCCAGTTTTCGCTGAAGTTCCCGGAAAATGGGGGAGGCGTCCGAAGGATGGAGGGGGATTACTTGATCTCGTACGTCATCTGCACGGTGACGGTGATGGTCAACTGGCCGGGCTGGATCGGCACGGCGGCAACTTCAGCGCCGCCTCCGCCGCCCTTGCCATACATGTCGGCCACGGGGTACGGCGCCGCGTCGTAGAACGAAATGCTGGTGATCTCGCCGAGGGTTACGCCCGTCAGGCTGGCCAATTCCAGGGCCTGATCCTGCGCGTTCTTCACGGCCGCGGCGCGGGCTTCCTTGAGCGCGGCGGTCTTGTCGGCCACGTCAAATTGAATGCTGTTCACCGTGTTGGCGCCGGCGGTGATCACGCCATCCAGCAGGCTTCCCAGACTCGCCAGGTCGCGGATCGTCACATAGACGGTGTTATCCACGGCGTAATACTTCTCGCCGGTGGGCATGCCGCTGGCGGGATCGTACTTGTCGAACGGCCAGATGCTGAAGTTGGTGGTGCGGATATCCTTCTCTTCCACGCCCAGTTTCTTCAACGCGTCGATCACCTTTTGGGTTTGGGCGTTGTTTTCCTTCATCGCGTCCGAGGCGCTCGGCTTTTCGGTATGAACGCCGAGGTAAATGTAGGCAATGTCGGGCTTCAAGTAGGCCACGCCCGCGCCGGTCACGTTTAGGGTGCGCGGCGCGCTCTGCGCGGGAGCGCCGGTCGCCGGTCCGCACGCGGTGAGGGCCAGCGCGGCCAGCAAAAGAACGGAAATGAACAAAGTTTTGGTACGCATGTTTGTCTCCTTGTAAGTGATTCCTATTCCAGACGCCGCGCTCCACAAAAAGTTCCCGCGCGGCAGGCTTGAATTTTACCCGCTTTGCCTGTACAATCCACGTACATTTGTTCTAACAGAATTGCTCGTCATTGCGAGGGCGTACCTGCCCGAAGCAATCCCCTCGTCACGTGGAGATTGCTTCGCTCCGCTCGTAATGACGGAGGCAAAGATGCCCATCAACTACCAGGAAGTCTACGCCCGCATTCAAGAGATTGGCCAGGGCGCGCGCGAACGCAAAACGACTCTGGATGAACGACGCCAGAAAGCGCGCGACCTGCTCTCTGCCTACGCGTCGGAACTCGACGTTCTACGCGCCAAAGTGGACGCGGCCAAGCAAGCCGACGCGAACCTCCGATGCGCTTACCCGCTGACCGAGTCGCTCGCTTCGCGCCACCCCCTGCCGGGTGAGGCCGCACCGGTCACGCTCCTCGCCGCGGATGGGTCGCAGATCATCCCCGATCGGCATGAGGCGGTCCAATTTGGGTTGGTCAACGTGGGCGCGGTTGTCTTGAAAACGAACTCCGGCGAAGCCCCGCTCGTTTTCACCGACAGTCAATTGCTTTTCGATCATGAACTTTACACAGACACCGGCTCGATCACGCAAGACGACATCGAATTCAGCCGCGACATCGCCGAGCGGAAAAAATTGCTGGAACTGGCAAAGGATCAAAAAGGGACGCTGATCGCCCTCACCGACGGCCCGGTGGAAATTTGGGGAGCCAAGAGCGCCAACGAAGGCGATTACCAGAAAACGCTCGAACAGCACAAATCCATTTTGTCGCAACTGCAAAGCCGCGACGTAACCGTGGCCGGTTACGTGGACAAGCCCGGCGCGGACTTGGTGATGCGCCTGCTCGAACTGACGCAACTGGACGCCGACCAGATGAAGGAAGTTCGCAAACAACATCCCCTGCGCGGCGTCACCGATCGCTGGCTGTTCGGCGAAATCCTGAAGAAGTGGGAACGTTCGGGCGTGTTTGCCATTCAGTCCAGCTCACGCGCGCGTTACACCGGTAGTTTGAGCCTGCACTTCTTTTACTTGAATGTCGGCGATGAGAAACATCCTTCGATTGTGCGCGTGGAGATCCCTGAATGGGTCGCGACGGACAAGGAAAAACTTACTCTTTTGCATTCGGCCCTAATTCAGCAATGCCTCATCATGGGCGCGAAACCCTACCCCTACATTCTGCACCGGGCGCACGAAACCGCTGTGGTCTCTTTTGAAGAAAAGAAACAAATTGCCCAGATGATCCAACTGACGCAATTAAATAACCACGAGGCCCTGGATGAAATTTCGGCCAAGCAATCCGCGAAGGATCGTCCGGGCAGAACGAGGTCAAAATGACAAATGAAATCATCGGTCACTTATTGAGCGCGGGAACGTCGCAATTCACGGTGGGATGTTCCGTTTCGCAGTTGAACGTTCCCTCCTTCGGAGCGCTGGTGCGCGCGCCGCTGGGACTAGGCTACCAAGTCTACGGATTGATCCACGATATCCACATTGACGATGACGGGCTGGTGCGTCAACTCGTCACGGCGGATAATGTCAGCGAGGAGGTGATGCGCGACAACCGCGAGCGCAGGATCGTGCCCGTGGAGATGTCCGTGCTGGCGGTGGGATATGAACAGGATGGGAAGATTCACCACCTGCTGCCTCCCCGTCCGCCGCTGAGTTTGGATGTGATTTATCTGTGCGATGGCAAGGATGTGGCGCGGTTTACGGAGAGGTTTGGGTATTTTCGGCACGTGTTGAATGCGAAGGAAATTCCGATTGGTGAAGTTTTGGCCGCGCATATCAATCAGGCACAGTCCGCGCATAAGGATAAGGGATGGAAAGAGAAAGCAACGCAGGAAGTGATTACGTTGTTGCGGGATGATTACCCGATGTTGATGGCGGTTCTTGGCGCGCTGAGCGATGTGGCAGGCTGAAAATCTAACGCAAGGACGCAAAGCCGCAAAGGCTTTTTAAATCTTAGCGTCTTTGCGCCTTTGCGTTAAAAAGGAGTGATTAACATGGCTGAAGTACAACGAACAAAAATCGGTTATCTCGTCGGTGGCGGATTAAAAGAGAATTTTCGCGTACGCCTTATTGTTTCTCCTCAGGAGATGCAGGAGGGAGCGTTTGTTGTTATTTCCAGCGGAGACTGGCGATACTACGGTATTGTTACAGATATTCAACTTGGAGCAACCGATCCGCGCTTCGCCGATGAACAGATGGATGGGCGTTTTCCCGCGCACATTTCTAATGCATTGCATGGACAAACCTTGTATGCCAATCTTGAAGTGTTGCCAAATTTAATGCTGGAGATCGGTCCCGAAGATGGGACGCCAGAAAGAAAACAGTGGCAGGGAAAGATTGACGCAGGTTTGAAAGACGAACCTCATGTCATTCCCGTCAAGAATGTGCCGCCGCACCACGCCGTGGTGTATCTGGCGGGGGAGGGAGACATCGCCGAGATCTTCGGCGACCCCGATGCGGATGGGAATTTCGTCATCGGGTACACGCGCGAGCAGGGACAACATCCCGTGTGCGTCAACCTGGACAAGTTCGTGCAGAGGTCGTCGGGGGTGTTCGGCGCGACGGGGACGGGCAAGTCGTTTTTGACGCGGCTGATGCTGGCGGGACTGATGCAGCGCGGACAGGCGTCGGTGCTGGTGCTGGACATGCACAACGAGTATGGTTTTGACGATATCGCTTCGGACACGAAAAAAGCCGTGACGGGACTGAAGACCAAGTTCAAGTCACGCGTGAACGTGGTGGGGTTGGGCGCGGGCGCGACCATCCGAGGGCAAGTCCCCGATTTCAATTTAGAGATCGCCATGTCGGACATTTCGTCGAGTGACATCGAGATGTTGACGCGCGAGTTGAATCTGAAGGAGACCACGCCGACCACGTTGAACGCGTTGTGGATGACGTTCCGCGAGAATTGGTTTGCGGCGTTCAAGGCGATGACGCGCGAGACAACGATCATCGAGGACGAAAAAGGCAAGAAGAAGGAGGTGCCCGCTGAGGGGAGTGTCGCAGCGTGGGCGGACGCGAACGGAGTCAACGTGGCGGCGGCGGAAGCGTTGCACGATAAACTCCGTCGCCTGTTCAACAAGCCGTACATCGTCGAGAAACCCGCCGCGGACAGCGTGGCGCAGATCATCGGCGCGCTGGAGGGCGGACGTCATGTGGTGCTGTCGTATGGCGAGCACGAAAGCGACCTGGACTATCTGCTGGTGTCGAACTTGTTGACGCGCAAAATCCGCAACGCGTGGGAGAAGAAGACCAACGAGTTCCGCACGCACGGAAAAGCGGAGCCGCGTCCGCTGATCATCGTGGTGGAGGAGGCGCACAAACTGCTCAACCGCGAGATGGCCGCGCAGACCACGTTCGCCACCATCGCGCGCGAACTGCGCAAGTATTACGTCACCCTGCTGATCGTTGACCAGCGCCCGTCGCAGATTTACGATGAGGTCATGTCGCAGTTGGGGACGCGCATTTCGGGTTGGCTCGGTGACGAGGATGACATCCACGCCGTGCTCTCGGGTCTGGCGGGACGGGAAGCCTTGCGCGGTATGTTGGCGCGCCTGCAACCAAAGGAGGAGGTGCTCCTGCTCGGCTGGGGAGTCCCGATGCCGTTGCCCGTGCGGTCGAGGAGATATGACGAGGCGTTTTGGAAGGAGTTGCTGGGAGGGAAGAAGTCCGAGGCGCAGAGTTTGAAGGAACTTGGTTTTTAGTATTACAACGAGACTTTGCCGTACTACGAGATTTCGGTTGGTACTACGAGA
>CAZVAX010000059.1:25029-25452 GCA_964625215.1 uncultured Anaerolineaceae bacterium | reverse complement strand
TCCGCTACCGCATCTACTTCCAGAAGAGCGTCGGCACCGCCTGGTTCGACGACGCTTTCCTGTATCGCACCAATCCGTAACCCGGCCTAAACAAAAACCAGGCTTCTTTCAAGGAGCCTGGTTTTTGATTCCCTCGTCCGCGATGCGCGCCGCGATATCTTCAACTACTTCATCCGGGACGCCGTCCTTCGCGCGGGATTTGATTCGCAAATCAATCGGATCGTTGACGTAATCCACCACCAGCAGTTGACCTGTCGCGGTCAACGCGATTTCCGTGGAGAATAAATCGAGTCGGCAAACCTCGGCGATTCGCCGCGCCACCTCGCGCGGGCCAGCCCCCATCGGGCCATCGCGTAGGCCGGGTTGGGGCGGACCTGCGTGTCCGCCCTCCGCGTGTCCGCACTCTGCTGGGCTGTCACGCAG
>CAZVAX010000059.1:0-24929 GCA_964625215.1 uncultured Anaerolineaceae bacterium | reverse complement strand
GCCGGGGCTGTCACGCAGGCCGGGGCTGTCACGCAGGCCGGGGCTGTCACGCAGGCCGGGGCTGTCACGCAGGACAGCCCCTACGTTATCGGCGGGCGTATAAACGTGGGTTTTCGTATCCCAAAAACAGGGATAGATCTCGCCGAGACAATAGATGACGCGAAACCAGGCGGGCAGTCCATCCAACGTCACGGGCGTGACGTGCGCTTGCAAGAGATATTGTTGTTCGGGGAATTCCTGCCGCGCGCGTTGAACTTGCTCCCACGTGGACACGTTCATCACCACGCCCTCGCCGCCCCCACCCAACGCGGGCTTCGCGGCGAAACATCCATTGAGAGGCGAGAGGTCAACGGGAGGCAGGTGGGGTTGGTCGCGAAAAGAGGGGAGGATGAGGGTGTGCGGGGTGTGGATTCCGGCCGCGATAAATTCGAGGTGCATGGCGGCTTTGTCGTAGGCGCGGTCGGCGAGTTCGCGCGGGTTGAAGCGACGCGCGCCGGTGGATTTGGCAATTGCTACGAGGGGGAGGAAGGCAGGGTCCGCTTCGGAGGCGCGGTCCAATAGAAAGGAGAAACCCGCCTCGCCCGTCGCGAGAAGCGGCAGGGAGACGGGTAAAGAGTCGGGGGTGAGGACCAGGAGGGTGAGTCCGCGCGTCGCGCAGGCGGAGTTCAACAGTCGAATGAAGTCGGCGTCATGTTCCCAGTTGGAGGCCAGGCAGAGGTCGTAGCGCATGGCCTCATTAAACCACAAACCAGGTTTCTCGCAGAAACCTGGTTTGTGGCGCCCTTGTGTTACACCGCAGGTTCGGGCGCGGGATGCCGGGCGAAGCGTTCCTGTTTGTGGAGGCGCAGGTGCAGACTGTAATAACTGAAGGCCGAGAAGGCGCTCAGGATGCCGCCGAGATACCAGACGAGGTTCGGATTCAGGTAGTCGAGGATGTAGCCCGCCGCGACCTGGCCGATGATGGAGGGAATGGCCCATGACAATCCGTAGAAGGCCATGTAGCGACCGCGCATGGCTTCGGGCGCGAAGTTGGCGGCGAGGCCCGAACTGACCGGGAAGACGATCATCTCGCCGATGGTGATGACGACGAGCGCGACGGCAAAGAGCCAGTAGGCGGAGATGAAACCGATCATCGAGAAGCCGACCATGAAGAAGAGCGTGCCAAGGCCCATCATCAGGAATTGTTGTTTGTCGCGCAGCCAACGACTGACGGAGAATTGGAAGATGATCACGGTGATGGCGCTGGCGGTCATCAGGATGCCGTAGGTTTGCGAGTCCATGCCGTGCTCGTCGCGCAGGTACACCGAGAGCGTGCCGTACATTTGCTGGTAGACGAGCAACATGAGCATGTTGGCGAACACGAAAGCGACGAAGCCGAAATCGCGCAGAACGGTGAGGTAGCCGCGCAACGTCTGCGCCATGGATTCGCGCTCGGCTGGAACCGCTCCCGCTTCGGTTTTGGGTTGGGGTTTGGTTTCGGGCAACATGCGGAAGAACAGCGCGGCGACGATGCAACTGACGACAGCGTCTAACACGAAGAGATAGAAGAAGTCGAAGCGGTAGGCCACGAAGCCGCCCACAACGGGGCCGATGATCCAGGCGACGTTGGCGACGACGCGCAGGATGCCGAATCCCTCCTGGCGTTTTTCTTCGGGGAGGATATCGGCGATCATGGCGTCGTGGGCCGGGCCGGAGACGTGGCCGATCAGCCCGACCACGATCACCAGCGGGTACAACCAAAGGAAATCGCTGATGAGACCGAAGGCGAGGGTGGAGAGCGCGCTGAACACCAGCCCGAAGAGGATGAGACGCTTGCGTCCCAGGCGGTCCGTCAGCGCGCCGCCGGCCATGTTGCCGAAGAGACCGAAGAGCGACATGATTCCCAGCAGGATGCCGGCCTGGGTCATGCCGACGCCGAATTTTTCTGTGATGTAGAGGGCGAAGAAGGGGAAAAGGAGGGTCCCGCCGACGCGGTCTATGAAGGAGATGCCGACCACGATCCAGAAGAGGCGGGGGTAGTCGTTGTAGACTCTTTTGAGGTAGTTCCAGAGAGTGGAAGGAAGCGTTTTGATTTTTGAAACATTCTCTGCCTTTCGTTGGGAAGACTCATCATAGCACGGGTGTTCTAGTTTGAACAGGCACTGCGGGAGGGTTCACACCCATCCCCTGGCCCCTCTCCTTGCGAAGCGCTTGGGAGATTGGGCCTGGGTGAGGGCCGACTCTCCTCTCCCTGTTTTGGGAGAGGGGCCGGGGGTGAGGGCCTTAGTGCTGTCCCAGCGTCCCCAACCTGCGGACGCGGCGTTCGAGGGAGCGGAAGGCGGCGCTTCCGATCCAGAGCATGACGAACATGAAGACGACCAACAGGAGCATTTCCAATGGCAGGGACAGGATGGTGGTCGTGCCGATCAGGTGGGCGCGGACCGCGTCCAGGCCGTAGGTGAGGGGCAAGGCCAGCGCGACGGGAAGCAGGAAACGCGGCAGGGCGTTGACCGGGAAGTTCGTGCCGGAAAAAATCTGCACGAGGAAACTGCTGATGTCCACCAGGGCATTGGCCTCGCGCATGAGCAGGACGACGGCCGCGAAGGCGAAGCCGAATCCGTACAGCCCGATCATCATGGGGAGGATGGGTTGGAAGGCGGCCCATATGTCGCCGGTGACGTGGAAGCCGAAGATCAACCCGCCGAAGAAGAGCATGCCCATCGAGACGATGGCGGTGACGACCAGGTTGGTGACGGAGTGCCCGACGAGAAACAGCAAGCGCGGGATGGGAGTCAGCCAGTTGGATTCCATCACGCCCGAGTCCATGTCGTTTTTGAGGGCGTAGCCCATGCCCCAGAACACGGCGTTGATGAAACTTTCCAGCACGGTTCCGAGCAGGATGAAGGACATGAAGTCTGTCGTGCCGCTGTATTGGGCGAAGCCTTCGGCCTTGCCGTTGACGCTAAACGCGAGGCCCATAAAGTAGACGGGCGTGATCCAGATGAGCGGCTGGAGCATTTGCGAGACGGCGTTGAGCGGGTAGCGCCAGTATTGTTTCCAGTCCTTGCGCGTCACCGCCATGAGCGCGCGCAGGTGGGAGAAGAGCGTGGGTTGGGAGAGAGGGTGAGTCTGCATGATAAGTCCAATTTCTGTACACGGATGACACGGATTTGGCGGATTTCACGGAAATTTAAAAAAATCCGTGCGTTCCGTGCGCGAAGCGTCCGCGTAATCCGTGTACAAGGTTTTAGTATTGTCCGATCGCGCCGGTTTGGCGGGCGCGGCGTTCCATCCAGAGGAAGAGGGCGTAACCGACAATCAGCCAGACGACGCCGAAGATCAGCATCATGGTCAGATCGTGGGAGAGGCCCGCGAAACCTTCGGTGGAGAGGGCCGCGCTGCGCATGGCGTGGATCACGTAGGTCTGCGGGAGCCACTGCGCCACGGACTGCATCCAGCCGGGCAGAATGGCGAGCGGATACGTGATCCCGCAGAAGACCATCACGATGCCGCGCACGAGGAACACAAACGCGTTGGCCTCCTTGGCGGTGATGACCACGCTGGCGAAGGCGAAGCCCAGTCCGTAGATCGAGGGGATGGCCGCCAACATGACGAGCAGGGTCAGCCACAGGCTCCCGTGGAAGCGCACGCCGAAGAGAAGGGCATATTCAAAACCTGCGACGATCATCAGCATCAACATCGAAACCAGTTGCGGGACGCTGGCGCCGAGCAGGTAATGGAAGCGCGCGGTGGGCGAGAGCCAGTTCGACTCGAGCGTGCCGCGCATCTGCTCGTTGCGCAAGGCGTAGCCCACCTGCCACAACACCACGTTCTGCCACATCCACACCATCGTGCCGACGGCCATGTAGCCGATGTACTCGGTCAAGCCGGTGTTGGCCTGAAAAGTGACGAGTCCGCTGCCGTCCACGCCGGAGAGGGCGCGGGCGGTGAGGATGTATCCCATCGGGAAGATGACCGGCCAGATGAAGAGCGAGATGATCCACGAGGGGTAGCGGACGAAGATCGTCCACTCGCGGCGGACGACGGCCCACAAAGCGCGCAGGCCCGACAGGAGACTCACTTCGGCCAGCGACGCGGGACGGGGTTGAACGATCAATTCTGACGACATGCGGGCCTCCGATTAATCGCGCAGGGCCTTCCCCGTCAGGTGGATGAAGACATCCTCCAACGAGGGCTTGACGATGTTCATATTGACGAGGCGCGTCCCGTTGCCGCTGATGCCTTCCACGAGGCGCGGCAGTACGGCGCGGCTGTTCTGCGCTTGCAGCGACACTTCCCACAAGTCGGCTTCGCCTTGCTGGCGCGTGGTGAGAGTCTCGACGCCAGAGATGGCGCGCAGTTTCTCGCCCAGGTCGTCGTGCCAACCGGTCAGTTCGAGGCGGATGATCTCCTTCTGGTCAATGCGGCGTTTGAGTCCTTCCGGCGTGTCGAGGGCGATGACCTTGCCCGTGTCAATGATGCCGATACGGTCGGAGAGTTGGTCGGCTTCCTCCATGTAGTGCGTGGTCAGCAGGATGGTATGTCCCTCGCGCTTCAGGTCGGCGATCAAGGCCCGAAGGTTGCGAGCCGCCTGGGGGTCGAGTCCGAGCGTGGGTTCGTCGAGCAGGAGGATGGGAGGTCGGGCCAGTAACGCTTTGGCGATGGCGATGCGCTGCCTCATGCCGGTCGAATATTTTTCCACGAGTTCATTGGCGCGTTCTTTCAGTTCCATGCGCTCGATCAGTTCACCCACGCGCTTCTTCGCGACGGCGGGCGGGATGTGATAGAGGGCCGCGAAATATTCGAGGTTTTCGCGCCCGCTCAGTTTCCAATAAATGGAGCGTTCGCCCGCCAGCACCGTGCCGAGGCTGCGCCGCACTTCGTTGGCCTGCTTGACCACGTCGTAGCCGTTGACCTTGGCCGTGCCGCTGGTGGGTTCGAGCAGGGTGCAGAGCATACGGATGGTGGTGGATTTGCCCGCGCCGTTCGGCCCGAGCAGGCCGAAAATTTCGCCGCGTTGGATGTCGAGGTCCACGCCGTTGACCGCGGTGAACAGGGTTTTCGGCTCCTTCTTGCCGAACGGCCAGCCGCGTCGCTTCGGACCCGGGGCGGGCGCGGCCCCTTCGGGCTTATCGCCTGTGCCGGGGCGGGCCGGGAATTGTTTGACAAGTTGTCGGGCTTCAATCGCGAGGTCGGACATGGTTTTCTCCTTTGGTGAGAGATTTTCAGAAAAGGGGATAGAAATCTTGAGATTATTGAGTTTTTGTTCAAGATTGTAAAACAATGATTTAGTTTTGTCAATAGTATTTTTGAATTTTCGAATAATAATCCCGCCTTTCGACGGGATTTTTGAAGTGAAGTTTGATTTTTCTAAGGCAACCGTCAGAAACCCGGTTTCTGGCAGAAACCGGGTTTCTGACTAGGGCGCTGGCCAAGGAATTTCCGCGGGGACGGAGTAGCCGTCACGGGTGGTGGTGTAGAGCAGGCCGTGGGATTTCTCGGCGCAACCGGGCTGGTCAGTGATGGTGACAGTCGTTTCCTTGACGGCGTGGATGCTGTACACCAATTGTCCACTGGAGCAAGTCCATGTTTCGAGGAAGTACGAACTGTCGGGGTAGGCATCCTTGTAGTTGACTTCGACCGCATCCCACGTGATCTGCACCTGGTCGCCGGCGCGGGCCGTGCGGATGTTGGCGGGCGCGGCGTAGTTGGGCGTGATGGGAAGAATCACTGGCGCGACGGCAAGCGAGCCAATTTCGCCCTGCACCGTCAGGTTGGCGGCGTAGACCCAGCTGCTCTTCTTCCCGCCGATTTCACGAACCAACAACCAATCCCCTGCCGCGTTGCGCCCGATCACCTCGACGGTCTTGCCGGTGCGGAGTCCGCCTGGGCCGGCATAGTCGGTGTCGGGGCCAAAGCGCACGTTGGTCGGAACGGAGACGGTGGCCGTTAAGATTACCGTCGGTTCGAAGGCCGGTTTGGGCGTGAAGGTGGGAGGCGGCGTGCCGGTGGGAACGGGCGTATCGGTCGGCTTGGCGAGGGCAGTCTGTGTGCCGGCCGCGTTGACGGTGGCGAACGCGAGAGTCATCATGGCATTCGGGTCGAAGGCCGGGTCGGGCGTGGATGGTCCGCAGGCGGCGAGAGTCAACGCCGCGACCAAAAGAGTGACGAGAAAGAGTCGTTTGTTCATTTTGTTCCTTGATTTGGATTCCCGAAGTTCCACTTCGGGGTGATTCACGTTCCGAAAGTAGAACTTTCGGCTTCCATGAGAGCAGTTATGGCCAGGGAATTTCCGTCGGGCCGGCAAAGCCGTGCTTTTCCTGCACGAAGATGCGCCCATGCGAGGGGACCGCGCAACCCTCTTCGTCCCAAAACGTGAGGCTGGTGTCGTTCGTCGCGAGCGGATCGAAGAGGATCTCGCCCGCCTCGCAGCGCCAGACTTCGATGATGTAGTGCAACATGGTCTCGTCTTCCGCGTCGCCGGGGCGGAGGGGGACGTCCGTCCATTCGACGGTGACGAGGTTGCCGTTGCGCGTCGCGCGTAGGATGGCGGTCGGGGGATAATACGGCGAAACGGGCAGCGGGGCGAGTTCAGGATAAACGATGGGAAGTTGATGGAAGTCGCCAGACACTTCGATGTACTTGACGTTGACCCAACACTTGTTCGTTCCATCCACCCATACCCAATTGTTGCCTCCGGTCTGCCCGATCAGTTTGATGTTGGCTCCTTTTTTCAGGCCATAGAGGAAGAGATATTCCGGGCCGGGTCCGTAGCGGCAACTCAACAGGTCCGCGGCAACGGTGGCGTTTAAAAACGGGACGGGTGACGGTGTGACGGGGGTCGCGGTTGGGAGAGGCGTGTCGGTGGGCCGTGGCAGGGTGGGAGATAGAAGTTGCGAGTTAGGGGTTAGGGTCGGCGACTCAACAATCGCGCTCGGGACAAGGGTGGGAGTTAGGCTGGGATGCGGCGTCGCGGTAACGGCGGAGGCGGGGAGATTACATGCGACAATGGCGAGGTAGATCGCGAGAAAAGTGGGGATGACAGATTTTGACATGCGCCCGATTATAGCCTCACTCGCCGTACCAGACATCCTGCCCCAAACAGAAATCGCGTCCGCCCGCTTCTTCCGGGACGAACCAGCGGAGGCTGAACCTCCCGAACTTTCCCTGCCAATCGGCGGGACCCAGCCGCGCCGCGACCCAATCGTCGCGGAGGGCGATCCCCGCGCATTTGTGACTCGTGGGCCGCAGGCCGAACGATCCGTCCACCGCGCCGGAGCGTCGGAGCAACCCGGGTTGGAGTTGAGTCAGCAAGAAGAGAAGCGCGAGAACGACGAGGAGGATGAACAAGTTGCGCCGGCGTTTGTTGGTTTTCATGGATTGACTCCGGGTAAGACAAAACCTAACACAAGAGCCTGCCACAGAGACACAGAGACGCAGAGATTTAAACTCCGTTACTCTGTGCCTCCGTGGCGATCCCTTTCGGCCACACATGGAACATCACCACGTAGAAGACCGCCAGCCCCGCGAACAAAGTGACGATATTGAAGGTCAAATCAAATTCTGTGACCGTGAACAGGACCGGCGTCTGAATGGCGTCATTGGCGTAGCCAGCGATCAGAGCGGCAAACAGGTTGTTGCCCGCGTGCATTCCGAGAGCCAATTCAAGCCCGTTATCCAGCAAGGTGATGGCCGCCAGGAACGCGCCAGTGACGAAATAGAAGATCGTCATCGCCGCGCCGAACTCGATCACTTCGGGATTGCCGAGATGTGGGAGCGTGAAGAGAAATCCCGAAAGCAGGCTGAGCGCGATAACGCTTTTGATCTTCAACCCCGCATGTTGGAGCAGGTAACCGCGAAATAGAAATTCCTCGGCGGAGGTTTGAAGCGGGATAAACACGAACGAGAGAACGACAACAGGCAGATACGCCTCGATGTCCAACGAAAAAACGTAGCGGCCCGGATACAACACGGCCTCCACTATCGCCAACAGCGCGGCGATGATCATCCACGCTCCCATGCCAAGAAGAATCCGTTGCCAGTCCACGCGCGGCGCCGGCGTGACCAGCGTGCGAACGGGACGTTGATGGAGGATGGTCACAGCCAGGATGATGGCGATCAGCCAGGGAATGAACGAAAACATGATCGCGGCGAAACTGACGAGCGGCGACACTCCTGTAAATACTCCCGTTGGCAAGACTTCGGTCAGAGGATCGCCATCCATCGAAACATACAAAACCAAAATGACTGCGGGGATCGAGCCAATCGCCAGGTAGGAGAAAATAATAAACGGGTAGCCGATGAGATACCGCCACCATTCGTTTTTGCCTTCGCGCGCGATGTCGAGATAGGTTTTCATTTCAACAGCCTCAATTCCCTTTGCGGCGGGGCGAGGTATTCCGTGCCATGCTCGGCGACGACCACATCCTCCTCCAAACTGACGTGGCCATAGCCCGGCACGTCCAACCCCGGTTCGAGCGTGAACACCTGACTGGCTTCGAGCAGAAGGTTGGGCAGGTTGCCGTACTTCTCCCACAGCGGACCGAGCAGCGCGCCGCCGTCATGGGCTACGCGTCCGAGCTGGTGACCGAGCGCGTGCATGTACTCGCCGTAGCCCGCGTCCATCACGACCTTGCGCGCGATGACGTCAATCGAGTTGCCGCTCACGCCGGGTTTCATGGCTTGACGCGCTAATTCGTTAGCCTGATAGATCGTGTCGAATCCTTTCTGGAGCTCGCGCGGGGCGACCGTCTCCCCGGGCCGCAGGAGGTAGGCCATACGCTGGATGTCGGAGCAGTAGCCTTCATATTTAACGCCGAAGTCGAAGTGGAGAAGGTGACCCGGCTGAAGTTTGATCTTGGTCGGGCCGCTGTGACCGATGGGCGAGTCGGGACCAAAGTTCACGGCGGGACAGGCCTCCGCGGGCCAGGCGAGTTCCAGCCCGCGCGACTTGACGCGCTCCTGCATGAACGCGGCGACTTCGATCTCGGTCATGCCGGGGCGGATGTAGGCGAAGGCGGCCTCGAAGATCTCGTCGGCGATCTCCACGGCCTTGCGGATGCGCGCTTGCTCTTCGAGGGTTTTCCGTCCGCGCAGGGCCGAGATGATTCCCTCCGCGCTCACGAGTCGCTCGGCGAAGTCTGTGCCTTCGAGCAGGGCGAGCAGGTTGAGGTAATGTCCGTGTGTCAGGCCGTCGGCGTGGACCGAGTCGCGCGAGGTGTTGATGGCGATCGTGCGCGGCGCGACCCGGCCCAACGTCTCGACAAGAAGCGGGCGGATGGATTTGTCGTAGCCGAGGACGGTGGGGTAGAGTCCGCCGCGTTGGACCGAGTCCACTTCGTAGCGTCCCACAATGGCAATGCGTTCGCCGGCGCGCGTGAAGATCAGAGCGGAGGGCCAGGTTAGGTCGCCATCGCCGAAGATGTAATCCATTACAGGGTCGCGCATGACGGAGGTCTCGGCGGCGAAGGTCAACCAGAGATCAATGTCTTTCTCTTGGAGGATTTGGATTGCCTGATTCGTTTTTTCGAGGAGCAGGTTCATGGAAGATCCTTTTTCTGAGGTGGGTGGAATTTTACCATTGACAAATTCTCATCTCTGGGTAAAATAAAAACGAACGTTCGTTCATTTATTTGAATCGGAATCTGGAAGTTCCGCTTCCGGGGTTCCCAAAGTAGTACGTTGGGATTCCTAAACTCCCAAAAGGAAACCATGCCTCCCAAAACGAAAGACTCCCCCACCAAAGGCGAGACTACCCGCCTCGCCATCGAAGACGCGGCCATCGAACTGTACATGGAGCAAGGCTACCACGCCGCCTCCATGCGGCAGATCGCCGAACGCGCCGGACTGGCCCTGGGCGGAATCTACAATCACTTCGCCAGCAAGGACGAGATCTTCGAAGCCATCATCGTGGACAAGCACCCCTACAAGCGCATCCTGCCGCTGGTCATGCAAACCCCAGGCGAGACCGCCGAGGAATTTCTACGAAATGCGTTCAAGGTCACAGTGGCCGAACTTGGCAAAAACCCCGTCTATATGAAACTGATGATGATCGAGTTGGTGGAGTTCAACGGCAAACACGGCGCGGGAATGTTGAAAGAGATTGCTCCCAGAGTGTTGCCTGCGTTCGAGCAAATGTTGAAAGTTCGCAAGGGATTACGCGTTAACAACCCCGCGCTTTTTTTACGTTCGTTCTTTGGGATGATCATCTCCTATTTTATCACGGAAATGATCACAGCAAATTCCGTCATCAGCAAACTCATGCCAAAAAACACCGCCGACGTTTACATGGACATGTACCTGCATGGAGTCCTCAAGGAGCCCGCATGAACTCACGCCTGCTCTCCATCATCCGCAAGGAATTCATCCAGATCTTCCGCGACACGCGCACGCTGGTGATGATTCTCGTCATCCCCATCATGCAATTGTTCCTGCTCGGATACTCCGCCACCAGCGACGTGCGCAACATCCCGTTGGCCGTGCTGGACCAGAGCCGCAGTCCCGAGTCGCGCGCCCTGCTCAACTCGTATCGCGCCGCGGATTATTTCCGGGTCGCCTACGATGTCGGATGTGAAGCGGAGATTGAGGAATTGATCGCCTCCGGCAAAGCGCGCGCTGCCATCATCGTCCCGCCCGATTACGCCCAGCGTCTCGCCGAGGGCGGCGCGCATGTCGCGTTCATCCTCGACGGCTCCGACCCCACGTCCGCTTCCACCGCGCTTTCCGCCGCGCAACTCATCAGCCAGGCGCACGCCATTGACCTGCTCGCCGAAACCTTCTCGCGCACAGGCATGACCCTGCGCGTGCAACAGCCTGTCACCGTCCACACCACCGTTTGGTACAACCCCGACATGGTCAGCGCGCACTTCATGATTCCCGGCGTGATCGGCATGATCCTCTACGCCATCGCGGCCATCCTCACCGCCACCTCGGTCGTACGCGAGCGCGAGCGCGGCACCATCGAGCAACTCATCGTGACGCCGATTCGACCGTGGGAGTTGATCGTCGGCAAACTCATGCCCTACGTCATCCTCGGGTTCTTCAACACCATCGAAGTCCTCGCCGTCGGTCACTGGTGGTTCGGCATGCCCATCCGCGGCGACCTCGGCCTGATCCTTTTGGTTTCGGGCATCTTTCTCACCACGGGTCTTGGCATCGGTCTCTTCGCCTCCACCATCGCCAACACGCAGCAGGAAGCCATGCTCACCGTGTGGATGACCCTCCTGCCGAGCATTTTCCTTTCGGGCTTCTTCTTCCCGCTTGAGGCCATGCCAAAAGTTTTACAGTGGATTTCGTATCTCATGCCATTGCGTTACTACCTCGTCATCATCCGTTCGCTTTTGCTCAAAGGCATCGGCCTCGAGATGATCCAATTCGACGTCTTTGCCATGACTCTCTTCGCCGCCGCCATCATGACCGCCGCGGCGTTGCGCTTTAGAAAACGACTCGATTAACTTCTTTCTTCGCTTCGGCTTCGCTCAATGCATGCTTTCGTCTTTCTTCGCAAATGAAAGACGAAAGAAATTCCCAAGGAGATTCTTCACCATGAACCACAAACGTCCCCCCGTCCCCGCGATCGTCATCCTCATCCTCCTCGTGGCGGTTAGCGCCTACTTTATCTACACCCAAAGCTTGGAGGACAAAAACGGCGCGTTGACTGCCTCCGGCTTCATCGAAGCGACGCAAGTGGACATCGCGCCCGAACTCGCCGGCAAGGTGACCGAAGTCCTCGTTGACGAGGGACAGGCCGTCAAAGCAGGCGACCCGCTTCTTCGTCTTGACCCCAGCCTGCTGACTGCGCAACGCGCCGTCGCGGCCACCCAAGTGGATTCGGCCAAGGCCGCGCTTGGAAGCGCCAACCTACAGTACGCGCTGGCCATTCAAACCGCCCAAAGCGCGCAAGGGACAGCCACCGCAAAGAACTGGCGCTTCTCTGCGCCTGATGAATTCAACCAGCCCGCCTGGTATTTTGATCAGTACGAGCAACTCGAGGCCGCCAATGCAGAAGCAGTCGCCGCAGAAGAGGCTCTCGAAATGGCGTTGAGCAATCTCGATAAAGTCATCGCCGACTTGAACAACGCCGACTTCCTCAATGCCGAAGCGCGTCTCGCAAACGCCCGCGCCGCGTTCCTCGTTGCCGACCAGGTCAAGACCAACGCGGACTACGCCGCCGAAGGCGGCGGACTCCAAGCCGCGGCAGATGAGGCCTACAACGCGGCGCTCGATGAACTTAACGCCGCGCAGATCGAATACAACGCCCTTCTCGACACTGATTCCGCCAAAGCCGTTTTGGACGCCCGCGGCAAACTCGCCGTCGCGCAAGCCCGCTATGATGCCGCCGTTGCGCGCGCCTTCTCGTTGCAAACAGGCATGGACTCCCCCTCCGTGGTCACAGCCAAACAGGCAGTGGAACAGGCCAAGACCATCCTCGCCCAGGCCGAAGCCAACCTCGCCCTACTCGATACACAGATCGCCAAGCTGACCATCATCGCCCCCAGCGACGGAGTTGTGCTAACCCGAAACGTGGAACCCGGTGAGTTTGTCCAGCCCGGCGCGACCGCCTTCGTCATCGGCCAACTCAACAGCCTGACCATCACCGTCTTCGTCCCCGAAGATCGTTATGGCGAACTCAGACTCGGTCAAACCGCCACCGTCACCGTCGACTCCTTCCCCGGCGTCACCTTCACCGCCTCCATCGTCAACATCTCCGACAAAGCCGAGTTCACCCCGCGCAACGTTCAAACCGTGGAAGGCCGCTCCAGCACCGTCTACGCCATCAAGTTGAGCGTCACCGACCCGGACGGCAAGTTGAAGATCGGCATGCCGGCGGATGTGGTTTTCAGTAATCAGTGATCAGTAATCAGTTGTCAGTACCGCAACATTCATGTTGCTATTCCTGCGATTTCGCGCAACTGCCATTGGCAAGATAAATCTTGCGGTACTATGCGTAGGAGGCGTTCTCTAACGCTGAAACGAGGTTCCCATGACCGCAAAGTTCGATTGGTCGAAGATGAAAAATGTCCAAAAGATTCACCGCGTCCTCTACGCGATCGGACTCGGACGCGTCATCGGCGGATTCATTCTCCTCTTGACGACCATCGGACGTAAGTCTGGCATGAGGCGCGTCACTCCGTTGCAATACGAACGCATCGGCGACGATTACTATCTCGGCGCGGCGCGCGGGCTGAAAGCGGACTGGGTTCGCAACATCCTGGTCAATCCCTGCGTGGAAGTCCGCGTTGGCTCGAAGCAGTTCGAAGGCCAGGCCGAAGTTGTAACCGATCCGTCGCGGTTCGCGGACTTTTTGGAGGTGCGACTCCAACGTCATCCGCGCATGGTTGGGTTGATCATGGAAAAGGCGCATGGATTACCGAAACGCCCCACTCGTGAGCAATTGGAAGCGCTCGCGAAAGATGAAGCCGTAGTCATTGTTCATCCGAAATAGTCAAAGGTCGAAAGTCGAAGGTCAAAAGACGCTTTCCGAAAAATCACCCGAGAGGAGATATAAAATGACCGCGATTTCTCGTTTTGAAGACATCGAGGCGTGGAAGACGGCGCGTCGCTTGACCAATTCAATTTATGCCCACACGAACCTGGCCGGTTTCAACAAGGATTTTGGTTTGCGCGATCAGATTCGCCGGGCGAGCGTCTCGGTGATGAGCAATATCGCCGAAGGTTTCGAGAGCCGCACCGATATTCAATTCATCAACTTTCTTGGGATGGCGAGAGCCTCTGCTGGAGAAGTTCGCGCGCAACTCTATGTTGCCCTCGACCAGAAGTACATCACCGAAGAGCAATTCAAAGAAACGTACGCGGCGGCTGAAACCTGCGCCCGACAAATTGCCAATTTCATCAAATATCTCGAATCCAACCCTCGCCCGCGCCGCGTCTCCGACGACTCCGCCGAGTACAAAGCATAACCGACTTTCGACTTTTGACCTTCGACCAACTTTCGACCTTTGACCTTCGACAGGACTGCCATGACCGACTACCTCGTTCAAGCAAGCGGTTTGAAAAAATCCTTTGGCGACAACCATGCTGTAGATGGAGTGACATTAAGTATTGCTCCAGGTGAAATATATGGCTTGGTAGGCTCCGACGGCGCAGGAAAGACCACCACCATGCGCCTGCTCGTCGGCGCGCTGTTGCCCGACGCGGGCGAGATTCAAGTCTGCGGATTCAATGTATTGAAGCAGGTCGAGCAGGCGCGCTCGCAGATCGGCTATCTCTCGCAACGCTTCTCGATGTACGAAGACCTATCCGTACTGGAGAACATCCGCTTCTTCGCCGAAGTGCGCGGACTTTCGCAAAAAGAATGGTTGCCGCGCTGCATGGAAATTCTCGATTTCGTCGGCCTGGCCGATTTCAAAGACCGCCGCGCGGGACAACTCTCTGGCGGCATGAAACAAAAACTCGGCCTCGCCTCCGCCCTCGTCACCCGTCCGCGCCTGCTTCTCCTCGATGAACCGACAACGGGCGTTGATCCCGTAACGCGGCAGGATTTTTGGCAGTTGGTGATCAAACTTGTTTCGAGGGAGGGTACACAGGTAGACACGGAACACGCAACACACACCACGCAACAATTACCAATTACCAATTACCAATCTCCACCTACCCCCTCCGTCTCCGTCCTCATCTCCACCCCCTACATGGATGAAGCCTCGCGCTGTCATCGCGTGGGGTTCATGAAAGCCGGAAAAATCATCGCCGAAGACACCCCCTCGAATCTCCGCTCCCGCCTCAACGGACGCGTGCTCGAACTGCGCGGCGACCCCATCAACACCCTGCGTCACGTCGCGCATCAAGACAAAGATGTCGAAGATGTGGCGGCCTTCGGCGATAAACTCCACGTGCGTGTCAAAGCCGATTCCGCCCGCGACGTGATCGCCCGCCTCCCCAAAGAAATCGGCGACGCGGGCGCCACCCTCCATGAACTACGCGCCATCCCGCCCGTCCTCGAAGATGTCTTCATCGCCCTCTCCGAGCGCTGACCTTCGACCTTTGACCTTTGACCTTTGACCTTCGACCATTGACCTGACACTTGAAACCTGGAACTTAAAACCCATGCCCCCCGTCATCTCCGTTCAAAACCTCACGCGCAAATTCGGGGACTTCGTCGCGGTTGATCACATCAACTTCGAGGTCGGCGCAGGCGAAGTAGTCGGCTACCTCGGCCCGAACGGCTGCGGCAAGACCACCACCATTCGCATGTTGCTCGGCCTGCTCGCCCCCTCCGATGGCAAAGCCGCCGTCCTCGGCTACGACGCATTCACGCAGAGCGAAGAAGTCCGCGCTCGCGCAGGATACATGTCGCAAAAGTTCGCGCTGTATGACGATTTGACCGTGCAGGAAAACTTGACGTTCTACGGCGGCGTCTACGGCATCACGGACAAAGCCCGCATCACACAGACGCTGGAGCGGGTCGGCCTTCGCGGGCATGAGTCCACACTGACGCGTTCCCTCTCCGCGGGTTGGCGGCAGAGGCTCGCCCTCGCCATCGCCCTCGTCCACGAACCGAAACTGCTCTTCCTCGACGAACCGACCTCGGGAGTCGACCCATCCGCCCGCCGCGCCTTCTGGGACTTGATCTACGAACTCGCCGAAAGTGGCGTGACCATCCTAGTGACGACTCACTACATGGACGAGGCCGAATACTGCGAACGCGTCGGCATCATGCGCGCGGGGAAATTGCTCGCCATGGACACTCCCACCAATTTAAAAAAATCCATCATCCAGGGCGACGTGTGGGAGGTCTACGCCCAGCCGCTCGAAGCGGGACTCGAGTCGCTGGCGCAGGTCGCCGGAGTCCAACGCGTGGGACTGACCGGCGATCATCTTCGGACGATCAGCCTCGGGGTGAGTCCCGAAGCGTTGAAAGAAAGGTTGGTCGGCATCGGGGTGGAAGTCCAAAAGATCGAGCGCGGCGAGCCCACGTTGGAGGATGTCTTCCTGTCGCTGGCAAAGGAGTAAGGAGTAACGAAACAACGATTCAGAATGGGGAACCTTTATTTTTGTGTATAATTCAGATAATCTAGACCAATAATGTCATAGACACAAGGAGGCCGCCATGTCTGCATTCTTTCGCCGTTTGCTTCGTATTCTGGTCGTTGGCGCATTTTTAGCGCTGACCGTTTGGGACACTCCTCTGCCTGCCCGGGCGGCGACGGTCATTACGGTCAATACGACCAATGATGATGTGGGTGACGATGGGCTCTGCAGTTTACGCGAGGCGATCATTGCGGCTAACACCGAGACCGCCTCAGGCGGGAGTATAGGAGAGTGCGCGACCGGGAGTGGAGCGGACATCATTGTGTTCGACTCGAGCCTATCTGGAGAAACGATCACGCTTGCATCCGATCTTTCTGAAATTACCGCCGATCTGACGATTGACGGTTCGGCATTGGCCTCGCAAATCATGATCCATGGAAATGATAATTACGCCATCATCTCAATCACAAATCAAGGCGCGATTGTTTCGTTGAAGAACCTGATCATTACTCATGGTTACAGCCATTACAATCCCATCGGCAGCGGCATTTACAACAAAGGAACACTAACCGTTGTGGATAGCACCATCCGCGATAACTATGCAATTTTAGGCGGCGGAATCGCCAACGAGGGCGATTTGACGGTCATGAGCAGCAATTTCATCAACAACGAGGCCGCAATTTTAGGCGGCGGCATTATCAACTTCCCCAGTGCCACATTAACGGTCAGCAACAGCACCTTTCGCAACAATACCGCATATGAAGAAGGCGGCGGCATCCGTGTTGAAGGCGCAGCGACAATCATAAACAGCACATTCAACGGCAATTCGGCGAACGAGGGTGGAGCGATCGCAATATTTGGCACGACCACAGTGACGAATAGCACGTTCAGCGGCAACACAGCTTCATCGATGGGGGGAGGCATTTACAACACTAATGTATTAGCGATGGCCAATACAATCGTTGCCGATTCTGCAAGCGGGGGAGATTGCGCCAATGACGGCGGGATGATTAGTCTCAATGATCATAATCTCGTCGAGGATGGGTCCTGCTCTCCCGCCTTGAGCGGCGATCCGGGACTCGGAGCATTGGCAGATAATGGCGGCGCAACCGAAACGATGGCCATTGGTCCGGCCTCGCCCGCCATTGACGCGGGTGATGCAGGTGACTGTCCGGCAACCGACCAGCGCGGAATCTTCCGCCCGCAGGGCATGGGCTGTGACATCGGCGCGTTCGAATCCGAGGAGTATCCGATTGCGGTTACATTCACATCCGCCGGCGCAAATGATGGATACCTGTTGGAATCCAGCGAGAACAGCAACAAAGGCGGGAGCGGTTCGGCGGCCGGAGGCATGATTGTTGTGGGCGACGGTTTAAGCGACCGTCAATATCGAGGCGTTCTGCATTTCGACACTTCCGGGTTACCGGACGATGCGGTCATTACCGGCCTGACGCTTCAAATCAAAAGACAGGGCGTTACCGGCTCTGATCCATTCACGATCCTTGGGAACCTGACCGTGTCCATCCGCGCTCCGTACTTCGGCTCAAGCGCAGGCCTGGCGATATCCGATTTTCAAGCCGCAGCAGATGCCCCGGCCGGAAATTTCGACCCAACGCTCCTGCCCGGCGATTGGTACAGCGCCACGCTTGATCTGGCCGCCTTCCCCTTCGTAAATCTCACAGGGACGACTCAATTGCGCCTGGCGTTCAGCCTTGATGACAACGATGACGGCGGAACAGATTACTTGAAGTTCTATAGCGGCAACAATTCCACCACATCGTATCGCCCGGCGCTCATCGTAGAGTATTACGTTCCATAGAAATCACTGGAAGCCATGGTGTCTTGTAAAACGGAGGATCTTTGACAAGGTCCTCCGTTTTTATTGGGGATATAATTGCGGGCATTCTGCGAACGAGGAGACACCATGTCCGAAGAATTTACGTTCGGCGGCCAGATCGTCTGGCGGCCGACACAAGAGCAGATCGAGCGCGCGCATTTGACCGCGTTCATGCGCCAGCACGGCATCGCAGATTTTGACGCGCTGATGAAACGCTCCACCGAGGATGTGGCCTGGTTCACCGACGCGGTGTTGAAATATCTCGACATCGAATTTTACGAGCCGTATTCGCAGGTCGTGGATTTGAGCGCGGGGATTCAATTACCGAAGTGGTGCGTGGGGGGCGTGATGAATATCGTTCACAACTGTTTGGATAAATACCAGTCATCAGTGACCAGTAATCAGTCATCAGTGATCAGTGACCAGTTATCAGTGATATGGGAAGGCGAGGAGGGGACGACGCGCACGCTGACGTATCGCGAACTCTACGAGCAGGTCAACCAGGCCGCGAACGCGTTACGCGCGCTGGGACTCGGCAAGGGTGACGCGGTCGGTCTCTTTATGCCGATGACGCCGGAGATCGTGGTGGCGTTGCTGGCGATTGCGAAGATTGGCGGAATTATTTTGCCGCTGTTTTCGGGCTACGGCGCGGGCGCGGTGGCGAGCCGCATGACGGACGCGGACGCGAAGGCGTTGTTCACGGCAGACGGCGCGTTTCGACGCGGCAAGCCCGTCGAGATGAAGTCCGTTGCAGACGAGGCCGCCGCGCAGATTCCCACGTTGAAGCACATGATCGTTTTGAAGCGCACGGGGCAGGAAGTTAAGATGAAAGAGGGGCGGGATCATTGGTGGCACGCGTGGGTGGACGCGCAGGCCCGGGAGGCCGCGACCGAACGAACGTCCGCGGAAGACCCGCTGATGGTCATCTACACTTCGGGGACGACGGGACGTCCGAAAGGGGCGCTGCACACGCATTGCGGATTCCCGGTCAAGGCCGCGCAGGATATGGCGTTTGGGACGGATGTGCATCAAGGCGATGTGATTTATTGGATGACCGACATGGGTTGGATGATGGGACCCTGGCTGTCCTTTGGGGCGCTCATCCACGGCGCGACGCTCCTCCTCTTCGATGGCGCGCCCGACTTCCCCGCGCCGGATCGGCTGTGGTCGCTGGTGGAGCGGCATCGGGTCAATCAGTTGGGAATATCGCCCACGGTGATTCGCTCACTCATTCCTTATGGCGATGAGCAATTCCAGAAACACGATCTCTCCTCGTTGAAATGTTTCGCCTCCACCGGCGAGCCGTGGAATCCCGAACCGTGGATGTGGCTGTTCGAGAAGGTCGGCGGCGGGACGCGCCCGATCATGAATTATTCGGGCGGGACGGAACTCTCCGGCGGAATCTTGATGGGCAATCCGCTCATGCCGATCAAGCCGTGCGCGCTCTCCGCTCCCTGCCCGGGCATGGCCGCGGACGTGTTGGACGAAAACGGAAATCCGATTCGCAACGCGGTGGGGGAGTTGGTCATCAAAACGCCGTGGATCGGGATGACGCGCGGCTTCTGGAAGGACACGCAACGCTACCTCGACACCTACTGGTCGCGCTGGCCGAACGTGTGGGTACACGGAGATTTCGCGGCCATCGACTCGGACGGCCTCTGGTACATCCTGGGCCGCTCGGACGACACGATCAAGATCGCCGGCAAACGCCTCGGCCCGGCGGAGGTCGAGTCGATTCTGACGCGGCACGCGTCGGTGGTGGAGTCCGCCGCGATTGGCGTCCCGCACGAGATCAAGGGCAGCGAGCTGGTCATGTTCGTGGTATTGAAGAAAGGCGTCGAGGGGACGGACGCGCTCCGCAACGAACTGCACAACCTGATCGTGGAAGACATGGGCAAGGCGCTCGCGCCGAAGTCCATTTTGTTCGTCAGCGACCTGCCCAAGACGCGCAACGCCAAAGTCATGCGCCGCATGATCCGCGCCGCCTACTTGGGACAGGAACCCGGCGACACCAGTTCGCTGGTCAACCCGGAGGCGGTGGAGGAAGTAAAGCGCGCAAGATAATTTTTTCCGTCATTGCGAGGGTGTTCTCCCCGAAGCAATCTCCTCTCATCATGCGGGGATTGCTTCCCGAAGGCTCGCAATGACGGAACATAGAGAAAAAAAAGAAAATCCGTGCAACTCCGTCCAATCCGCGTAATCCGTGTACAGAGGAATTTACCCATGCCCTGTGAATGTTGCAAAATCACGAATGACCAATTTGGAAAAGACACCGCCGAGGCGGACTTGAAAGAGTTCCGCCGCAAAGGCCCCGCCAAACATACGCGCCTGATCCTCGAAGCCGTCCGCTCGCTGGGATTGAGGGACGCCTCCCTGCTGGACGTGGGAGGCGGCGTCGGCGCGATCTACCACGAGTTGATGAAAGACTCAGTGACGCGCGCCACGCACGTGGACGCCTCGTCCGCGTACCTGGCCGCGGCGCGCGAAGAAACGGAGAAACGCGGCAACGCCGGGAAGGTGGAATTCGTCCACGCGGATTTTACGGACGTGGCCGATAGGCTCGCGCCCGCCGACGTGGTCACGCTCGACCGGGTGGTGTGTTGTTACCCCGATTACCGCAGCCTCCTGAAAGCCGCGGCGGGACGGAGCAAGCGCGCGCTCGTGATGGCGTATCCGCGCGAGAATGGGCTGAGTCGACTCGTCGTCGCGATCATGGATTGGTTCCTGCGTTTATCGCGTAATCCGTTCCGCGTGTTCGTTCATCCAGTGGCGGAAATGGATTCCCTGCTGAACGCGGAGGGACTGCATCGGGTATCATTGAAGCGGCTCTTCGTTTGGGAAGCGGCGTTATACCAGCGCGCATAGGAGAAATGGATGAAGTCGGAACGCGTTCATCTGAACGGCTTGGATTGGATCCGCGCCCTCATGTCGGTGGGAATTGTCACCTGGCATTTGCGGACCTTTGGCGCGTCGCAACTTTATACCGAGAAGATCGCCTCGTACAAAATCAATCTCGGCGATGTCGCGAACTTTGGGATCATCATTCTCGGCGTTCCCATTTTCATCACGATGTCGTGTTACCTCGTGGCGCGCTTCCCTCCCGATTGGCCCAAGATGCGACATCGTCTGTGGCGGCTGGTTCTCCTGCTCGCCTTTTGGACGTCGGCGCTTTCGGTGTGGAAGGGCGGGTATGAGCAACTGCGGCGTTTGATTCCGCGCACGCCCCTGGAGGCGGCCGTGAAAATTTTGAGCGCCAACGGGGAATATTATTATTTCTTTGTCTCGCTCATCATCTGTCTGGTTTTGACTTATCTCTTCATGCGCCTCTCGACGCGTTGGAACGCGGTCGCGTTCGCGGCGGCGGTCCTCGCCATGTTTGCCCTGCCGCAGATCGCGATCTCGTTCAAAGTTCCGGGACTGGTCAACTATTGGACGCCGTTGAATTTCATCCCCTATCCGTTTCTCGCCATTCTGCTCACGCGCGCGCAGGGCTGGGCCTTGGAAAACGGAAAGCGACTCGCCTGGGCCGCGGCGGGGCTCATTGGGGCGGCGGGTCTCTTCGCCTGGTACGAATGGACGCACTACGTCAACCTTGTTTTCTTTTTCAGCGACGATTTGTCCTTCCCGCTTCACATGCGCAATTCGCTGACGTTCGCCATCGCGGCGGTTATGCTGGTCGCGTTGTGGCCGTGGAAGACCGCGCCCGCCGTCATTCGCTTCATGTCCAAGCACAGTCTGGCTCTCTACGTTTTGCACGCTTTCTTCAAACCGATCGTTTTGCAAAACTTGACGTTCGCGTTCCTGCCGGGTGAGTTGTTGGCGCGCCTCGCGCAGATCACAGTCGTGGTTCTGCTCTGTTACCTGACCTCGCTGGCTTTGCCTGCTTTCCTCAAGGAAGAATTGATTCGTTAATCGCCTTTCGTCAATGCGAGAGCGGCGTTCGCCCGCTCGAAGCAATCGCCGCGCGCGAGAAGGGGATTGCTTCGCTCGCTATCGCTTGCTCGCAATGACGGGAAATTTATTTAGGAGCCGCGCATGGATTATCTCTTTTGGATTCTGCTCGCCCTGCTGGGTGGCTTCGCCGTCACCTTGCAGGGACAGTTCATGGGCATCATGGATCAAGGCATCGGGACGCGCGAGTCGGTCTTCATCACCTATGCCAGCGGGGGATTGGTGGCGGCGATTTTCATCCTGCTCCTGCGCGGCGGGAATCTGCGCGCCGCGGCCTCCATCCCGCCCTATGCGTTCGCCGCGGGACTGTTGGGCCTGGTCATCGTCGGCACGATCGGATTCACCGTCCCGCGCCTGGGCCTGACCGCCGCCATCACGCTCGTGACCGCCGGGCAGTTTGCCGCCTCCCTCCTGATCGAACGACTCGGCTGGTTTGGGGCAACCCCGCGTCCCTTCGATTGGACGCGGCCGGCGGGGGCGCTGATCCTGCTCGTGGGCGTGTGGCTCCTCACCCGTCGTTGAGTCCGCGCGAGACGGAGGGGCATCCTTAGAGTAAAGTGAGAGGGGAAGTCCTTGCCGAGTGTATAATCATTGTGCGGCAATTCTGCAATGCCGCGAGGAGACACGAATGAGAACAATGAAAGGTTTGTTTGCCGCGGCGACGGCGCTGGTTGTTTTTCTTTCAGCCTGCGCGCCCACCGCGCCCCCCGAACCCCCCACCCCAACTCTGGTTACCATCCTTCCCAGCGACACGCCTCCGCCCACGCTTGCGCCGGTGAATCTGGCCGGGACAACGGCGGGAACGGTCATCAACTGGGTGGACGGCGGTTCGCTCGTCTACATTCCCGCCGGGGAAACCGTGATCGGCGGCGACGGCATCGAGTATCCGCGCCATGGGGTGAGTCTCTCCGCCTATTGGATCCATCGCACAAAAGTGACGAACCGCATGTACGCGCTGTGCGTGGGGGTGGGCGTTTGCACGCCTCCCAAGCCCGAGATCGGCGCCGCCAATTACACTGATCCCACCTACGCCGATCATCCTGTTGTTGGCGTCAATTGGAACCAAGCCCAGGCCTATTGCGGCTGGATCGGCGGACGCCTGCCAACCGAGGCCGAATGGGAAAACGCGGCGCGCGGACCCAGCGGGCGGGAGTACCCGTGGGGGACCGCCGCGCCCTCCTGCGACTTGCTCAACTTCAACGGCTGTGAGAAAGGACGCACCACCAGCGTCATGGCGTATCCGAACGGCGCCAGTCCCTACGGCCTGCTCGATATGGCCGGCAACGTTTACGAATGGGTCTTCGATTGGTACGACCCCGATTATTACACCAACTCGCCCATCCAGGATCCGCCCGGCCCCGATAGCGGAACCTTTAAGGTGACGCGCGGCAGCGGTTTCGAAACCGAGCCGACGTTCGTTCCCTCCGCCGTGCGGCACTGGACATCTCCCACCCTCACCAAGCGCGATTTGGGTTTTCGTTGCGTCGTTCAACAACCGATCAATTTCCCGCCGTATTGTCAGGCCAGCGCGTACCAGCCATCCTCCGCCCCGGCGGTTGTGGACACGTGCAATCCGCCCGACTTCACCCAATACAACGCGTACTGCGACGGCACGATCGGTTACTCCAGCCTCGACGTTCCCATCGGCACGCAATACAGAGTGGAGACGCCCGGCTTTTCCTGCATCGAAACCTTCACCAACGGCATCCTGCGGCTCAACTGCACCGGCCCGTATAGTTCCACCGGCACGATGACCGTCTGCAACCCGGCCTGCGGCGACCCGACTCCTCTGCCCAACGCGGGCGCGGTCTGCGACCCCGGCTACACCTTCGACCCCGCCACACGACAGTGCGTCTACGCCCCCCTCGCCGGTCAAGCCGGACCTCAGGGCTGCCCGCCGGGATACGCGCTGGATGCCACGGGCCTGCTTTGTCGGCCCACCCTCGGCCTCGACAATCAATGCCCTCTCGGTCATTACTTCGACGCGTTGTACCAGGGATGCGTCCCCGCCAACGGACAGGTCAACTGCAGTCTTTACGGCCTCGACAATTCTTCCCTGGCGCAAGCCTGTTATCCCGGGTGTCCGGCCGGCTTTTCCTACAATTCCACCAGCCAGTGTTGCCAGGCCCCCTCTGCCGGACTCTACCCCGACTGTCAACCCGGTTACGTTTACGATCCAGTCTTCGGCGGTTGCATGCCAGGACTGGCCCAAGTCAGCGGCGCGGGCTGCGCCACCGTTTCGCTGGAGATTCTGCAATGCGGCGAGCCGTATAATTGCGCCGCGATCACCTCTGAGACCAAGTGCATCCAGTACGGCGTGTACGGCTGTACATGGGATGACAAAAACAACGTCTGTGTCAATAAGAGGTAGTTGAGTTCTTCGCAAACGCAAGAGCCTGTTTCCCGCCAAAAACAGGCTCTTCGCTTAAAATCGGACTATAATCGCGTCAGCGCTTCATTCCAGATTCAGGAGAATGCACATGAAACATTATTCCTTCGCCATAGCGTTGGTCGCGCTGTCCATTCTTTTGACCGGGTGTTTACAAGTCTTTGAACCTGTGGCGACAGCCACACCCCCGCCCACCGCGATTGCTCTGCCCACGCAAGTTCCTCCCACGCAGCCGATTCTGCTGGAGCCCACCGCCACACAGTTCGCGGCAGTGTGTTCGGTTGATCCGCTGATCGCCTCCTGCGCGCTGCCCGAAGTGGAGGAACGCGCCAAATACTGCGTGGAAAAACATCCCTATGTTCAATTCGCCATGGCGCCCGGCGTGACCTTTGAATCGCTGGACCCAGCCTTGAAATGCGCCGACCAGGGCATTCGCGGCGGCGAGCAGATGATCGCTTGCACGGGCGAGACCCTGATCGCCTATGATATGAAGGTGTGCAATGCGGCTTGCAACCCCTCGGCCCTGCAAGCGGACCCAACCAAGTGCGCGGAGGGATATGGTTACAGCCCCGAGGCGGCGTGTTGCTGGCCGATGCCTGCCGATGACGCCGGTTGTGTACTGGTTCGGGTGAATGTTGGCGCGTGCCGATAAATTTTTCTGTTCCCTTCCTTACAACAAAGAGACTGCCACGCCCAGCGTGACAGTCTCTTTGCTTCAAAGGGTCAGTGAGGGTTACGGGCCGGTGCGATAGAGGAAGGCGTCGTCGAACCAGGCGGTGCCGACGC
>CAZVAX010000058.1:0-25915 GCA_964625215.1 uncultured Anaerolineaceae bacterium | reverse complement strand
TCATCCAGCAGGCTGATCTTGTCAAAAATTTCGTGAACTTATTTTACGGAGTACTGAAGCAGAAAAACAAAATAACAGTAAAATGCTTTCAAGCCTTACACTGTATTGATGAGTGATTATATCCTTCTGAAAGATCACTACGCTAATATTTGTTCCAAATGTTACCCTGCCACGGAGTCCATCTCATGCTCCACACCTCCTTCGCCACAACCACCCGCGGCCTCGACCGCTCCCTCCCGCCCATGCGTCTCTACGAGAAGGCCAAGAAACTCGGCATCTGGAATCCCTCCGACATTGACCTGACCAAAGACAAAGCCGATTGGGCCACCTTCACCGACCAGGAAAAAGACCTGATCTGGCTCCTGCTCGCCCTCTTCGTTGCCGGTGAAGAAGCCGTCACCCTCGACCTCCTGCCCCTCATCGAGGTTATCGCCCGCGAGGGCCGCATCGAGGAAGAGATGTACCTCACCACCTTCCTCTTCGAAGAAGCCAAACATACCGACTTCTTCCGTAGATTTCTTGATGAAGTCGCAACGGACTCCCCTTCCCTTATAGGGAAGGGGCCGGGGGTTAGGTCCCTCTCCGACTACCACACCGACAACTACAAACACATCTTCTACCACGCCCTCCCCGAAGCCCTGCTCGGCCTCAAATCCGACTCATCCCCCGCCGCGCAGATCCGCGCCTCCGTCACCTACAACATGGTAGTCGAGGGCGTTCTGGCCGAAACCGGCTATCACGCCTTCTTCACCATGCTCGAGCGCAACAACCTCCTGCCCGGCCTCCGCAAAGGCATCTCGCTCCTCAAGCAGGACGAGTCCCGTCACATTGCCTATGGCGTCTACCTGCTCTCGCGTCTCGTCTCGGAAAACCCCGATGAGTGGGATAATCTCGAAACCCACATGAACGGGCTGCTCCCACTCGCCATCGGCGTCATCGGCGACGCCTTCGCCCGCTACGAAGTCGTCCCTTTCGGCCTGGTCGAAGAGGACTTCATCAACTTCGCTATGGATCAATTCTCCAAACGCTTTGCCCGCCTCGAAAAAGCGCGCGGCCAAACGCTGGACGAGATCAACCGCGTGGCGCGGGAAAGCGACGACGCGTAGGGGGTATAATTTGATTGGAGGCCGAAATGACCGAAATCGCTAAAGGTATTGACGTTGATCCTCAAATCCGCTTCGGTAAACCTGTCATTCACGGTACACGCGTTCCCGTGGAAACAGTGGTTGCGCGCATTGCCTCTGGCATGACGTTTGAGCAAGTCGCGGAAGAATATGGAATCCGACTGGAAGATGTTCGAAACGCCATGCAATACGCCGCCCGGCTTGTCGCGGAAGAAACGCTTTTGGTGAGTGCGTGAAATTCCTGACCGACGAAGACGTTCCGCGTTCCACAGCCCGTCTCTTGCGAGAGGCGGGTTTTAACGCTGTGGATGTCCGCGATGTTGGCTTGAGAGGGAAAAAAGACAAAGCCGTTTTCGAGTATGCCCAGCAGGAACAACGTATTATCATCACCTGCGACATGGGGTTTTCAAATATCGTAAATTTTCCCCCTTCCAAAAATCAGGGAATTATTGTGGTGCGTATCCCAGACAGTGAGCCCGTTGAAAAATTCAATGCGGAAGTCTTGCGTGTCATCCAAACCGGGGGAGAAAGTCTTGCAAATCATCTGGCGATCGTTCAAATTGGAAAAGTTCGTTTGCGCGCATAGTTCATTTTAGCCCGCCAAGTTGAACAACCATCCGGGTTATTGATTGGATAAACACCATGCCCCTCACTCCCTGGAAGATTCTCGAATCCACCTACATCCGCCCGCGCATCCGCATTGACAAAGTGGAACTCCCCAACGGCAACACCTTCGAGCCAACCGTGTTCGAGTTCCGCCGTTGGGCGAACGTGGTTGCACTCACACCAGAGCGTGAGGTAGTCTTGATTCGCCAATATCGCCACGGGGTGCAGGAGATCGTTTGGGAATTTCCCGGCGGCGTGGTGGAAGACGGCGAGACCGTCCTCGCCGGCGCGCAGCGCGAGCTCCTCGAAGAATCCGGCTACACCGCCTCCAACTTCATCGAGGTTGGCCGCGTCAACCCCAACCCCGCCAGCCACACCAACACCCTCTACGCCTTCCTCGCCACCGACGCGCGCCTCGCGCAGTCCCAACACCTCGACGAAGCCGAAGAGATCGAAGTGCATCTCTTCCCTCTCGATGAAGTTGTTGCCATGGCCAAGCGCGGCGAGATTCCCAATGCCCTGCAGATCGCCGTCCTCTTTCACGTCCTCGCCCACCTTAACCGCCTCGCCTGATGAACCTCCCCAACCTCCTCAAAGTCCTGCGCGACCTCGGCCCCGCGCAACCCACCCACTACGCCCTCTACAAACTCGGCCTCCTCACCGGCCACTACAAACGCGCCACATCTAAACCGACCACTGATCACTGTTCACTGATCACTGATCACTTTCCCATCCCCTCCCGCGACTCCCTCTCCTCCCTCCTCGGCTCCGACGGTCAACGCTCCCTCCTCCTCGAAGCGGATGAGGCCGTCTCGGGCCGCTTCCGCATCTTCGGCGGCGATCTCGCCCCCATCGCCCTCAGTCCCCCCTCCCTCGACCACTGGACAACCTACGAAACGTCACACGCCACCCGTCACCCGACCGATCTCAAACTCATCTGGGAGCCGGCCCGCTTCGGCTGGGCCACCCTCCTCGCCCGCGCCTACCACCTGACTCAAGACGACAAATACGCGGCCGCTTTCTGGACCCACTTCGAGACATTCACCGCCGCCAACCCGCCCTACCTCGGCCCGAACTGGATCTCCGCGCAAGAAGCCGCCCTCCGCATCATTGCCTGGACCTTTACCTGGTCGCTCCTCCGCCAGGCCGACTCGACCACCGAGCCGCGCGCGCGCGCGCTCGCCGAGTCCATCGCCATCCACGCCGAGCGGATTCCTCCCACGTTGGTCTACGCGCGTTCCCAAAACAACAACCACCTTCTCAGCGAAGCCGCCGGTCTCATCACCGCCGCGAGCGTGTTGCCAGACCATCCCCGCGCTCAAAAGTGGATGTCTCTCGGTTGGAAGTGGTTCAACCGCGGCCTCGAAAAACAAATTGACGGTTACGGCGAGTACAGCCAGCACAGCGCAAACTATCACCGGCTAATGTTGCAGTTGGCGTTGTGGGTAAATTCGCTAATCACAAAGGGCACGAAGGGACACAAAGGATTCACGCTCCTTGCGCGCAAAAACCTCGCCCGCGCTTCGCATTGGCTGGCTTCGATGTTGGATTCCAAATCGGGCGGAGTCCCCAACCTGGGCGCCAACGACGGAGCCTACATTCTTCCGCTCACCATTTGCCCATTTTCCGACTTTCGTCCCGTCGTTCAAGCCGCGGCGCGCGCCTTCCTCAACTACGACTTGCCCTCCGGCCCCTGGGACGAGATGGCGCTTTGGTTCGGCAACCGTCCCACCGGACACACCTTTGAAGCCGATCACTACCTCGCAGACAATCTGCGCGGGCGCGAGTCCTGGGCCTACCTGCGGACGACGCGCTTCACCTCCCGTCCCGGCCACGCGGACCTGCTCCACCTCGACTTGTGGTGGCGCGGACTCAACATTGCCCGCGACGCCGGAACCTTTTCCTACAACGCCGAGCCGCCCTGGGATAATCCCCTGACACCATCACGCGTCCACAACACGGTGACGGTGGACGGCCGCGACCAGATGACGCGTCTCTCGCGCTTCCTCTACGTGGACTGGGCCGACGCCTACGCCAAGACCGAGATCGCCAGCGACGAGAATGTCCTGCGCCGCGTCACGGCCCACCACGATGGATACTTTCGTTTGACGGTGGATCATCATCGCACGGTATCGGTCTACGCGGACGAACGATGGGTGGTGGAGGATCGTCTGACGTCGCGGTTCGCGTTCGTGCATGACCTTCGCCTCCATTGGCTGTTACCCGATTGGGAGTGGAGCGCGGAAGCGGGAAAGCAGGAGATCGTCATTCGGTTGGAGTCGCCCGAGGGGCCGATCCGGTTGGTGGTCCGGTGCGAGGCGGGGCTGGGGATGAGAGTCGCGCGCGCGAGAGAGTTAATCCACGGAGAGGGAGATGTCGCGCCGTACGAAGGTTGGTTCTCGCCCACGTATGGTCACAAGGTTCCGGCGTTGTCGTTCGCGTTCGAGACGCGGGGCGAATTGCCAATCACGTTTGTGTCGGAGTTTATTTTCCCTTCAAGTTCTTCTTTCGGTAGATAGCCCAACTGACGAGGATGATCGCCAGACCAATGGCCGCCGCGATCCAGAACCAGAGCGGCGGGTTGAATTTGTACGCGCCCAGGAGGGTGAATGTGACGGCGCTGACGGTGCGTCCGCCCACGTTGGCGAAGAAGAAGCCGCGCGGCGAGACTTTTCCCAGACCGGCTACGTAGCACATCAGGTCGCTGGGGAAGACGGGCAGGAGGAAGGTGAGGAAGAAGAAACCGGGGCCGGCATTCCCCGCCAGGCGATCCCAGTAGTCAATCACTTTGGGCGAGGCGAGTTTGTAGATGAGCGGACGTCCATACCAGCGCGCCAGCCAGAAGGCGATCTCACTCCCGATGATGGTGGTGGCGGCGACAACAAGGATGGTGGTGGACGCGCCGTAGAGATAACCGGAGGCGACCATCAACGCCTGACCGGGGATGAGCGCCAAAAAGACCTGCGCCAACATGAGCAAGGCCAGAACCGCCAGCCCGTACGAGTCAAAACTTTGCAGGTATTCCACGATGGCTTGCGGGTCGCCGATCATGAGGATGGCATTCCACAGCGGGACGCGGTAGCCCCAGAGGCCCAGCAGGCCGAGGACAATCAGGATGGGGCGGACGCACTTGAGGTAACGAACGGGGACGAAGGTGGTGGTCAACATGGCGGTTCTCCTGAATTGTTGCCGTCACTGCGAGGAGGGCGATCTTCCCGACAAAGCAGTCTCCTCATAGGCGCGGGGATTGCTTCGCCGCCTCCGGCGGCTCGCAATGACGAAATGGATCAGCAAGGCAGGGACTGTAGTCCCGCATGGGCGCTCATAAACGCGTTCACGGTCTCGAAGAAATCCTGGTTGAGTTCCTCGAAGGTGAAGGGCTTGGGCGGTTGGTGGTAGGGATAGGTCAGGCGGACGGCTTGCACGTTCTCGAAGGTTTGTTGGACGGTTTCGAGGGCCGTGTCGAATTTGAGCAGGGGGTCGTGGATGGACATGGCGAAGTAGCAGGGCGTCTGGTGTTTTTCTAACTCGGCCTCGAAGCGGGTGTTGAGGATCTCGTCCAGTTGGGCGTTCACAACGGCAATGGTGGTGGCGGGCATGTGGAGCAGTTTGTCTTCCAGCGGGAGGGTGTCTTCGAGGCGTCCCACTTTTTGCAGGGCCTTCACTGTCAGCGAGACCGTGCGCGGGTTGTGGATGATCCCATTGAAGCCTGCCTGCACTTTGGGATGCGACATCAGCCGGTTCATGTAGGCGAGCAGGGAAATGCGCGAGTTGGAGAAGGGCAGGGTCGCGCGACCCAGGCAGGGAGCGATCAAGATGAGGCGGTCAATGCGATGGGCAAGTCGCTGGTAGGCGCGCATGGCGAGGATTCCGCCAAAGGAAAAGCCCATCAGGTTGAAGCGTTCCAGCCCGAGGTGGTCGGCTATCTGCTCCACCAATTCGGCCACGCGGGCGCTGGAGAATTTGCCGGGGAACGGGCTCGATTGTCCGTGGCCGGGCAGTTCAAAGAAATACACGTGGAACCATTGCGCCATGAATTGGGCGAGGGCGCGCCAGTTTTCGAGTTCGGAGATGGTGGCGGGAACCATGATGAGCGGTTCGCCGCGCCCGGTCTCCAGCACATGCAAGCGCGAGAGGGGCAAATCCATGAAGCCGGTTTCGTACGCGGGGGGCTGGGTGTTGAACATGGCAGGTCTCCTTTTCTGCCCCATCTTCGCAGTTTCGAACTGCCATAACCAGAGTTTTAACCGCCAAAAGACGCCAGAATCAAAAAGACCCCACAGGTTTTGGAAACCTGTGGGGTCTCTGTCAACTTGTCTTACGAAGGGTGTTCCATCTCGGTCAACGCGCGGGCCAGCGAACGGACGGCGGCGCGGCGCGTGCGGTTGAAGGTTCCCTCGGAGATGTAGAGCTTGAGCATGATGTCGCGATTGGAGACGGACTCCCGATACGCATCGCGCAGGATCAGATACGGATACCACTCCCGGGGAATCGGTTCACGCGGGACGGTCGGGCCGGGTCGCATCTCTTCGAGGGCTTCCAACAACACGGACTGGACCGCCTTCCCGCGTTCGAGGTGAGTCTTGTTCCCTGCCAGTTTGCGCCGCACGAGTTCGAGGTTGGCGAGGGGCGTATCGCCGAGATAGGCGAAATCGGACAGGTTGCGCAGGGCGTTTTCCACGGCGTCCACCGGGATGGAGGCGACGGCTTGTTGGGATTGCTCGCGGTGTTCCTCGGCCACGTCGCTTAGGCGGGCGATGTATTCGGCTTGGGCCTTTTCCACGCGGATGGCGTCGGCGATGCGGTCGGCAGGATGCAGGACGCGCTCCAAGTCGTCGTCATCGTAGGTCACGCCGTTGAGAGGTTGTCCCAGCACGAGCGCGCCCACCTGTTTCGACTCGGCGTAGAGCGGCATGAGCAGGGCCGCCTCTTCGAGAGGCTTGGGTAAATGACCGGCTTCGAGGTGGGTCACATCGTCGGCGGTGAGCGCTGGCGGGCCGATCTCGATCGGGAGGCCGCGCCACTTGTAGTCGGAGAGAAGACGCGCTGTGTCCCCGTCGAGAGAGAAGATGAGTCCATACGTCGCGCGGACGGAGGAACAGATCGTGTTCAACGTCGCGTCGAGGTTTTCTTTGAGCGGCGCGCCCTCGCCGGCGAGACGAGTCAACTGGCGCAGGTTGGAACGCAGGCGGCGCGTGTCTTCGCGGAAAAAGAAGGTGTCCACGAAGCGATAGGCGATGCTCATGCTGGAGTGGGTGACGACGGCCAGCAACGGAATGAATACAACGATCACGTCCGGCGCGTCGTAGGCGATGACGAGCAGGCGCGCCGCCAAAAGGTAAAAGAGGTTGATGCCGCCGATGAGGAGGAAGTTGTAGAAGAAGTCGCTGACGATGGCGCGGCCCTGCATGAGGGCCGAGTAGCGCGCCACCCCGTAGCCGATCATGCAGACGAAAACAAAGAGGACGAGCGACATGACCGCCATCGGCATGTCGTAGAGGTCGAAGCCGGAGGAGACCAGCGAAACCGGCACAAGCAAGCCCGAGAAGGCTGTGGCGTAAACGAGGATTTGAATTTGACGGCGGGCCATGTCGGTGGGGGCGATGTAGGCCGTGCGCGCCAGGTTGACCAGGCTCCAGCCGATAAGTAAAACGAGCGCCGCGCCGAAGAGGGAATAGTAGGGGCCGGCGCGCAGGTTATTGAGGTAGAGCGGGTCGCCGCCCTCCACAACGAACAACACCTGGGCGTTGCTTTGCACGAGGATGGCGGCGATGCCGATGAGGTAGCCAAAAGCGACGCGCGTCCAACGCCAGGGATTCATTTTGCCGGGACGCATTAGCAGGGTGGCGTGATGCCAAAAGACGATGGAGGGCGCCACCGACCAGCCTTGCAGCCACGCGCCGGCGCTGCGCGCGCTCGTGCCGGGTTGCCAGAACGGGAAGAGGAGCCGCGCCCACGCCGGGTGGTAGTCCGATACGGGCGGCGGGGTGAGCGCCAGCAGGATGTTGATGAACATCCCCGAAAGCGACCAGAGCGTGAGGGCCGTCAGCCACGAAACGGCGCGCCGCGGACTGCGCCGGACGAGGTAGAGTCCCAGCCAGACGGAGGTGAGGAGCGCGAGGAAGTTGACGATAAAGGTGAAGCTAGCGAGGGTCATGGGAGGCGGAATTCGTCCAACTATACAGAGGATTGGATGAAAAAGCAAGCGGCGATTTTGGAAACCCGTCAGGTCGAGGAGAGGGTGGATGAATGAGGCGATGCAGTTCTCTGATCTCGTTTCCCATCCAAGCCATCAAACCAAAAGTGAGTATAATACATTCAGTTTCAACCGATAAAACATTTTTGAAAAGTACAATGCCAACCGCGCTGCGAATCGGACCCTATCGGTTTTACTTCTATTCATACGATTGTATCGAGCCGCGCCACATGCACGTGGACCGCGGCAATATAAGCGCAAAGTTTTGGCTCGACCCAGTTATGCTGGAAGAAAACCACGGCTACAGCCGAAAAGAGCTGCGCGATATTGAGCGGATCATACTGGAGAATTTGGAGACGTTGAGAAATGAATGGGACGCTTTCTGCGGCGGTAATGTTCGCCCTGCCTAGGGCGATTCAAGCAAAGGTCACAGACGACACCCTCTCTGTGGATCTGGAGGATGGACGGACTGTCTTCGTTCCCATTGGATGGTATCCGCGCCTCGCGCATGGAACTTCCACCGAACGCGCCAATGTCCAGATTTCGGGAGCGGGTTTTGGCCTGCATTGGCCCGACCTGGATGAAGACATCGGGATCGAGGGCTTGCTGCTCGGCAAGCGCTCCACCGAAAATCCCGAATCGTTCAAGCGTTGGCTTGAACAGCGCAAGAATGCTTGATGGCTGACGCGCAGAACCCAGGTTTCTCCGAAGAAACCTGGGTTCTGCATTTCTTGATTGGGGTTAGAATCGCCAAGCCATGCACATCCTCATCATTCACCAGGCCTTCGCTTCTCTCGACGAACCCGGCGGGACGCGCCATTTCGAGTTCGCGCGCCTGCTCGCCTCGCGCGGACACGAGGTGACGGTGATCGCAAGTCCGGTGAGTTATATAACCGGAGCCAGAACCCCCCTCCGGCTCCCCCCATTTTCTCCGAAAATGGGGGGAGAGAAAGAGGGGGGTATAACGATTTTGCGCGCTTCGGTGTATTCTGCTCACCATAAATCTTTCGTTCATCGCGTGCTGGCGTTTTTCTCATTCATGGCCTCTTCGTTCTTCCTCGGCCTCGGCGTCGAAAACGTGGATGTGGTGTGGGGCACCTCGCCGCCCATCTTTCAGGGGGTGACGGCGTGGATGTTGGCGCGGCTGAAGGGGGCGAAGTTCCTGTTCGAGGTGCGCGACCTGTGGCCGAAGTTCGCCATCGCCGTCGGCGTGCTGACCAACCCAACTCTCATCCGCATGTCGGAATGGCTGGAACGTTTCTTGTATCTCCGCGCCGACCGAATCATGGTCAACAGCCCGGGCTTTCTGGACCACCTGGCGGCGCGCGGCGCATCGCGTGTGACCCTCGTCCCCAACGGCGCCGACCCTGCCATGTTCGATCCCGCGAACGACGGCGCGGACTTCCGGCGCGCGCATGGACTGGAAGACAAGTTCGTCGCGCTCTACGCCGGCGCGCACGGGATGTCGAATGACCTGGATGTGGTATTGGACGCGGCGAAAATTTTGGCGGACGAGAAGAAAATCCAGATCGTCCTGCTCGGCGATGGGAAGGAGAAACCGGCCCTGCAAGCGCGCACACGCGAGATGGGTCTGACCAACGTCACTTTCGTGGACTCGATCCCCAAATCCGAGACGACCTTGGCCCTGGCCGCCGCGGACGCGTGCATTGCCATCCTCAAACCGCTCGAAGAATACAAGACCACCTATCCCAACAAGGTCTTCGACTACATGGCCGCCGGGAGGCCAGTCGCGTTGGCGATTGACGGCGTGATCCGCGAAGTGGTCGAGCGGGCCGAATGCGGTCGGTTTGCCGCGCCCGGCGACTCGTCCGCGCTGGCGGAGGCGATCCGGTCGCTGGCAGGGGATGAGGTCAAGGCGCGGGAGATGGGATTGGCGGGGAGAAAATATCTGGAGGAGAATTTCAGCCGCGCCGCCATCTCGGAAGAATTGTTGCGCCTTCTTGATGAACTTTCAAAAGAATAGGAGTTCCCATGCCCGCCATCCGCTTCGACCGTTTCTATCGCTATGATCAACTTACCCGCCTGCTGAAAGCCTATGCCAAGGAATATCCGAACCTCATTCGCTTGGAGTCCATCGGACAAAGTTACGAGGGCCGAGACGTTTGGTTGGCGACCGCGACCAACTTCAAGTCCGGGGCGGACGCGGACAAGCCCGCGCTCTGGGTGGACGCGAACTTGCACGCCTCCGAAGTGACCGGCTCGACGGCCGCGCTGTTTCTCATCCATTCACTGGTGACGCGCTACAAGAAAGACGCGAATGTCACGCGGGCGCTCGACACGCGTGTCTTTTACATTTGTCCGCGCGTGAACCCGGACGGCGCGGAGTGGGCGCTGGCCGACCGACCGAAGGAGATCCGCTCGGTGACGCGGCCATATCCGTTCGACGAGGAGCGCGTGGACGGTTTGGTGTGGGGCGAGGACATGGACGGCGACGGGCGGATTTTGCAGATGCGCATCGCCGACCCGAATGGCGCGTGGAAAGTCCATCCCACCGAGCCGCGCCTGATGATCCGCCGCGACCCGGTTGAAGTCGGCGGAAAATATTATCGCATCCTGCCGGAAGGCGAGTTGAAAAATTACGACGGCGCGACGATTGAGATTCACCGGCCCAAAGAGGGCCTGGACTTGAACCGCAACTTCCCCGCCAACTGGCGCACCGAGTCGGACCAGCGCGGCGCGGGCGATTTCCCGACGAGCGAGTCGGAGGCGCGCAACCTGGTGGAGTTTGTGATGAAGCACAGGAATGTCACCGGCACGATCTCCTTCCACACGATGAGCGGAGTCCTGTTGCGCGGCTTTAGCGACAAACCCGACGAGGAGCAACCCACCGAGGATCTGTGGACATATCAGAAGATCGGCGCGAAGGGAACCGAGATGACCGGGTATCCGAACATCTCCACCTTTCACGAGTTCAAATATTATCCCAAGCAGGTCATCACCGGCGCGTTCGACGAGTGGACCTACGAACATCGCGGCCTCTTCGCGTGGACGGTGGAATTTTGGAGTCCGCAACGGCAGGCGGGCATCGAGAATTTCAAATATATCGAGTGGTATCGCGAACATCCCGTGGAGGATGATTTCAAATTGCTCAAATGGAACGATGAAGTTTTGAAGGGCAAAGGGTATGTGGACTGGCGCGAATACAACCATCCTCAACTCGGCAAAGTGGAGTTGGGCGGCTGGGATTATCTGCACGTGTGGACGAATGTGCCGACGGAATTTCTCGAAAAAGAAATTTCGCCTTTCCCCGATTGGATCGTGTGGCACGCGCTCATCTCGCCGAAACTGGAGTTGCGCGACTCGTCGGTCACGCCGCTGGGGGACGGGACCTATCGCTTGCGCGTCGTGGTCGAAAACGCCGGTTGGCTGCCGACCTACGTCACCAAGAAGGCGTTGGAGAGGAAATCTGTGCGCGGCGTGATCGCCGAAGTGGAATTGCCGCGCGGCGCGCGGCTCGAGTCGGGCAAGACGCGCGAGGAATTCGGCCAACTCGAAGGCCGCGCCTATAAGAACGTCAACGCCGACGAATTCGATGAAGGCACGTCGGATCGGATGAAAGTCGAGTGGGTTGTGAAGGCGCGCAAGGGCCGCACGGTGAAGGTCACGGTCAAACACGAGCGCGCCGGCGCGGTGAGGTTGAAACTGAGGTTGGAATAGCGTCTCATCGTCATTGCGAGGAGGAGCGGAGCGACGACGAAGTAATCGCCGGCCCGATGAGGAGATTGCTTCGAGCGGGAGAACGCCGCTCTCGCAATGACGAAAAATAGCATCATGAACAAACTCTGGCTCTCCCGCCTCCTCATCGGTCTCGTCTTCGCGTGGAACGCGCAGGCCGCGCTGACATTCCTCCTTCGGCCCGGCGCGTACGCGTGGGCTTACGAACTGAGCGGCGTCGCGGGCGAGGCGGCGGTGCGCGGCGTGGGCGTCCTCTTTTTGATGTGGAACGTTCCGTACGCGGTCGCGTTCTGGCATCCGGTCCGCTTCCGGCTCGCGCTGACGTTGGCGCTGGTCATGCAATTTGTCGGATTCGTTGGCGAAAGTTTCATCCTCGCCGGCATTCCCGTTGACCACCCCACTTTACGCGGCTCCATTTTGCGCTTCATCCTCTTCGACGGAACGGGGCTGCTGTTCCTGATCCTCGCGGCTTGGTTGGTAAAACATGAAGGCGACGCGCGCTGAGATCGCGGACATTCTTCGGACGTTGGATCAGACTCCGAAAGCGCTGGCCCGCTCCACGTCACGCGCGGAGGCGGCCCGCTTGCGCCTCAAACCGGACGCTCGGAGTTGGTCGGCCCTCGACATCCTGGCCCATCTCCGTTCCTGCGCGGACGTGTGGGGCGCGTCCATCCAATCCATGCTGGCGGAAGTCGAACCGTCCCTGCCCGACATCCACCCGCGCAAATGGGTCGAGCAGACCGACTACGCCGAGATCGAGTTTGCCGCGTCGCTCCGGGCCTTCGCCCGCCAGCGGCGCAACCTATTGAACACCTTGAAGTCCCTGCCCTGCGAGGCTTGGGAACGCGGCGCCAGGATCGGCGGGCGGCGTCACACCGTCTTCACCCAGGCGCGGCGGATGGCGAAACACGAGTTCGCCGGTTCCCTAACCGGCCCTTGATGCTATAATCAAATTATGGACATTCGCGCTGGATTCATCGCCGCTTCTGTGCTTTTGGTCATTGGGGCGTTCATGGTGTTTCGGTCGGGGTTTTCCATATTTCGTTCGGCGCGCAAGCTGAACTTTTACCGCCTCAAACGCGCCCGCGAAGCCCAAGGTCGTTGGCTGATTTTGGGCGCCATCGTCATGCTGGCGCTGGCGGTTATCCTGCCTGTCTACGGACAACCGGCCGTCTATCGCGTCTTTCCGCCCTCTCCCACCGTCACGGTCACATGGACGCCCTCCGTCATTCCCACCATCACCCTCTCCCCGACCATAACGCTGAGTCCCACCATCACAGAGACGCCGCTTTACACGTACACGCCTCCGCCCACCGGCACGCCTTTCCTGCCGCTGCCGGTGGAGGCGCAATTTATCAGCGCGGTTACGCCCAATCCCAACGCGGTGATCACCGCCCTGCAATTTGCCGCCAGCGTGGATGGGAATGGATTCTGTGTTTCGCCCTCGGAGATTTTTCGCAATCCCATCGCCCAACTTCACGCCTGTTTTCAATATGACGGCATGATCGTCGGCGTGCAATGGACAGCGCTCTGGCTGCGCGATGGGGAATTGATCTTTTACGAAACCTATCCATGGGATGGGAGCACGGGCGGCATCTATTACAGCAAAGCCGTTTTGCCTCCCCACCAGTGGCAGCCTGGAAACTACGCCGTGCAGATTTATGTCGGTCACGACTTCAAACGCGGCGGCTCCTTCACCGTCGAAGGACAGGCCCCAACCGCCGCTCCCACCACTCCGCCCTCTCCCACCGCGTCCGCCACCGCCAGCCCGTAACGCGGAATGTTTGCCAGCTTGTCGCGCGAGATTTTATCTCGCGTTACTTTCAATAGACCTCTTGCACAAGCGCGCTAGCGCGCATTACGCTTACGCGTAAGAGACGTTCTCTAACGTCGGTTGAGGTCAACTAAGGAGACCCGTCTTTCATGACCGATAAACCCTTCCAGGATTACTATCCCGAATATTTCGCGCACTGCTACGGCTGTGGAAGTTTAAACGAACACGGACACCAGATCAAAAGTTTTTGGATCGGCGAAGAAACCATCTGTCACTTTCAACCCAAGCCGTATCACACCGCCATCCCCGGCTACGTCTATGGCGGACTGCTCGCCTCGCTGATTGACTGTCACGGCACAGGGACGGCGGCCGCGGCCGGATATCGCGCCGAGGGTCGCGCCATGGACACTGAGCCGCCCTTGCGTTATCTCACCGCCTCGCTCAAAGTGGATTACCACAAGCCCACGCCGCTTGGTCCGATTCTCGAAGTGCATGGCCGCATCAAGGAAGTGAAGGGACGCAAGGCGGTCGTCGAAGAATGGATCGTCGTCAACGGCGAGATCACCGTGCGCGGCGAAGTGGTTGCGGTGCAGGTTCCGGAGCAGATGGTGAAAGAGTTGTTGGAAAAAGGGAAATGAAAAGCGGCGGGAAACCGCCGCTCACTTTTTCTTGAAATATTCTTTCATCGGTGTAAAGTAAAAATCTTTCCAACCCTGTTTGTAATTTTCCGCCTGCCCTGCGGGGATGTTCGAATGGCGTAGGGTTAACTTTGTCCCAGCCTTTGCTTTTTCAAGCAGGATCTCCACTCGCGAGTCGGGCGCGTCCTTGGGAAACTCGCTCGTGCGCCAAGACTGGACGATGCGGGACGGTCGCTCCATCTCCAACGTGACGCCCCAGATGTACCCATCCCACGCGCTGAACTTGCCCCCGCTTCGCTTCTGGACCTTGGCCTGGCTCCCCGTCATCCGGCTGTGACCTTCCCCCGACAGCCACGCATCGAAGACCTGCTCCGGCGCGGCGTGCAGCGTTACAGACATTTTGAATTCGTTTGTCCTCATAAACATCTCCGTTCCTGGAGGATGCGTCGCACTGGCGGACGCGGGACTCTTGGATGGATAAACCAAATCTCGTAACAAGAATCGCCCGCGTAGAAAGGCGCGACGCATTCGCGGGTCAGGCCCTACACCGCCCTCGCCTTCCTCGACGATGGTATGGCCTTGGCGATTTGCGCGGCGAGACGCGCGTTGTTGAGCAGGAGGGTCAGGTTGGCGCGCATGGATTTGCCGCCGCTCAACTCGTTGACGCGCTTGAGCAGGAAGGGAGTCAGTTCCTGCCCGCTGATTTTTTTCTCGATGGCTTCTTTCGAGGCTTGTTCCTCGATGGGGTCAATCTCCGACCTGGGGATTTCATCCACTTGCGGCAACGGTTGGCAGACCAACGCCGCCGAGCGCATGCCCAAGTCCCAGTGAGCGCGGGCAAAGTTCACCACTTCTTGGGGCGAATCCACCTTGGCGCTCACCTTCAGTCCGCTTTGGCGCGAGAAGAAGGCGGGAAACTCGTCGGTGGCGTAGCCTAGCACAGGCACGCCCGTCGTTTCGAGGTATTCCAGCGTGGCGGGTAAATCGAGAATAGACTTGGCTCCCGCGCACACCACGATCATCGGGGTGTCGGCCAGGGCCTGCATATCGGGCGAAATGTCGAACGCCGACTCGCGGTGCACGCCGCCGATCCCGCCGGTGGCAAAGACCTGAATACCGGCCTTGTGCGCCGCGAACATCGTCCCGGCCACAGTCGTGCCGCCGCTCCCTTTTTTCGCGATGGCCGCGGCAAAGTCGCGTCGACTCACCTTCATGGCGACTCGGCCCGCCAATGTTTCCAACTCCGCGTCGGTGAGACCCACCCGCACGATTCCGTCCAGGACCGCGATGGTGGCGGGAGTCGCTCCCTCTGCGCGCACAGCCGCCTCCATGTCACGCGCGAGCGAGAGGTTATAGGGGGAGGGAAGTCCGTGCGTGATAACGGTCGACTCGAGGGCCACGACGGGCAGTCCAAGAGTCACCGCGCGACTCACGCCGCCGGAGGTTTGGAAGAAGGATAGGTTGTCCATGGTTTAGAGGAATTGTTCGTAGAGTTTTTCGAGGGTCAAGCCGGGGAAGACCGTGCCGGAATGACGCAGGGTGATGGACGCGGCCGAAACGCCCAAGCGCACAGCCTCATCCAGTTCCATGTCGTTGAGCAGGCCGAAGAGAACGGCGGCGGTCAGGGCGTCGCCTGCGCCGGTGGGGTCAATGATGGGGGTTTGGATGGCGGGGATGTGGCCGCTGGTTTGGGAGGTGGCATAGACCACGCCGAATTCGGCCAGCGTGACGAGGGCGATCTCGACGCCTTCGTTGACGAGGGCGCGCGCCGCTTCGAGGGCCGCTTCGCGGTCGGACGATTCGATGGCGCGGCCGATCAACTCGCCGACTTCTTTAACGTTGGGGGCAATCAGATGCAATTTGCTGAGGTGGGGTTTCAGGCGCGCGGCGAGGGCGAGCGAGGCCGGGTCGGCGCAGATGGGAATTTTGGCTTTTTTGGCGAGGGAGACGGCGGCGCGCAGGGTGGGCTCGGGCAGGTTGCCATCCACAAACACCAGGCTGGCCGATTTGAATAACTCTTCCTGCGCATGGATGACCTCAGGCGTCAGTTCGGACATGACGCGCATATCGTCCACGGCGAAGCGCAGGTGGGCGCGCGCGTCGAGGACGCCCATGTAGAAGCCGGTGGGGTAGAGGTCGGTGCGCAGAACGGCGGACACATCCACGCCGGCCGCGGCGGTGTATTCGAGCAATTCGTCGCCGGGGCGGTCGCGTCCCACCGCGCTGACCAGTCGGGCCGGCTGGCCCAGCCGCGCCAGGTTTTCGGCCACATTGCGCGCCACGCCCCCGTAGGAGACGCGGATGCGCGCCGGGTTGGAGATGCCAGGCTGGAGGTCGGAGTCGAGGCGGCCGACGATATCTTGGGAGGCGGAGCCGAGGAGGAGGATAGGGGAGTCGGAGGGCATTAATTCCTTGTGTGCTTGACAGTTCCAATTATACGAGTATATACTCGTTTTATGAGGAGATTTTTGTTTTTGGCGACGATTGCGATTATAGGAGGAATTTATCTGGCCCTATTCTTTGTTGATATTTCCTCCTGGAAGGAGTATCAATCTCTGGATTTAGCCTCAAGGGCTGAGATAGTGCAGTCATTTATTGAAGTGATGGCGATCTTTGTGGCAGGGCTCTGGACGTATGAACTCTACATAAAAAATCGGTATGATTATCCTTACCCGAAAATTCAACATCGAATTGAACATTATAAATTGGGTAATGGCGTTGTTTATCTCAGCGTATTTGTTACCCTAATAAATGAAGGGAAGACTAAACTGGATTTAAAAGATGGAAAAGTATATATTCGGCAAGTGCTTCCAATGCCCGACAGAATAAAATTTCTTTTTGATCAATCAGTCACAGACGAAAAGTCTATTGAGGTGAGGAACGGAGAAATTCCCGAGTTGTTTATTGACTCTGGACAAAGAATTGGATGGGATACATTGGGAGCTCGCGATTGGGGGGCCTCAAAAAAGAAAATGCCCATCTGGCTCAAGTTAACAACTCGAAACCCTACCATTGAACCAGGGCAAACTAGGGAGTTTCAGTTCGATTTTTTCATTGAAGAAAGTATTTCAGTTATTATGGCTGTGAGTTACATAAACAAAACAAAAGGTTGGGGGCTTGCAACATTATATTCACTAAAGGAATCAGCATCGGCCGATACAACCAAATAATACCCGATGTACGTTCTCTTTACGTTCGTTTTGCGATGGCAATTACATCGCCGATCAATTGGTGATCATTTTCGATTTCGATATCTCTTTTAAAGCTTATACTTGTTTTGGGATCGCGCTCCAAAAACGACTCCGAATGTAATACAAATTTGCATAGTTCAGGTCCGAATCCATCGTCATTACACGGAACTTCCCCGCTCATTTTCACAAGTCGCTTGACCGTAACGCGAGGAGGTTGTGTTTCCAGATCTGCAGCCAGGGCGATCACCACTTTCTTGGCGCAGGATTCAAGGTTTCGGTTTTCCCGAAATAAAACATAATCATTTGGTTCAATGCCGGCTTTGGTCATGCTGTACCCTGTAATTTTAAACCAGCCATATCTTTTATTTGGCGCGAATGATGGAACAGGCGAGTCTATGAAACCGACTTTGTATGTTTCTCCGGCAAAAATACCCTCAAGCGTATCTTGGATCGCCCCCACTGTTTCTAAACCATCTGGATCGGGTAATTGCGCCTCGCCGTTCGGGCCAGCTGTCGCAAAGCCGTAGATCGGGAAACTGGGAATTAATATGACGCGTTTTTGTGGGGATGCGCTGCGATTAGCGACAGGTTGTTCATCCTTGTTGTTTGGATGCACTTTTTGCGTTTCAAAGATTTCGAGCCTTTGAAAATCATCATGCTCCAGGGGGATTAGTTCTGTACCCTCATCATTGAGCGCGCTTACATCAATAGGAATAATGAGATGTCGTATGTTTGGGTCCTTTGCGTTTTGAGAAGTGGGGCCAGGCGTGGAAGGTGGCGGAGTTGATGAATCATCTTTTTTCTTTCCTTCTTTCAATTTGACCCTTGGGACACTAAAACCGTCTTTTATAAAAGGAGTTTCATCATGCGCGTTAGGTTGCTTGCCCAACAAGTTTTTGAAAAAAGACGCAGGCCCATTCAACGCGCTCTTTGGTTCGGCGTTGTTACTTAATGTCCGTGCCTTACGGCTACTTGGTATTGAGGAAGATTCCACAACATGCTTCGGAAATAGATTTTTTATCGCTTGATTTCCTATATGGCCTAAATCAAAAGGAAAAGTCCAAGATTGAAGTTCATTATGCAAATTCCTTAACTCTATTGCGCCTTCAGTAATATTTTGGTTCTGATATTCTGTTATTGCATATTCTATATACTCTCCAGCGTCTTTTAGGTACAAACGACCAGTTCCTTTAGTGTCCTCATTATAATAAAGTAAAGCCAGATAACAACTGGTCAAAAAACGGTTCACATCGTCATTGTTATTCATTATAGTCAGAGCTTCACGAACGTGCGCTTCCGCTTCTGTTTTCTCTTCTTCTTGAGAATTAGCGTAGTAGCCCATGTTATGGAGATGGCCAAGAAGAAAATTAAGGAGAGCGCTTTCCTGTGTGTTTTCGGGAATTTCTGATAAGCGATTGTGCAGGTCGCCCAAAAAACTTACTTCACTCTGAAATTCGGATACGTCTGATTTCGCGATATGTACGATCCAGTCATTGATATACCCCAATTCTTCAGGTATCAACTGTTGTACCGCAACTTTAGTAAAAAAATCGAAATGAAGGAACGGTTTTCCTTGCTTGAACAACAGCCTATCCATTAGCTGAGTTTCAATCCTTTCATAGTTTTGTTCAAGATTAGTAACAATATCTTCCAATTGATACTCATTATTTTGAATTTTGTACTCTCCTGAACGAAATAAATCGTCAATAAGAGATTTGACCATTGAAATAGATTTATCCCGATGAGCGCGCGCTTCATCCAATTGCTCATACAAACAAAGAAAAATACTTAATATCCAGCGCCCAATCGCCTGATTTTGTTTCTGCCTATTTAATATAAATCCGTTAATAGCTCTTTCCGCAAACGATCTGGCATTTAGAATATCGTTGACAAGAAAACAAGAATAGGAAAGATAGATTAAGTAAAAAGGCAGCTTATTATTGAGGCGATCTCCTCGCGGCGTTTTCACTAAAGAGTCGACCTCGATAATTGCTTTATGAACGCGCGATATGTCACTGCATTTTTCCCAAACTTCCCTCAATGCCATTTGATCTCCTTGATCGATTTTCAAATACTCGATTGCTTTTATTAAATCATAGTTCAGCATTCTTTTTCTCCGAAGAACCCAACGGATGTTCCAATAATTTCTGCAATTGCTCCAGTGTATCAAGAGTTTGTTTTGCCAGATAAGCGCGTGTGAGCGGTTCGCTCAAACTTTCATCCAATATTCCGGAAAGGGAAAGAAGTAGCGGTTCAATAAATCTCCCCTCTTGATTCTTCTCTAACCCTTCTGCAATGGCAAGAATAATATCATGCTGCGCATCCGCTTTGGCTTTTTCGCGCGTACGAATGTGAAAAGCTTTAGTTTCACCCTCATTGCGCGTAGCGATCCTCTGTTTTTCCACTCTCCATTGATCATGTTGCGCTTCTATAACTTCCTTTGGAAATTTGATCTCCATCACCTGAAAATCAGTGACGTACACGCCAAAAACCTGTGTGGCGGCATTCAATTTTCCGAAGATATCCTGATAGGCGGTGGGGGAAAGGATTTGTCCTTTATTGCGATCTGCGATAAATAGATCGTCCAACATGCGGCTTCCGATATACGTGGGGACGATTCCGGTCACCTGGCCCCAAACCGCATCAACCCAGGTGAATTCCGCAGGCTCTCCTGGTTCCGCGTCGGCTCGCATGGGCCAGCGCAGGGAATATCGCTCGACCGCTTTTTTAACAGCCGTCGGGTCATAGGGATAGACCAGGTTGGGGTAGTCCGGATCATAATGCTTAGGGTCGCCGATTCGACACTCAACCTGAATCTTTAATTTGATGTTGATGCCGTCTTTGGTCCATACGCTGATCTCATCGGCTTTCACTTTTGGGCGCAGGTCAACCACGTATTTGATGGTCTCGTACCATTCGAGGAAAGGAATTTTATCGCCGGGACCAACCACACGCGAAAAACGATTGCCGCGTTCCAGATAGAGGGCGCACCCATCGAAAACGATCAGAAGAATCGGCCCGCCAATGTGTTTCGCCGACCAGCCCGGCCATTCATTCGCCTTTAGGATGGCGCCCTCCTTGACGAGAATGTAATCGAAGGTGGCAAACAGGTTGAGGGGGGGCGGGAGCCTGGATTTCCCGGAGAGCCGACTCGCGATGATTTTGGAAGGATCAATTCCTTCCGGCGGCTGGTAAAAGTCGGTCAGGAAGGCGGAGGCGAATCCCGTCGCCTTTTTTTGAGTCCGATAAAACGCCAGAATAACAACTGCGAGGGGAACCAGGCCGATCGCTAATTTAATATAAGGGTGAAGAGAAAAAGGAAGCAAATCCAACGCTAAGAAAGTTGAGACAACCGTAAAGAGAATAGCAATTAGCAATAACAACGTCCCGAAAAGCGGCTTAATAGCGCGCCTTTCAGACTCATTATATGCGTCATCGCGTGTGTATGCGGTTTGCCAGTCGCTAGGGTTTTCAGGATACGGGAATTTCATTATCACTTCTCGTCAGGGAAAAGTTGCTCTTGCAGGGCTTTGAATTCTTTCTGGAATTCGGCCATTCTTTTCATGAGCGCTTCGGCATCTTCTCCTTCTACAGGCTGTTTGTGAATGTAATCCTGCAAGGCGCTTAAAAATCGCATGGCGATCACATAGCGCGGCAGGTTCGGGTTGATCTCGCTGGTTTTTTCTAGTCCCTCGGCGATGGCGTTTAAAAGTACGGCCTCGGCATAGGCGCGCGCCTCCTGTTGGGCGCGTTCCGATTCGGCATTGGCTTCGGCAAGAACCTGGTCGCGCCTTCGATCCCATTCGGATTTCCAAGTGGCGATCTGTTGTCCGGAGATTTCGTCCATCTCTCCGGGTTTTGCCCCATCTTTGGGTAGGAACCTAAAGTTGACCACCCTCGCTACATATAGAAGAATCCCGGCCGAACGAACGATCGTTTCGCAACTTTCCTTGATTTCTTTCGCGATGAGATCCAGCGCGTTCGCGAATTTTTCATCCTTGGCTGGTCGCCACATTTCGTCCAGTTTCTTTTGGGAGATGACCTGGCGGGTGTGTTCCTCCACGATATTCATCACCCATTGATCCCAATACAATGGATCGCCGGTGGCCGCTTTTGTGCTGGTGACGCCGAGCGTGGCTTGGATGCGCGGCGCAGAAAATTTGAAACTGCCCTTCGTGTAACTCAGTTTATCGGCGCCTCGCAAAAGCGCGTTGCGCGGACGCAAGGCGTCGTAAACGTCCGGCTTCCACTCCTCATTGTCAATTCGAAAGGCGGCAAAATAGCGCGCCACAAAATGGACGCCATCCTTGCTGACCACTTCGATCTCTCTCGTGCGGAGTTGCAGGCGCAGATCGAAAACTTGGTCCAACCGTTCCAGCCTGCCGGTGAACGACAACCCGGGAGGCTCGATGCGCTTGAACTTTGTCCCGCCGGTAATGGCGATGGCTTGGTGGGAGCGCGTCCAAATGATCCCCGGACGCCAATCCAGGTTTTTGATGATCGGAAACGGAAAATCGGCAAAACTCCAGGCGATGTCCCCATTGATGCGCGGTTTGTATTCCTTCCACGCGTGTCCGTCCACCACCGTCATGGGCGATTGGATTCCCCAAGTGTAAGAGAGAAACGCGTTGCGTCTCCTCTTTTGTTCGGCGCGGTCTTCCGGGTCGGAGGCGGGCACGACGATCGAAGCCAAATTGCCGAGAGAGGCGCGATAAGCCCAGAGGATCGGGAGCGCGATCAAAAATAGTCCCAGCCAGCGATAGAAGAACCAGCCCAAAGTCATTACCCCAAAGTGAAGAAGCGTAGATTCCCGCCAGCGCGTTCCGCCGTTTTCCTTTCCGAAGTGCCATGCTATCGAATAGAAAGCCCCAAACGCCTCCAGCCAGCGAACAGACGAAAAAAGCCATGCCCAATTAGTCCATTCCGTGAGGAGATTAAATGGCATCCGAAGCGCCAAGGTGACCAGGCGCCACAATACCTCTGGAAGCGCCCAGAAGAATCCGAGAACGCCGACAACGACAATCAGGATGATCGTCTCCGTCAATAACGCCCCGCTTTTTTTCTCCTTGACATATTTCTTGAGGTTGGCCGCAAAAAAGTAAAGAGGGTAGGAAAAGAACAGGAGTAAACCAACCCCCAGAAATGCGGCGTCCAACGCATCGTTGGCTGTTTTGAAAGCGACTTCGTTGATGAACTGCAACACGGTCATTCGAAAGTTATCTCCGCCGTTCCACCACGCAGTAACCTATTCCGAAGCGATAAAAGCAGTATATACTGTCGAAAACCGCTTTGTCAAGTAATGTATGACACTATTATCTCCCTTAATTGTGGAATTCCACTGTCACACTCTCGCCTCGAAGGATTCTCTCACCCACCCGGAGACGTTGGTACGCGTCGCGCGGCGCAAGGGATTGGACCGCGTTGTCGTGACCGACCACAACGCCATCACGGGCGCGCGGGCGGCTCAGGCCTTGGACCCGGAGCGGATCATCGTGGGCGAGGAGATTCTCACCACGCGCGGGGAACTTCTTGCCGCCTACGTGACCGAGGAAATCCCTCCCGGCTTGACTCCCCGCGAGACGATCCGCCGTTTGCGCGAGCAGGGCGCGTTCATCAGCGTCTCGCATCCGTTCGACCGGCTGCGCAAGGGAGGCTGGGCCGAGCGCGACCTGTTGGAGATTCTGCCGCTGGTGGACGCCATCGAGGTCTACAACTCGCGTTGTATATCGCCCGCGTTCAACGCGCGGGCGCGGGAATTTGCGGAGCGGCATGGGGCGGCAGGGACGGTCGGGTCCGACGCGCACGCGGCCTTCGAATTGGGGAGAAGCCGGATGCTGTTGGAGCCGTTCGAGGGTCCGGATGAGATGCGGGCGGTCCTGCGCGCCGGGGTCGCGCGGGTGAGATGGTCGCCGCCTTGGGTGCATTTAGCGTCGCGCTACGCGTCCATCTACAAAAAGATCTATCGCGCCCCGCGTCTCCCAAACTGACGTTCCAACATGTCCACCGACAGATGAATCATCGTCGGCCGGCCGTGCGGACAGGTGCGCGGCGATTCGCAGGATTCGAGATCCGCGAGCAGGGCGCGTTGCTCGTCGGGCGAGAGGGTCTGCCCGGCTTTCACCGCCAGCCGCTTGCAGACGCGACCCGCCAACTTCGCTTCGATCTCGTTTTGCAGGGGCGACTCATCCTCCTCGAAATCTTCCACCAACGCGCGCAGCGCGGAGGCGGGATCGGCTCCGGCGAAAAGCGCGGGGATGGCGCGCACCTGGAAGGAGGCGCCGCCGAATTCCTCCACCTCGAAGCCGAAATGTTGTAACACAGACAACTGTCCCTCCAGCAGTTTGGCTTGCGCGGGTGGGAGTTGCACCACAGCCGGGGAGAGCAAGGCTTGTGAAGGAATCTTCTTCTGCCCGTGTTGCGCCATCAACTTCTCGAACAGGACGCGTTCGTGCGCGGCGTGCTGGTCTATCAAATAAAGTCCATCCGGGCCTTCGGCCACGAGATAGGTTTGCCCGATCTGGCCGATGAGACGCATTAGGGGCAGGGTGACGGGGGACGGAGTATCGGGCGTCAGGTGCGAGGTGTCAGGTGTCAGGGTATCGGGCGCCGACTGATCACTGGAAACTGGAAACTGATCACTGGTCACTGATGACTGGTCACTCGCCATACTCCAATCCAACCCCACTTGCTTCGTCTGCACAGACTGGCCTCCCCACAACACCGGCGCGACGGACGGGACAGGCGCGTAGGCCAGGAGGGCGCGGCGCGTGGAGCGCTGGACAAAACTGAAAACGCGGTCTTGATTTTTGAATCGCACTTCCGCTTTGGCGGGATGCACGTTCACATCCACGTCTTCGGGTTGGATGTCGAGGAACAGCGCGGCCATCGGGTAACGTCCGACCATGAGCAGGGTGTGATAGGCTTGGATGAGGGCCGTGGTCAGCGGCGTGTCGGCCACCCAGCGTCCGTTGACGAAGAAGGTGATGTCTTTTCGATTCGAGCGCGTCAACGCCGTGGGACTGATATAGCCGGTGAGCGTTAATCCCTCCTCCTCGGACACGACCTCCAACATTTGTTTCGCCACCTCGACCCCGTAGAACGCGGCCAGGATGGCGCGCCGGTCGCCGTCGCCCGAAGTTTGCAACGTGACGCTTTTGTCCTCGGTCAACTTGAAGCGGACGTTTGGGTAGGCGAGCGCGTAACGCGTCAGCAGGCCGTCAATGGCGCGGCGTTCGGTCACGTCGGTTTTCAGGAATTTGAGTCGCGCCGGGACGTTGTAAAACAAATCCTCCACGCGCACCACCGTCCCAATCGGCGCGCCGACTTGCTCGAGTTTGCCGCTGATTCCGCCCTCCACGCGGATGCGCGCGCCCGAAGGGGAGTCCGCGACGCGCGAGGTGAGAGTCAGGCGCGAGACGGAGGCAATGCTGGCGAGGGCCTCTCCGCGGAATCCAAGCGTGGAGATGGAAAAAAGTTCGGCGGCCTGAACCAGCTTCGAGGTCGCGTGACGCGCCGTGGCCAGTTCGAGTTCGTTCGCGGGGATTCCCTTTCCGTCGTCCGCGACTTCGATCAGTTTGCGTCCGGCCTCGGCCACGGTCACGGTCAGCGTGCGGGCTGAGGCGTCCAGTGAATTTTCGACGAGTTCCTTCACCACCGAGGCGGGGCGTTCGATCACTTCGCCCGCCGCGATCTGCGAGGCCACTTCGGGGGAGAGCAAGCGAATGGGCATGTATCCATTATAATCGCCCCGTGAAATTCACCACCCTCTTCTTCGACCTCGACGACACGCTCTACCCCGCGCGTTGCGGACTGTGGCCGGCAATCAAAGAACGCATGAACGCGTACATGCGTGAGCGCATGGGCTTCGACCCGAAAGAGATTCCCTCGCTGCGCGAAAGATATTTTCGTCAATACGGCACGACGCTGCGCGGCCTGCAAGCCAATCACGAAATGGATGTGGGGGACTTCCTGGCTTTCGTGCATGACCTCCCCCTGCGCGACTACCTGACTCCCGATCCGACTCAGCGCCACGTCCTCGCTTCTCTCCCCGCCCGGAAGTTGGTCTTCACCAACGCGGATTCCGCGCACGCCCGACGCGTCCTCGCCGCGCTCGAGCTGGAGGGACTCTTCGAAACCGTCGTGGATGTGAACGCGGTCGCGCCGTATTGCAAGCCCATGCCCGAGTCGTTTCGCATCGCGCTGGAGACGGCGGGAGAATCCGATCCGGCGCGCTGCGCCATGATTGACGACTTGCCGCGCACCACCCGCGCCGCGCGCGACTTCGGTCTGTTCGGCGTTTTGTACGGCCAGGCCGAGCCTCATCCCGACGCGGACGCGGCCTTTACCGATTGGACGAAATTACCCGCCCTCTTGATTGGAAGATGAACCATGATTGACACCTTGTTGCAAAACCCCGCTTTCTTGATTCTTGCGTTGATCGTCGCGCTGGTCGTCATCGCGACCAATACCCTATTCGCCGTGTCCATTATGCGCGGCAACAAGGATAAGATTGACGAAGTCTTCAACCGCGATAAAAAAGCCATGGACGAACTGCGTCAACGGGTGGAGACGCTCGAAAAAAAGGAACATTCGTAGTCGCTCTTACGCGTTTTCTACAAATAATTCATCCCCGCTTAATACTCCGTAAATTAAGTATCTGCGAATTTCTTATTGTCAGATTGAACGGCGAC
>CAZVAX010000057.1:0-27370 GCA_964625215.1 uncultured Anaerolineaceae bacterium | reverse complement strand
TACCCTGAGTTTATCCTATGACTGATTTTTCCTCGTATTTGTACGGTAGAGAAGTTATGATTATCTCCCAGAAAATTCACCCTAATTATACGTTTATGATCTTGGCGAAATGAATAACATGACTTTCGTTGACCATTTCACACGAATCAGGAGTATCAACATGAAAGGGTATCTTCTATTGATTCTTTTGTTCTTGACGCCACTATTAGGAGCATGTTCTATTCAATTGGAGAAGAATGATAAATCACAAGAACAGTCATTGAAATTAACTCTCCAATTCGAGAAGCCTACCTACCACCCCGGTGAGTCCGTTATCGCTATAATAACCCTGGAAAATGTAGGAAATGAAACAGTGCTTGTTAATTCGCGAATGTCTGTGAATTTACCGTTTGAGTCTTCTCCAATTCGCGAAATAGCGTTTGATGTAACGACTCCATCCGGCGAAAATTATTGGCCTGACGTTAATATCAGCCCCTCATTCTTTGAGATTAGATATTTTATTGAACTCAGACCCGGAGAGACCTTCGAATCCACCGTTTACTTATCCAGTTATTCTTACAAGTTCACAGAATCTGGCGTTTATAAAGTTGTTGCAAATTATCAGAACTATGTTGATCCAAGTTATGTTGATCCCGAAGATGATCGCGTTGCTTGGAAAGGGGAACTGAATTCCAATGAAATATTACTGACAATAGTTCCCTGATTGCCTACGAGTATCTTGCTTGGGATGGGACAGTTCGTCACCTCCTTCACGTATAACTCTGCCGGTCTGCCCGTCACCATGACCTACCCGGTTGACAACGAAGTCGTAACCTTCGCTTACAATAACAACATGCAACCCGTGAGCGTCACCGGCACGGACACTTACGCCCAAACCATCGCCTACGATTCCGCCATGCGGATGATTCAACTCGTGCGCGGCGCGAACAAGGTGAACAGCGTGTTCACGTACAATCCCTGGAACGTGGACGGCGGACGCCTGCTCAACACCACCTCCACCCAGGTTTCGAATGGAACGCCGCTCCAGAACAACACCTATGACGTGGTGGGCAACATCCCGACCATCGTGGATTCCCTCTCCGGCCCGCAAACCCAAACCTTCACCTACGATGAACTCGACCGCCTCGTCAGTTCTACTGTTACGGGCGGCTCGGACGGACTCTACGCCGAAGGCTACTCTTTCGAGAGCGGCACGGGCAACCTCAAATCCAAGAACGGTTCAACGTACACGTACGATTCCACCCACAAGCACGCCGTCGCCAGCGTGGGAAGCAACACCTACGGCTACGATGCCAACGGAAACCAGCCCCGCCGCCTAGTGCATACCATCGTCAATGGACAGCCGGTCACCCAGGAAGACGAGATAAACGGAGGCCAAAACTGGACGCGGAGGAACGCGGATAAGAGTGATTTCATCCGCGTTTTCCACGCTTGTCCGCGTCCTATTTGATTCTTTGCGCCTTCGCGTTGAATCTCCCCTTCCATTACAAAAGTATCAACGGCCTCCCTGCATGATTGGCTTATAATACCCTCATTCCCCGCCAACATGACAGAGACTGTCAACCTCCAACACGCCTCCACAGAGACTGACAAGGAACTGCGCGCCATCGCAGAGACCCTCGCGAAGGAGAACCTCTCGCGCCTCTCCCTGCCCGAGGTGGACGCCGCGGTGAAACTCGTCGCGCAGGTCGTCCCGGCGGGAAACGTGCCGGGCATGATCCTCAGCGCGCTGGCGAGAATGCAAGGCCGCAAACCCGCCGCGCGTCAGGATGTGAACGCGCTCTTCAAGGGCATGGAGCAAATGCTCGACAAGGCCGTCTTCAACGCGGTCTTCGCCGCGCCGGCGCGCGTCATCTACGCCTATCAAAACCTCCTGCGCCTGGCAGGAAAAAATATTGACGAAAGTTTCCCCGAGGGCGCCTGGCAGTTCTACGTGGATTACGCCCTGCGCGAAGACACCGCCCGTCACGCCAACGAAACGCACGGCTTCGACACTCTCCTGAACGCCAACAACATTAAACTCGGCGCAGTGGATCGTCTCACCGCCTGGACGATGGCCGCCATCGCCTGTCTGCACTCGCTCCCCGCCTTGCTCACCAACGAGTGGCGCGAGCGCATGTCCATCTCTTTGTTGCAACAGGTCATGCGTTCACGCAGCGCCTCGAAATATGAAAAACTCTATCGCGAGTGGGAAACGCGCCGCCCCTATCGCCGCGAAAGCGACGGCGCTTCGCTCGACTACCCCGGCTATCGCAGAAAAAAATTCGACGAGTTCTTCGCGCTCGCCCTCCAGACCATGCCCGAAAACTCGCTTCGTTCCTGGACGACGCGCCTGCAGGCCCTCGAACAAAGCGACCTGCCCGCCTACATCCGCCAACTCACCTTGCTGGCCTACCTCGACCCCGGTCAATTCGGCGAGACGCGCGCCCCCTACCCCATCCAACAAGCCAACATCGGCATCATCCATCGCGGCCAATACTACCTGCTCCCCGTCTGCGACTCGAACGGCGCCGCTCCCGACGTGCTGACCGTCCGCTCGCAGATCGCCATGCTGATCAAATCTCTGCCGACCGAAGAGCGTCCGACTCCGGCCCGACTCGACTCCCTCGCCCGCGTCCAACGCGCCGCCCTCCCCGACCTGCGCCTCAAACTGGACCCGAAGCTGGTTGCCGATCTCGATCGTTTGCGCTACGCCCCCATCCTGCTCAACACCGACCCGCGCCCGCGCGCGCTTCCCCTGGCCGAGATCCGTCGCGCCGAACGCGGCATCGGCGACCATCCCCTCACCATCTTCGACACCGGCGAAACCTTCGTCTTCGACCAGTCGCACATCTTCTTCGACGGCGCCTGGGGCGCGGCCCTCGCGGAAATTATGACCAACGAAGCCCTCTCCTGGGCCAACTATTTACGCATGCTGGCGCCTCCCTCCATGCAAGGCGAACGTTTGTGGTCGCGGCTGCATTTTTCGATCAGCCCCGCCGACATGGACTTGATCCAACAAGCGCCGCACTGCATCTACGAAGCCGACGCCGAGACGAACAAGGTCAACATCAAAGCCTGCCAGAATTTGCGAAAGATTTTCAAACAACGCAACGACCTCCTGTCGTTGACCGTTAACGACTTGCTCGTGCTGTACCGCGCCATTCACGCGACAACGTACCAGCCCTCCCAACCCGCGCGGGCCGAGCTGGATCGGCTGGGCCTCACCCACCCCGAGGTCGCGGGAACGATCCGGGCGGCGCTGGAGGAGGCGCGTAAGGTCAATCCGGCCATCCTCATTCCGGTGGACGCCAGTCAGCGCGTCCCGCGCGATCGCGTCTATCCATTGAATGTCGAAGTCCCGCTCGCCGAATTGGACTTGCTCGATTTACATGCGCGCGCCATCCGCGCCCTGGACGGATACGAGTCCGGCGCGTCGGGGACGCGCAAGGAAATCTATTTGGAGTTCGACAAAGTGCAGCGAACGTACCTGGCTTCGCTGGCGGGCTTCGGCGCGTTTTTGAAGCGCGCCCGCGAGGTCGCCATTCAGGGACAGAGTGCCAGCGTGGGCGCCATCAAATTATTGGCGCACCTGCCGCAGGTGTTACAGCGCATGTTGGACAAAGTGCCGGAAAAATTTCAACTGCTCAACAACCTCATCAAGGGCCGCGAGGTGTTTTCGAACGTGGGACAGGTCGCGCCGACCTCCACGCTCACGCGCTTCCTCACCGCCAAAGACGACAACGAACAAAAGCGACTCGCCTGGGGCGTGATGACCGACGCGAAGGGAACGATGGTTGTCAGCCTGCGCGACTTTCGTCCGCACGTGGCCCTGCTCCACTCCATTGGCCGCCGCGACCTGGCCGACCTGCTGGCGCAGGATTATCTCGACGCATACGCCAACGGTTTCAACGCCTACATCCGCGACCTATATCGCATCACCGAGCGCAGTCGCGAGACCAAATCCACTTTCGGAAAACGGATAAAGATTTCATGAACGATGATCCATTGATCGGGAAGACTGTCGGAAATTATTCCATCGAGCGCTTGCTGGGTCACGGCGGCATGGCGCAGGTGTACTATGGGCAGGATGTGAAACTGCAACGCCCCGTCGCCATCAAGGTCATTGATCCGCGCTATCGCGGCAAGACCGCCCAAGCGCGGCGTTTCATCAAGGAAGCGCGCGTCATGGCGAAGTGGAAGCACGAGAACATCGTGCAAATCTATTCCGCCGACGATGAGGGCGACTTGTACTACTACGTGATGGAATATGTGGATGGAAAAGACCTGGCTTCCATTATCTCCTCCTACGCGGCCGATGGCGAACTCATCCCCATCGCCGACGTGGTTCGCATCGGGCGCGCCGTCGCCAACGCGCTCGACTACGCCCACAAACAGGGCGTCGTCCATCGCGACGTGAAACCCTCCAACGTTCTCGTCGCGCTCGATGGCCGCGTCATGCTCTCCGATTTCGGCCTGGCCCTCGAACTGGCCGACGGTTCGCTGGGCGAGGTCTTCGGCACCGCGCACTACATCTCGCCCGAACAAGCGCGCCGCTCCGCCGACGCCGTTCCGCAATCCGACATCTACTCCCTCGGCGTCATCCTCTACGAAATGCTCGCCGGCTCGGTCCCGTTCACCGATCCCTCGCCCGCCTCTGTCGCCCTCCACCACATGTCCGACGCGCCGCCCTCGCCGCGCATCCGCAACCCCGAAATTCATCCCGCCGTCGAATTCGTCCTCCTCAAAGCCCTCGAAAAAGAACCCGCCCGGCGCTACCAAACCGGCGCCGACCTCATGGACGCGCTCGAAACCGCGCTGGCTCAACCCAAACAATCCACCGGCCTCACCCTCCCGCCCCTGCCCGTTGGCGTCCCCACCATTCGCCGCCGCGCCATCTCGCGCAGCTCCGTCGCGGACCGCATCACCGGCCGCGTCCCCGATAACGTCGAGCCGACCGTCCGCTCCACAGGGACTGTCCAACGCGAACTCTCCAGTCGCGGCAAATCCTCCTGGCGGACGATCGGCCTGGCCGCGCTGACTCTCATCCTCCTCGCGGCCTTCGCCTGGATCTTCCGCTTCACCCTCTTCGACAACTTGCCGGTTGAAGCCCTCCCAACGTTCACGGCCCAACCGACTCTAATCCCCGCGACGGATACCTCCACCCCCGCCTCGCTTCCGACCCAGCCCCCAACGGATACGCCCCTCCCGACTCTTTCCTTCACCCCCGCCTCCACCGACACTCCCTCCCTTGAGCCTCTCTACACCCTGACCATGCCCCCCACACCGGTGACGCGCACTGTCTCTCCAACCGCGACCATCCAACTCACAGCCACCGCGCCCGTCACTGCCACATCCACCGCCGCCTTCCCCAACGGGCATCTGTTCCTGCTCCTGTACAACAACAACAGTTTCTTCATCCTCAACAAATCGAACGTGACGCGCAGCGTTTCCGGCTTCACTTTCGAGCGCCTGGACGCGCAAGGCAATGTCCTAAACGTCTTCCCGGGGTGGCGCTGGGAAGTGTACTATCCCAATCTCGGCCCCAAACGCTGTATGGCGATTTACATCGTCGAGAGTCCTCCCTATCTCGATCCCACCGAATGCAACAACACCTATGCCAGCGTCCTCAACTACGAACGCGACGCGGAAGTCATCTTTTGGACGACGCGGGAGAACAGCGCGCAATTCCGCGTGTTGTGGCAAAACGTGGAAGCCGGGCGATGCGAGATCGCGTCCGGCGCGTGCGAAGCGCGAGTCCCGTGAAAAATTGTATTCATCGAAGCTGATCTGAAACCGTCGAAAGGCGGTTTTTCTTTTTAACCAAGCCGATTTCTTGCGACTCAAAAAAGAATTCGCGCGAATTGGTCGTTGAAATTTTAAGCCAATTGCAAACTCGTTTTGGTATGGGAAATCAATCGGATATGCAATAATCAATAGATCACGAAGGTCACGCGTAATTTGCGCTCTCTTGCGCAAATACGGCGGTAGAAACCGCCTAATACGCGCTTTCGTAAAGTACTGATAATGGAAACAACCGCACAGAAAGGAGTCGACGCGATGAAGGTTTGCATCTTATCCGACCCAACCTTCGAAGATTTCGATCCGGATGTTTATTTGCACGAACATGATTGGGATTTGTTAAAAGTGGAGCGGCCCGCGTATGATTTCATTCGACGCGCGGCGGAACGAAAACGGTATGACGTATTTTTTAATTTGTGCGACGGCAGTCCCGACGAAGATCGTCCCGGCCTGGATGTGGTGCAGGCCCTCGAAGCGCTGAATTTGCCTTTCACCGGAGGCGATTCGAATTTTTACTGTCCGACGCGCGAACAAATGCAAGCGGTGGCTGAAATTCAAGGAGTCGGGTTCGCGCGCGGCTTTCACGCCGAATCGTTGCGCGACCTTGCCGACGCCAGGAAACTGCGTTACCCGTTGATGGTCAAACATCCGCTCAGTTACGGCAGCGAGGGGATGACGCGCGACTCGCGCGTCGAAACCCCGCAACAACTACGCGCCCAGGCGGAGATCATGCTTGAGAAATTCGGCGGCGCGCGCGTGGAGGAATTCATTGACGGACGCGAGTTCACCTGCCTCGTGGTGGATAACCCCGACGATCTCACCGCGCCTCTTGCCTACCCTCCCGGCGAATCGGTCTTCCCGGAGGGCGAGACCTTCCTGCACACCTATGTTAAATGGGAAATTCTGGTTCCCGTCCAGCCGGTAAACGATCCCGATCTCGCGCAAAGGTTGCAGGACATGAGCCGAAAGTTGTATATCGGCATGGGCGGCATGGGGTATGGCCGATGCGACATCCGCATGAACGCGGAAGGGGAATTGTTTCTCCTCGAGATCAATCCGAATTGCGCCATCCTTTACAACCCCGAGGACTTCGGCCCCGCGGATACGCCAATCAGTTTCGACCCCGACGGCCATCGCGGATTCTTGGATCGCATCTTCCGCTCTGCCATCGCGCGACAGCAATTGCGCGTCCCCATCGAAACGAAGACGCGCCCGCGCGTTTCCGTGGAACGTTCCATTTCGACGAGACCCGCGAGAAAAAGATCGAATCGACAGCGACCGGGCGCGTCGAAAACAAGCCGCCGCGAATGTTAAAGAAATTTTTTAACATTCGCGGCGTTCTTTTGGCCTCTCATGAGCGCGCGACGGCTCGTAATATTTTAAGGTAATTGATAGGTCGATTCCATTGCCATTCTATCGAATCGTGTTGATAATCTGTATAACAAAACGAATCAACAAAGAGGATGAATGCGAATCTGCGTGCTTGCCGATGAAGCGTTCGGGTATTATTCTCCCGAACACGTTCTAAAAAATTACGAATGGAAAATGTACAACGTCAAACGCCCCGCGTTTGATTTCATTCGCGGTATTGCAATGCGCGAATCGTACGATGTGTATTTAAATCTCTGCGAAGGCGCGGACGACGAGCCCGATCGTCCCGGCATGGACGTGGTGCAGGCCCTCGAAGCGCTGAACCTGCCGTTCACCGGCGCGGACAGCGGATTCTACGCGCCGACGCGCGTCGGCATGCAGGCTCTTGCCGAAAAAAAGGGAATTGGTTTTGCGCGCGGCCTGCAGGTTTTCGCCGGGGAGAATGTGGAAACCAAAGCAAAAAACGCCGGATTCAAATTCCCGATGATCGTCAAACATCACGACAGTTATGCCAGCGCGGGCATGACCAAAGACAACCGCGTGGAAAACAACAAGCAACTGCGCGTCCAATTCGAAAAGATGGCCGGACAATACGGCAGCGCGCGCATCGAGGAGTTCATCGAGGGACGCGAATTCACCTGTCTGGTCGCCGACAATCCCGAGGAACTCAACGACCCGTACGTGTACCAGCCCGTGGAGATCATCTTCCAGGAAGGCGAAACCTTCAAGCACTGGGCGATGAAATTCGACGCGGAAGCCTCGGCCGATATGGACCTGCAATTCGTAACCGAACTCGGTTTGGCGCGCCGCATCAAGAGCATGACGCGCAAGATGTACCTGGCGATGGGCGGAACCGGCTACGGCCGCGCGGACATTCGCATGAACAAGGATGGCGAGTTGTTCATGCTCGAAATGAATCCCAGCCCGAGCGTGCTAAACATGCCCGACGATTACACCTCCGGCGACTACATGATGATGGAAGACCCCGGCGGCACGGATGGATTCCTCGACCGCATCTTCCGCTCGGCTATCCTCCGGCTGGAGGCGCGCCGCGTCCCCGTTCCCGTGTCCCTGCCGCGGCGACGCAAACTTGAACCGGCTGTGCTGAGAAAGTAGAAATAAAAACTGGCGGAATGTTGCGCCAGTTTTTTCTCGTCCCGTCATTGCGAGGGCGGTCTTCCCGACACTTGCACATGCACGCAAGCGCAGGCGAGCAACCCTCGCGGGGATGGGGAGATTGTTTCGTTGGGAAGCGCGCCCTCCTCGCAACGACGGAGAATTGCTGGAGGATGTTATCGCGCTTCCCACTTCAAATCTGGATACGCCGCGGAAGGGCCGAAGGGAATAGGCGATGGAATCCCTTTCAATTCCTGGTCGAAATACGCCAGGAGATAATCGCTGAGAATTTTTACCACAAGTTTCCCGTTGATGGGACCCTTGAAACCAAGTTGCGCCGCGAGCGGAGTGAGCAGGGGCAGGTCGCTGAAGTCGTAGTGACGCGCGCCGAGAATGGTCACAACGGGGACGGGCGCGGGAAGATGGGAATAGAAGGCGTCGAACAGCCGGTTGTTCTTGCTGTCCACTTCGTCGGTCCAGGATTGGCTGAACATGAAAAAGAACGGTTGCGAGAGGCCGTTATCCAACACCTCTTGCGAGACGGGCGTCATGAACGCGTCCTCCGCGAGACCGGCCGTGCAACGCGCGTCCGCGCCGCAGAATTGGACAGCCGCGCCGCCGCCAGTGGAGTGACCAAACGCGCCCACGCGCGTCAGGTCAAGCGCGGCGAAGAAGGGACTGGCTGCGTCGGCGTTTTGCTCGGTCAGGAAATCGAGCGCGAAGGACATGTCGCGCGACCATTGATCCGCAAGCTTGCGCGCCGCCTGGGTGTAGCCGGGTTCGGGCATCCCTGCGGGCAACGCGTCGGGGTTGTTGTAAGCCGCCTCCCCATCCGGGAAAACGGTCACAATCGCGCCGTAGGTGTGTTGCATGCCCACTGCCACGTAACCGTGACTGGCAAGTTCCACCATCTGCGCGGTATTCTGCGCGGCGAATCCCTTCCAGCCATGCGAAAATAAAATGACCGGAAACGCCTCGTCCGATTTTGCGATGGGCGCGTCTTTGTAAGCGGGCGATTGGGCGAGGGCGAGATGATCGAGGAAGAAATCGGGTTGGTCGAGAAAGTCGGACAGGGCCTTGGCGTACGCCTCGGCGTTTTCCATCCACGGCGCGCGGACGTCGGTGGGGCCGGGTAAGGCGGGATACCAAACCTGGATCATGAACCGGCGCGGCTCGTCGCGGCCCGAATAAAGTTCCTTGCGGCTCGCGTCGGTGAGGACGATGGAGCGGGTTCCCACCTCGAAGGGGCCGGTCGGGTCGGCGATGGGCGGGACCGGCAGGAGGGCCGGCAGCGCCGCGGCAAGCGCGAGCAGAATCAGGGTCAGGAAAGATGCGGCCGCCGCGAAACGACGCGAAAACCGGTTGGCAGAGTCCGCTCTGAAGAGGGAGGGAATATCCGAGAGGGCGATGGCGGCAGTCAAAATATAAATGGGAACCATCTGCCAGCGATAGCCTTCGAAAGCCAAGTGCGCGAGACTGAGGAGCAAGGCCAGCGGCGGGAGGAGTTTGAGGATGGCCGGGCGGACGCGGCGCGTGAGCGGCCCAAGCAGGTACGCCGCCAAAAGGATGGGAATGAGAATTTCGAGGGGACGCATGTTATTGGGCGAGGGTCGCGTCGGTGGGAGAACTCGCGACGGGAGGTTGAACGGCTTGGGCGAGGCGGTCTTTGCCCTCTTTGTATGCGGAGGCGAAGGCCGCGTACATGATGAACGTGATGTAGGCGTTGACGGCCGGCATGATGAAAGGCAGGACGCAGAAAAGGATAATGGTCATCATGGCGACGCCCACGATGAACGAGAGAAACGCGCTGAAAAGATACGCGATGAGCGCGGCAAGAAGAAAACCGATCCAGTTGACGCGAAAGATCGGCCACCATTCGCGGAAGCGAAACCCGGCCGCGAAGTCATTGTGAACGATGGTGTGAATTTCGGCCGCGGGAAGAATGAGGCCGAGGGCGAGAGAGAGCGGAAAGGCGACCAGCATGACCAGACCGAACAACATGGGAAGGACAACGGCGAGTTGTTCGTTGGCGTTGTTTGAGTCGAGCCACACGGGCAGGAAGATCACGCCGAAAAACGGGGGAACGAGGATGATGAACAAAGGCAACATGTATATCAAACGGACGCCGAAGATGTACAACCCATCCTTGAGCATGGAGTCCCAATCGTCCCAGGCGGGCATGCGCGGCGACCCGCCGTTGACGACCTGCCGCAGGATGCGCGCGGTGTATCCCATGACGACGATGATCGGCAAAATGGGAACGATGAACGCGGCCAGGTAGACCAGCGCGGCGATGAGGAAGTTTTTGCGCGCTTCCTCGTTCTTGACGGGGAAGAGAAAGAGTTCGTTGAGATCGAAGTTGGATAACATTATTCCTCCGTTAGTCAATTACAACGCCACTCCCATCACCGCGACGAAATGCGCGGCCGCGGCCAGCATGACGAAGATGTGCCAGACCTCATGGAAACCGAACACGCCAGGGACGAAGTTAAAGATTTTGGTGATGTACACCAGCGCGCCGAGAGTGTAGATCACGCCGCCCGCCAGAAGCCAAACGAACACCCAGACGGGAAACGCCTCCAGAAATTGGCCGGCCGCGCTTACACACAACCATCCCATCACAATGTAGATACCCGCATTCAGCCAGCGCGGGGCTTTGATGTAAAACACCTTGACGACAATCCCGATCGCCGCCAGCGACCAGATGACGCTCAACATGCCCCACTTCCAAAACCCGTCGAAGGCGTTGACGCAAAAGGGGGTGTAGGTCCCGGCGATGAGCAGAAAGATGGCGGAGTGGTCAATTTTGCGGAGGATCAAAATCACCTTCTCCTTGGCGCGCACCATGTGATAAGTGGCGCTGGCCGAGAACATGGCAATCAGACTCAATCCGTAAATGGTCAGCGAGATGATTTTCGCAGGCGCGCTCCAGCCGACGATGAGCAGGGCGATCAGACCGACAAGTCCGAGCGCGGCGCCGGCCCAGTGAGTCAGGCTGTTGACGGGTTCACGAAGTTTTTTGAGCATAAGGCGACTCTCTTTTCTCTGCAAGGACAAGGAGCAATGTCCCAGATTGTACTTCAAGAAGTTCCGCGCTCGCCGCGAATCCGGCGCGCAGAAATGGTTTGACGGCGTTTTGCCTGACGCTCTCGCGCGCCTCGGCGGGACTCTCGCCGGTGACGCGATACAACCAGCGAAGCAAAATATTTTTCGGCCAACCCGCCGGCAGGATGATGAACCGTCCGCCATGCGCGAGAACGCGAGACGCCTCGGTCAACGTCCGCTCATCGAAGATGTATTCGGCGGGGAAGGTGGAGACGATGCAATCGAATGTCGCGGGCGCGAACGGCAGACTCTGCGCCACCCCTCGCGTCAAGCGGACGGGCAGGCCGGCGCGGACCAATCGGGCGCGGGCGAGGCGTCCCATCTGGCGCGACTCGTCCAGCCCCGCCACGGTCAGACCGCGTTCCGCAAGGAGACGGTGGAGACGCCCCGGGCCGTGACCGAGTTCGAGAAGGCGCGGCCCCTTCACGTAGGGAAGAACCGTGCGCGTCCACTCGGTCCAATGGCCGAAGGAGACGGTCCATGCCACGAGATCGTAGGTGAAGGCCAGTCCGTGGTAGAGGTGATGAAAGAAGAAACGCAGGGAGCGCCAGACGAGGTTCATAAATGAAACAAGGGTTTGACCGCGCGGTCAAACCCTTGTCGTTGGGCGGAACAGGTTAGCCGGCGGGCGCGGCTTCTTCGTCAGATTTCTTGCCGCGCGAGCGGACGGCGTCAATGGCGCTCTTGCCGCGCGATTTAACATCTTCGTAGACGGTCGCGCCGCGTTCGCGCAGTTGCTTGGCGAGTTCGTCGGCGCGGGCGCGGGCTTCGGCCGCGGCCGCTTCGGCGCGGGCCAGGGCTTGTTCGGCGGTCGCCGAGGCTTTGTCGCGCAATTCGATGCTCTTATCCTTGATCAGGGCGCGGGTCTCTTCGCCCGATTGCGGGGCGAATAACAGGGACACGACCGCGCCGGTCAGGCCGCCGACAATAAAGCCGACGAGAAAGGCGCCAAATTCATCACGGTCAGACATGGTAGTTTCTCCTTTTTGCGAATGGTTTTTGCGATCCACGAAAGCGCGTATGAGGCGTTCTCCAACGCCGCCTTTGCGCTACAACTGTCCTGGCGGACGTTGCCAGGGGAGAGCGCAGAGTACGCGGCGCGGCGTGGTTATTTACGTTTGAGTCCCATCAATTCTAACACACGTTGCAACCCGGCCAAATAGCCGTTGAGTTTGATGACCGGCTCGACCACGTTTTCGCCCAGGAATTCCGCTGTGCCGCGCAAAGTGTTGACGGTTTCATTCGTCGCTTTCAAGATCGGCCGGATCTCGTTTTGCATGAGGTTGATCAGGCTGGCAATTTGCACGATCAACACAATCAACGCCACGCCAATGAGCAGCGATTCCAGGGCCATAAAAATCAGGAAGATGTCGCGAATGCGGTCGGTGGGAGTGGCGGGCTTGAGCAGAAAAATGACCGCCATCACGATGAGAACGACCACGGCCAAAACGACAACGCCGGCGATAATGACGATCGTGCGCTGCTGTCGTTCCGCTTCGCGCTGGGCGGCGAGTTCTTCCGGGGTTGGCGGGGGTGAAGGAATGGGTTCGGGGGTTGCCATAGAGATATTATACATTAGATGGAATGTTATAATCGCTTCACTTTTACACCATAGGAGAAAACCATGAACCTCCTGCCTGGCGCCATTTTCCCCCTCCTGGTTCTGCTTGTCATGTTCGTGTTTGGGATGTACACCTATCGAAACGTCAAATGGGTGTTTCTTTGTCTGCTGTGGGGAGCGCTCGCCTTCGGGATCTCGTATTTCATCAACCCCTATCTCTCGAAGTTGGGAGTGAGCGACCTGGCAATCGGGTCGGTATTTTCGCCTCTCATCCAGCAGATTGTGGTGGCGCTTGGAACTTATTTCGTTATTCACCAGGAACAATTCGATAATCTGATTGACGGCGCGGTGTACGGTTTTTCCTCCGGGTTGGGGTACGCCCTGCTCGACAACATCCTGTACGCCCAAATGGATTCAGCCGCTCCCATCGAAACGCTGCTTATCCGTTCGTTTGCGTCCACGCTGGTTTATGCCACCGCCTCGGGCGTCACCGGCATGGCGATGACCCAATACTACTTTCAACACCGGGGAAAGCGCATCACCGTCCTGCTCAGCGCGCTGGGAGCAGGGATCGGTTACACCTCCCTCTTCAACCTGCTGATCAACAACCGCATCGGCGGCGACATCATGCCGGCCGCCTACGGCATCGGCGGCTTGACCCTGGTGGGCGTCTACGTCACCGGGCAGCTGCGCCGCATCCTCATCCAGGTGGGAGTAGAAAAACGCCGTGCCGACAGCCTGCTGGATATCGTCATCCCGATTGGCGTACAGTTGAGCACCGAGAAAGATTTCAGCCTCCTGCTCGAGAGCATTCTCGTGGAAGCCAAAACCTTCTGCAAAGCGGACGCCGGGACTCTCTATCTCCTAAAAGACAATCAACTGGAATTCGCCGTCGTCCGCAACGACACGCTCCGCATCGCCGCGGGAGGCGCCGCCAAAGAGGAGATTCTTCTCCCGCCTCTCAACCTGTACAACGAGGATGGGACGCCCAATCATCGCAACATCGCCACCTACGCGGCCCTCTCCGGCAAGACCGCCAACATCCCCGACGCGTACGACTCCGGCGATTTCGACTTCTCCGGCACCAAGGTCTTCGACCGGCTCAATGGCTACCAATCCATCTCCTTCCTAACCATCCCCCTGGCCAACAACGAGGGGAGCGTGCTGGGCGTATTGCAATTGATCAACGCGCTCAATCCCAAGCGCGAGATCATTCCCTTCGATAAGAACCTGGAACAACTCATGGGGTCCTTCTCCTCCCTCGCCACCGCCGCGCTCGAAGGCTACATCCAGGAACAAAAACTCCGCAACGAAATTCAACAACTGCGCATCGAGATTGACATAGTGAAACGCGCCAAACAGGTGGAAGAGATCACCAACACCGATTATTTCAAAACCCTCCAGGAAAAAGCCAAAACCATCCGCGATCGAAAACCCGATCCATCCGATTCGCAAACCTGATTCTCAAGAGGAATATGGGGGAAACTCGCGCCGCGCTATGGCGCGTCGAACGACCGCGCCATAGACCCACACCCCCGTCAACGCGCCCGCGTTATCGAACGCCAACACATCCACGATCGAGGGATGTCGCCCCGGCACAAACGATTGATGAAACTCGTCCGTCGCCGCGTAAAGCGCGGCCAGCAACCACGCCAGCCAGGGCCGCCTCTCCCCCAGCGCGTGACGAACCGACGCGGCCAACAAACCGTAGCCGAGGGCGTGTCCCAACTTCTTGATTGAAAAATCCCACAAGCCAAACTCCGGCATCTCCGCCGAAGGAATGGAAGAGAACCCAAAGATGATCGCCATCGTCGCGATGGCCGGCAACCAATTTTTTAAGCGAGTCATCCCTTTCACTTCCTGTAATTTAGAGTATTATTGTCCAAAATCGCCAAAGGAGGCCGCCATGAAAGAACAATTGAATACCATCCTCGAAAAATGGAACCTGCTCAAACATCCATTCTATCAGGCTTGGAGCGCGGGTACGCTTCCGGTGGAGGCGCTCCAAGTCTACGCCCGTGAGTACGGAAACTTTATCGCCACCCTGCCGCGCGGTTGGGAAACCCTAAACGACGCCGAGACCGCGCAGGAGGAACGCGAACACGCCGAGATGTGGACCGACTTCACCGCCGCCCTCGGAGGCTTCACCGCCGACGCGTCGCTTCCCGCGACCGACCAACTGGCTTGCACATCTCGGGCCTTGTTCGCCAATCGCGCCTCCGCTCTCGGCGCGCTGTACGCCTTCGAGGCCCAGCAACCCGCCACCGCCCAATCCAAACTCGACGGCTTGAAGACGCGCTACAAACTGCCGCAGGGCGTGGAGTCGTACTTTGAAATCCATGCGAAGAACTGGCACGAATCCGAAAAGATTCTGCGAATGATCGAGTCACTCCCCGCGCATGAACAGACCCAGGCCCTCGCGGCCTGCGAGCAGATGGCCCAATCGCTGTGGGACGGTCTGACCGGCATCCACGAAGCGACGTGCATGTAGGCCCCGCCCTGGCCCTCCCCCATTCTGAAGTTCACGAATGGGGGAGGAGTTTTTTCCGATTTGCTTCTTGCCGTTTTCCGAACCCCTGTGCTATAATCCGCCGTCGCTCAAAAAACAGAACCCAAAACAGCAAGGATGAAAGAACATGTCGGATCAAATTATGAAGGCCGTCGAGGCCCAGAACAATCCCAAAATCCCCGCCCTGCGCCCCGGCGATACCGTCAGCGTGCATGTTAAGATCAAAGAAGGCGACCGCGAACGCATTCAGGAGTTCAAGGGAACCGTCATCCGCCTCCGCAAGGGCGGCAACGAGTCCTCCTTCACTGTCCGCCGCGTGGCCAGCAACGGCGTGGGCGTGGAGCGCACCTTCCTCATGCGCTCGCCGCGGCTGGACAAGGTGGTGGTGGAACGCCACAACATCGTCCGCCGCGCGCAACTCTACTTTATGCGCGAACGCACCGGCAAGTCGGCCCGCCTGAAGCAGAAGTTCGACTAGATTACGAGAGACCCCGAAGGTGAGCCTTTGGGGTCTTTTGATTCGGGGAAAAGGATGAAAGATGAAAGATGAAGGATGAAGGATGAAAAATGACCCGACCTTTAATTGGAATCACCGCTTGTCACGTCGCCACCGCCGAGGGGTTTCCCGCTGTGCGGATTTTGGGCGCGTATGTCGCCGCGATCATTGAAGCGGGCGGCGCGCCGGTTCTGATTCCACCCGACCTGCCCGAAGACGGCTGGCGGGCGCTCTTCGAGCGGCTGGACGGCATCCTCTTCTCCGGCGGCGCGGACATCTCCCTCGCGCATTTCAACGGCGATCCGCATCCCAGCGTGAACGAGGAACCGGACCGTGACGCCATCGAACTCCCCCTCCTGCGACTCGCGGCCGAGGAAGACAAACCCTTCCTCGGCATTTGTCGCGGCTTACAGGTGATGAACGTCGCCCTCGGCGGGACGCTCTACACCCACATCTCCGACCAACTCCCCAACGCCCTGCAACACGACTGGCACGACCACCCGCGTCCAACCCTCGCCCACCCCGTCCGCGTGGAGGAGGCGACGCGCCTCGCGGACATCCTCGGCGCGCCGATGTTGCAGGTTAACAGTTTGCACCACCAGGGAATCAAAGATTTGGCTCCCGGCCTCAAAGCGACGGCCTTCGCGCCGGATGGACTCATCGAGGGAATTGAATTGCCGGATCATAGATTCGCCCTGTCAGTGCAGTGGCATCCCGAATGGATGACGGAGCATGAAGAGATGCGGAGGTTGTTTAAGAAGTTTGTTGAGGCGGCGGGATAAAGTTGCTTGTTTGTTGCGCTTCCCCGGTTATTTCAATTCAAAAAGCGTTTTCAATTTCCCACTAACTTGCTCTTGCATCGCTGGAGATAACTCGCCCAATTCGCGTGTAATCAACCCGGTCGAAACGGTTATCAAGCGATGGAGTTGAAGCGTAGACGTAATCCGTAACCCCGTCCCGGAAAAATCATCCGCCTCTGAACTGATCACCAGATCGGTCGGAAGCAGGGTTTGTGGAATTCGACTCATGATAAAAGCCAGAACGACATGATTGTACTGCCCAATCGAGCCTGTAAGACAAACCGCGGGACGGACCTTCATCGTCGTCAGATCGTCAAAAGGGAACGGGACAAGAACAATTTTATATTTCGTCATGGAAGGGTTTCCCGTCGGATGGCGAATAAATATCTTCTTCTAGATCTGCCAGGAAATCAAACACGGAATTTCGTGCCGCCGCGTGAAGCCATTCCTCTTCCGACAATTCATCCGCGGGCGGGTAGAGAACGATAACACGCACGCGACGCGGTCCGACAATGGGAAGCGGACTATCCAAGTGTAACTGACGGCGTTCGTTCACCGTACCGGTTACCTCCACAGCAGTAAGATTGGATTCCATTCTCGTTTCTCCTTGATCGCGCCAGACAACTGTTCGTGCCGTCATTATAATCCCTCTTGATTGACCGCGCGTTGGGTGTAGTATCATTGCCCCATGTCCTCCTCCAATCCCCTCGGCGTATTCGATTCCGGTGTGGGCGGACTCTCGGTCTTGCGCGCCATGCGGGAGTTGATGCCCGCGGAGAACGTGGTCTTCTTCGGCGACCAGGGACACGTCCCGTACGGGCCGCGTCCGCTGGAGCAGGTACGCGCCTTTTCGGAGGGGATCACGCGCTTTCTGCTGGAGGAGGGCGCCAAGTTGATCGTGGTGGCCTGCAACACCGCCTCCGCCGCCGCGCTGACCCACCTGCGCCGCACTTTCCCGGATGTGAAATTCGTGGGCATGGAACCGGCCGTCAAACCCGCGGCAGAGACGACGCGCACGGGCGTGGTCGGTGTGCTGGCGACGCCCGCGACCTTTCAAGGCGCGCTGTACGCCTCGGTGGTGGAACGCTTCGCCAACGGCGTGGAGTTGTTGCAGAATACCTGCCCCGGCCTGGTGCAACAGATCGAAAAGGGAGATTTGGAAGGGCCGGAGACGCGTCGCATTTTGGAGGAGGCGCTCCTGCCGATGTTGGAAAAACACATTGACACTGTGGTGTTGGGATGCACGCACTATCCGTTCGTGATTCCGCTCATTCAGCGGGTATGCGGAGAGTCGGTGCGGGTGATTGACCCGGCTCCGGCGGTGGCGCGGCAGGCCGAACGTTTGCTCGAGGCGGAGGGGATGAAAAATTCCGGGGGGCGCGGGCGCGTCCGGTTTTACACGTCGGGGGAGGCGGCGAGGGTGGAGGCGCTTCTGCCGAAGTTGTTGGGAGAGGCGGGGAGGGTGTCGCGATTGAATTGGGTCGGGAACGCGAAGTTGGTCAAGCCATAAATTCAGAAACCCGGTTTCTTGGAGAAACCGGGTTTCTGCTGTCAGGCCGCCAGCGAATCTTTTTTCCAGCCGTTATCGTTGTAGTTGATGGTGAACGTCACGCGCGGGCCGGGGAAATCGAAGTTCACATTCACCACGCCGAAATTAGGGCGGGCATAATAGAAGCGACGTTTCTGGCGCGCCAGCCATTTGGAGCGCGCCGGGGCGTAGGCGAAACTGATCCACATGCTTTCCTGCTCGAAAGGCGAGGCGCAAAATTCCGCGATGGGAATGAGCCGCCCACTGGGGGATTTGAGCTCGGCGGTGACGGCGTGCGCGGAGTGCAGGTCGCCGGTGAGGATGCGCACGCCCTCGATCTCGTTGACAGCGAGGAATTCCAGCAAGCGCTCGCGCTCGTCGCGGAAACCCGACCAGCGATCCTGAACAATGTCAAACCAGATGGGATGGAGAATCGAGCAGGACGAGACGATAAATTTGACGGGATATTTTGGGTTGACTTCTTTCAGCCATTCTTTCAACACATGCCACTGACCTTCGCCGAGCATGGAGCGCGTCTTTCCGGCGACGCGCATGGTGCGCGTGTCCATCACGAAGAAGGCCGCGCCGCCGAAGTAGAAAGTGTAGGCCAGCGAGCCGGGGTCGTGCGGGCGGAAGATGTACTCGCCCTTGGCGTCGAACTCGAAAGGCAGAAGCAGATCGGGCGCGTGGACGGCCTGATGCTCGTCGTAGGCTTTGAGCGCGGCGCGCACGCGTTCGGGCGGCAGGTGGCGCTCCTCGGGCGGGAGCCGCTTCAACCGGCGCGTGAGGCGGTCAATGATCGAGATCTCGGCCCAGCGTCGCGCCGGGTCTTTCCAACGCCAGTCGTTGTCCACTTCGTGATCGTCGAGCGTCATAAAGAGCGGCAAGTTTGGCATGAAGTCGCGCAGGGCGGGAGTCGTCCAATGACGCGCGTAGACGGCGCGATAATCGTCGAGCGTGACGGCGACGCGGCCGAGTCCGTTGTGCTTCGTGTCGTCGGCGTAGATTTGGTCGCCGATCATCAGGCCGAAGCGGAGTTGATCCTCGGTGATGCGGCGGCGCAATTCGCGGAAAGTTTGTCCGCCATCCTCATCGGGCGGCAGGTAGCACGAACCAAACATGAACGAGAAGGTTTGTTTCGTGGCGGGTTTGGGGAAGGTGATGAAAGCGTGGAAGTTCGACTGTGGCGGGCGTTTCTTTTTCAGCGTGACCGCGTAAAAGTAGGTTGTGTTCGATTTGAGTTTCGCGAGCGGAAGGATTCCCGCACAACCGTTTTCTTCGTACAGTTCCGTCACGCCGACCCATTCCGCGTCGGATGCGTCGGGCCGGCGGGCCAGCCAGACGTGCATGGAGGCGGGCGCGTCGGTTCGCGCCCAGATGTTGGCGCGGTTGTGGGAGAGTCCGCCCACGAGGGGGCCGAGGAGGATTTTTGGAGGCATGGGGGAGTCCAGTGATCAGTGATCAGTTACCAGTTACCAGTTACCAGTCATCAGTCATCAGTTACTTGTGTACATGTGTACCTGTGTACGTGTTTACTTTCTCCGGCTTCACCGCGAACAGAGTCAACTTCGAGCCGAGGGCGCGGAGGTCATCCTCGGTGGTGAAGGTGAGGCCGACCATCTTCATCGCCGAACGCGTGTAGGCTGGTTTGGCGCGGTAGAACTTTACCATGAGTTCGCCCGCGTTTTCGCTGGAGAGCGGTTCGAGGCGCGCGTAAAATTTTCGGCGTCCCACCTGGGCATGGAAGCGCGGGTTGGCTTCGATGTTTTTCACCCAATCGGCGCGCGAGCCGTAGGCGGCCTCGATAAAGTAGGTATCCGTCGCGGCGTCGTAATCCATCACATCCACCATTGTGTCGCGCGGCTTGCCGCTTTTTCGCCCCGTTGTCGTGATCAACATCCATTGCGCGCCGATGAGTCGCTCCCAGCCGCCGAAGCCGATTTTGTGAAGCCAGACGGGAAACTTAAAGAAAAATATCTGCAAAGCGTTGGGACGTTTTTCGAAGGCGGTCATGGTTGGCCTCCCAAATCAGCCGGGCGAACACGTAGCGCCTCTGACGAAACCGCCAGGCCATTGAGCGCCGCGAAGGTCAATTGACTGGGATCCAGATTCCGCTCCGCGCAGAGACGCTCAAAGAGGGCAAGATAACTTGCCGGAACCGCCGCGTCCATGTCCAGCCCGAGGCGGGACGCGACCTCTCGAATCGACTCGGCCCCCGCGCCTTCCACTTCAACGAAGGTTCCGTAGGGCAACTCATCCAACATGACGTGGGTCGAATCCAGTTCGTAGGTGGCGCGGAATTTTTCATAGACGGCCACCTGCACATACCCGAGCGCCTCGAGGAATTTCCGCGCCGACTCAAAATCGCCGACCGCGAACTCGATCTCGGCGCGCGCCTGAACGCCCGCGCGATCCTCCGGCGCGCCCTTGAAGGTCAGACGCGCCTCCCCGGCCTGGCGCAAACGCAGGACGCGCTTCGCGGCGCGCAGGCTTCCGTCGGGCCGGTCGAAGCGCAGGTTGGTCTCGTGGACGCGCGGTTCGATCAGGATCGCGCCCAGGGCGCGCAAACGCGCCTCCACGCGGGCGAGATCGTTCACGTAAAATTTGACTTCGATCTCCTCGTCGTTCATGCCAACTCGCTCGTCACGGTTGCGCCCATGGACTGCATGTCCGCCATTAAGCGCGCCGGCTCGACGATGTGTCCCATCAAATGCAAGCCGGGTTTGCGCGCCGAACCGTCCAAAAGTTGAAGGAGAGTCGCGACGACGGGAATCGCGGTCAACTCGTAACCGTCGCGATGTTCGATTCGGACCTGGACCCGCGCGGGCTGGCCGCGTCTCTGGCCTTTCACATCCCCGATCAGCGCGAGACGATAGGGCGGCTTGCCCAACCCCACCATGCTCCACCACACCAGCCTCCCCAGCGGACGGACGCCGCGCTTCGGGAAGAGTTTGAGTCCGAGCATGATGAAGGGAGTAACAAACGCGTCAACAAGCAGACTCGTGCTGGCGATGTAGAAGCCGGTCTCCTTTAAGGAAGGGAACATTTCTGGGAGGCAATGCAATTCCTCAAAGTACATCGAGTAGCAGGTTTTGACTCCGATCCCCGCGCCGAAATCGAACTTGCGGATTTCATACTTGCCGCGTTTTGTCCATGCGCCGTTTTTGAACGTGCGCGCGTCGAAGTCTTTGAAGGCCTCCACCAGTTCGTCCACAGTTTCGGTGTAGGGGACGGGTTGCATGTTGATGTAACCGGCGGTCAGCGCGCTTTCGAGGGAGTCAAGTTTGGTTGCGGCGTAGCGGACGAGGGCCGAGGGTAAACCGGGATGATAACCTGCCTCGGTGACGAAGCAACGCCCGGCCTTGATGATCGCCGGTTCGATGGCGCGCAGGGCTGTCAGTTTGCCGGACGAGAATTCCAGGTCGAGGTAGTCCACGCCGGCGTCGAGACAGGCGCGGGCGATGAGGGCGGTGGAGGCGGTCATGGGCGCGGCGACCAGGCATATCGTCACGCCGCGAAGCGAGGCCCGGAGGGAAGATTCGTCGGAGGCGTCCACCCGAAGCGGGGTCACGCGCGAAGCGTCCAGTTGGGTCGCGAAGGCTTTGGCTTTGTCGAAGTTGCGTCCCCCAAGGATGAGGTGGACGTCTGTTTGCGCCAGCAAGTGACGGGCCAGCGGCCGGCCGGTGTTGCCGTAACCGCCTAGAATGAGGATGGTATCCATGTTATTTCCCTGTCGCGATGAAGCGGAAGAACTTGCCCAGGTCGCGCGGGCGCGGCCAAAAGGCAGGGACGCGTTTGCGATGGTCCGCGTAGGAGACGCCGAAGCGTTCGATGAGTTCTTTTTCTTCCACGAGACGGAGCCAAGCGAACATACCGAGCAGAATGAAGGGAATGAAGGCCAGCGCGTTGGCGTTGCCATTGAGCAGGGCCAGGCCAATGATGACGCGGAGCGCGCCTGCATAAATGGGGTGACGGATCACGCCATAAATGGCCGAGTCCACGAGACGGCCTTCCTCGGGAAAGTAAACGTACAACATGAAGGCGTTGTCGAGCCCGAAGGCAAGAGCCGCGCGCGCCCAAAGTCCCGCGCCAACGAGGATCATCAACCAGCCCAACGCGACAAAGACCGTTGTCCACCACCCCACCGGGACGTGCGGTCCGTTCATGTAGGCGGTGTGCGCGGCGGCGGCCATGACCGTCATAAAACCGGGAATCCCGTAATGCGCGATGGCCTGGCGATAGGCAAGATCGCCGTATTTTTCTTTGTAGGCTTGTTTGCGGGAAAAGAAGAAACTGAGGAGGAGATACCCCAACGCGAAGATGATGATCTGGCTGTCTATGCTCCAGGTGGGAATGCGGTCGGTGAGGAGGAAGTAGGCGGTGACGAGCGCGAACCAGGCCAGCGCGTACAGTCCCACTTTGAGGCGGCCCAGCGGCGAGTTGAAATCTGGCACATGCCGGATGAGGCGTTCTATTCCTTTCGGGTCCATGCGTCCCTCCGAATTGCTACGCGTTTAGTATAGCGCCGATGGAGGAGAAACGAGCGCTATTCGCGGCTGTAGGAGCGAATCGTGAAGATCGTGCGAATGGAGACCAGGAGGAACGAGAGGTTGAACCAGAACAGCAGGTTCATCAGAACGGTCAGTTTTTGCCAGCCTTCGAGGGAGACGCCAAACGGAAAGCCGCGCGCCGGAAGAGACGCTTCGGCGGGAAGCGCTCTGTAGGCCAGGCTGACCAAAAATCCCAGCAGGGCAAAGAGCATGGCCTTGCCGATTTCGCGGCCCGTCGGGCCGTCGGTTTTGTTGGGGATGTACAGGCCGAGCATGACGGCCAGCCCCGCCACGATCCAATTGAGAACGGCGGGCGTCATGCCGCGATTCAATTCCGTAGAGACCGGCTCGTAGGTGTATTGCGCGATCCACAGGCTGGCAATCGTGACGATCAGCAGCAAAGTCTGAAGGCCGTTGATGATGCCCTTGTCGCGCAAGAGGGAATAGGCCGCGCCAATTCCCCCGAAGAGCGCGCCCCATAAAACGTAATCGCCCGCGGCGGAGAGGGCGTTTCGCACGCTTTCTGAAAACGAAACGGAGCCGATGACGTTCGAGAAGAAATAAAAGATCGCGATGACCAGTCCGGCCGCGCAACGCGCGAAGAGATTGGCGAACATCCCGCCCAGCGCCACGTTGAAAATTCGCACCGGCCAGGTCTTCAAATACGAGCGGCTGTAGAGACTGCCCACAATCCAGTCCACGGCCAGGCCGAGACTCATCACAAGCGAAAAACTCCCGCCCGGAAAGAACAACTGAAACAACAAGAACGCGACCAGCCCCAAGTGGAGCCAGGTTCCGATGCGAACCGCGGAGCCGAAGGGTTGTCGCTTGATATCCATGACGGGCTAAAGTATAGTGCGGATGGGAGAAGTGTCAAGCCATCCCGCCCTTCATCCTTGAAAAGTGGGTACAATTGAGTCATGCCCTTCCCATCCCCGAAAGGAGAAACCTGGTTTCTGGCAGAAACCAGGTTTCTGAAACCCACCCATGTTTGAAAACCTAACCTCCCGTCTCAACCAAGTCTTTGACCAACTCCGCCGCCGCGGCAAACTCTCCGAAGCCGACGTGGACGCCGCCCTGCGCGAAGTCCGCCTGGCCCTGCTCGAAGCGGACGTTCACTTCAGCGTCGTCAAAACCTTCCTCGCCAGGGTGCGCGAACGCGCGGTCGGCGCGGAAGTGTCGAAGGCGCTCAACCCCGGCCAGATGGTCGTCAAGATCGTCAACGAGGAGTTGATCGCGTTGTTGGGCGAACCCGCCCCGTTGAAACTCGTCGGCCCGAAGCCGCGCGTCATTTTGCTGGCGGGACTGCAAGGCTCCGGCAAGACGACCGCCGCCGGAAAGTTGGCGCGGCTCCTGCGTTCGAAGGGCGAGCGCGTGATGCTCGTGGCCGGCGACCCGTACCGGCCCGCGGCGGTCAAGCAGTTGCAGCAACTCGGCGAGCGCGTGGACGTTCCCGTCGAAGCGGACCTGTCCATCAAGCCGCCGGAACTCGCGGCGCGCGCGTTGGACAAAGCCCAGAAGGGCGGCTACACCATCGTCATCGTGGACACCGCCGGGCGATCCCAACTCGACGCGGAGTTGATGAGCGAGTTGAAGGCCATCAGCGCGAAGGTCAACCCGGTGGATACGCTGCTGGTCGTGGACGCGATGATCGGACAGGAAGCGCTCAATATCGCGCAGGGCTTCCGCGACAACGTCTCGATCACCGGCCTGGTGATGACCAAAATGGATGGCGACGCGCGCGGCGGCGCGGCCATCTCGGTGCGGTCGGTGACCGGCGTGCCGATCAAATTTTTAGGTGTGGGCGAAAAGTTGGACGCGCTCGAAGCGTACGATCCATCGCGGCTTTCGTCGCGCATACTCGGCATGGGCGACATGCTCGGGCTGATCGAAAAAGCCGAGGCCGCCTTCGACCAGGAGTCCGCGCAAAAGACCGCCGAGAAAATGATGAAGGGTCACTTCACGCTCGAGGATTTTCTCGACCAGTTGAAGCAGATGAAGAAAATGGGGCCGCTGGCGCAACTGATGGACATGATGCCCGGTCAACTCGGCGCGGCGGCCAAGCAAATTGACCCCAAGGATATCGAGAAAAATTTCAAGACCACCGAGGCCATCATCCACTCGATGACGATCAAGGAACGCCGCGACCCCGACCTGCTCAACGCCTCCCGCCGCCGTCGCATCGCGGCCGGTTCGGGAGTCGAGGTGCAGGAGGTCAACCGCCTGATGAAGCAGTTCCGAGAAATGCAGAAGATGATGAAGACGTTGCAGAAGTCGGGCATGCGGGGGTTGGGACGGTTGTTTGGGTAAAGCGTTGGCGCTTCCATCTAATCGTACAGATGGAAAGATATAGTACAATCCTGCTCAATACAGGAGTAAAAAATGATCACCGCATTTCGAAAAAAAGTGACCGTTCGCGCAGACGGAAAGATCGAGATCGAATCCGCCAATTTAAAACAAGGGGCAAAGGCAGAGGTGATCATTCTGATCGAAGACACAAACGCCGAGCGTCAAAAACGCGTTCGCCGTCTAAAAGCGTTATTCAAAGCCACCCAAGCGCTGCCCCAGGCAAAAACCATCACAGAAGAGGAAATCGCCGCTGAGATCGCGGCTTATCGCGCGGGGAAATAAAATGAAGGTTGTCATTGACACCAACGTTCTGGTTTCGGCGGTTTGGCGGGATAGAAATCCTGAAACGGTCATCGTCTGGGTTTGCGATCAACCTGATTGGCAATGGGTCGTTTCCAACGAAATTAAAAAAGAATACAAGGATGTTTTGCGGCGGAAAAAGTTTTCGTTCCGACCGGATATCATACGCGAATGGGAAGAGGCGATTGACGAAAACACAGTAGAAATCGAAGCGGATGAAACGCTCCAATTTCCGCGCGATCAAAAAGACGCAAAATTCCTGGCCTGCGCGCTTTCCTCCGAAGCGGATTATTTCATTACCGGAGACAAGGATTTTACAGAAGCGCGACGTTTGATGACCACAACGATCATGTCGGTTTCCATGTTCAAAAGATCATTTTGTGGTGGAAGATAGCCAACCATGCCATACGCCAAAGATGAAGCCCGCGCAAAGATCGAAAAACTGGTGGAGGATTTCCGCGCACAGGAAGCGACGCTTGAAAAAGCGCCCGAGGCGCAGATCGAGCAGAATTTCATCCGCCCGTTATTCCGCTATTTGAATTGGAACACGGAAAACCAGGGACTCTCCCACGCGCATTACGAGTTCCGCGTACAGACCACCAACCGCAAGGGACTGCGCCCCGACTACATTTTGCATTTGGACGGGCGCGACGTGCTGGTGATGGACGCCAAGCAGGTCAAGTACGCCATGCACGACCCGCGCTGGCTGTACCAGGTGTATTCCTACGCCTACTCCACGCAAAACAGCAAACCCTCCGAAAAAATTGACTTCGCCATCCTGACCGATTTTCAAGAGTTCATCGTTTTGGATTGCACCCTGTTCGCGGCCAAACCCGAGGCGGTGAATAATTTCCGCGTGATTGACTGGACCTACAACGATTACGTGGACAAGTTCGATGAGTTGTGGGATTTGCTCGAACGCAACAATGTCTTGGAACATTCCCGCCCGCCCGTCATTGCGAGCGGAGCGAGGCAATCTCCTGGCAAGGAGGGGATTGCTTCGACGGAAGAACACCGTCTCGCAATGACGAAGCGCGGACTCTGGTCGCGTTATCTCTCGCCGCAAAAAGTGAAGTCGAATCGCGTCCCGCCCGATAAAGCCTTCCTGGCCGAAATGGACGATGAGAAGAACGGCTGGCGCGTGTTGCTCGCCAAGGACATGAAAAAGTTCAACCCGCGCGCGGACGGGGAATTGATCACTGCCGCCGTGCAACTGCTGATTGACCGCCTCGTGTTCATCAAAGCCCTCTCCGACCGCGAGGTGGACAGGGACTATCTGGGCGAGATCAAGGATCGGGTGACAGAAGCCGGTTTGGGGGAGTCGGAAACGGGATGGTTCGCGGCTTGCCAGTCCATCTTCGAGGAGTTGAACAACTTCTACAACGGCAGTATCTTCGCGCCGCGTCCCGAATTGGAAGCGATGACGGTCTCCAACAAAGTCGTGCGCGAGGTCATCAAGGACTTGCAACCCGAAAACTCACCGTACAACTTCGCCGTGTTGCCTGTGGAAATTCTCGGCACGATTTACGAGCGTTTTCTCGGACGCGTCGTCCGCACAACGGAGAAACAGGTCAAGATCGAAGACAAGCCCGAGGTGCGAAAAGCGGGCGGCGTGTATTACACCCCGCAGTACATTGTGGATTACATTGTCAAGAACACTGTAGGTCGGATTGTCAATCCGACCTACACACCAGCCGACGTTGCCAAACTGAAAATTCTCGATCCCGCCTGTGGCTCGGGGTCATTTTTGCTCGGCGCGTACAGCGCCTTGATCGCTTGGCACAAGGATTATTTCGCGCGCGCCGGAAAAGAAAAACGCGACCGCGAATCGTTCTACCGCGACGAAAGCGGACAGATCCGCCTGACCGCCAAACTCAAGCGCGACATTTTGCGAAACAACCTCT
>CAZVAX010000056.1:0-27436 GCA_964625215.1 uncultured Anaerolineaceae bacterium | reverse complement strand
ACCAGGCTGTAGGACTCATTCGGGTCGGTGGTCAAATCGAATAGGAAAGGGCCTTGCTTCAACGGCCAAAACGCGGCATTGTCGGTTCGATATTCGCGGTGGTACTTCCAATTCTGGTAACGGAGGGCGACCAACTTGCGCGCGTCATAGTAGAAGAAACGTTCGCGCGGCGAGGGCGCTTCGCCCTTCAACACCGGCAGGATGTCCAGCCCGTCAATGACGCGATCCTGCGGAAGCGGCGCGCCAGCCAAGTTCATCAGCGTCGCGAACAGATCGAGGTTGACAACCATCCCGCCGCCCGTCGCGCCGGCCGGAATGACGCCCGGCCACCTCGCCATGAACGGGACGCGGAATCCGCCCTCGAAGGTCAGCAGTTTCCGTCCGCGCAGGGCGCCGGGGTTTCCCTGCCACCACGGGCCGTTGTCGCTGGTGAGAAGAACCAGCGTGTTCTCAGACAGTCCCAATTCGTGGAGCGTTTCCAACACCTGGCCCACGCTCCAATCCAACTCCTGAACGGCGTCGCCGTAACGTCCCGCCTCCGAACTCCCCTGAAACTCCTCGGAGGCGTGGATGGGAATGTGTGGCATGGCGTGGGCAAGATACAAAAGAAAGGGACGGTTGTCATCTGCCCGCAGAAACTTTTGCGCCTCGAGGGTGAAATTGCGCGTCAGTTGATTCTGATCTGCCGGCGCGGAGATCTCCACCTGGCGGTCGCAGTAGATGGCGTAGGGCTGGTCGTCGTTGCTCCACAGCGCGCCGTAGAACGAGTCGAAGCCGCGGTCGTTCGGGACGTGGCCGTCTGTGCTTCCGAGATGCCACTTCCCCACCAGCCCGGTCCGATACCCGACGCGGCTCAACGCTTCGGGCAACAAAACTTCATCTTCGGGAATCCCCTGCACGTTGTAGGAGTACATTCCCAACGTATCCAACACCATGTTCATTGCGTCGTACGTGGAATGTAGGGGCATGGTGATGAGCGTGCGGAGCGGGTAGCGGCCCGTCAGTAGTCCCGCGCGAGACGGACTGCACACGGCGGCGGAGGCGTAGAAGTTGGAGAGTCGCATCCCCTCGGTGGCGAGGCGTCGAATGTTCGGAAGATCGAGGGCCGGTGAATCAATGTCGCCGTAACCCAGGTCGTCGCACAGGATGATGACGATGTTCGGCAGGGATTTCGGGTCGGCGCTGCGCGTGAGGCTGGCGAGATACGCTTGCGCACGCTCCGGCCGGAGGTCGCGCCCGATGTGGTTGTAGACCGAGCGCGCTACGCCTCCCACAACCAACGCGCCGCCCAATCCCGCGGCCACCTTCAAAAAATCACGTCGACTCGATTTCTGTGCGTTCATGGTTTCTCCTTACCAATAGATTGAGTTGGCAGTATAGCACGAGTCGCACAACAAAAAAGGCGCGGTCCCTCGACCGCGCCTCCTTTCATCCTTCATCGTTCATCCTTTCTTTTTCCCCACATACTCCTTCACCGCCTCGCGCATGAACTCCGCCAACTTGGGATTCATCTTGTCGAAGTTCGCCTTGAAGCGCGGATCGTTGTTGTAATTCTCGGCCAGCCCGACCAGTTGATCGAGGTTCGGCGTCCAGAAGTAATCCATGTGTTTGCGCCAGCGTTCCACAACGGCCTGCACGGCGGGAGAGTCCGCGCCTTTGGGCATGGCCGCGATCATATCCACGTAGATGTCGCGTCCTTCCTTCAGAATGGACTCCTTCTTCGCCGTCGAATACGCCTTCCACTTGCGGTTCGACGCGCGCACCGTTTCGGGGTCGTACATCTGCCCGGCTTCCTTCGCCAGTTTTTCTTGTTCCTCTTCGGAAAACCCAGCAAACAAACCTTTTTCGCTCATGGGTTTTTCTCCTTTCAAATGTTGGATAGTGTCCTCCACGGTCGCCAGCAGGCGATTGAGACGCGCCATTTGATCCTGCAACGCGTCCTTGTGACTTTGCAACGCGCCCAAGACATCGAAGTCACGGCGTCCCATGATTCTTCGAATGTCCTCGAGCGGCAAATCCAACTCGCGGTAGAGCAGGATCTGTTGCAAGCGCAGCAGCGACTCCTCCCCGTAGTAGCGATAGCCGTTCTCGCCCACGCGGGTCGGCTTGAGGAGTCCGATGGCGTCGTAGTGATGGAGCGTGCGCGGCGTCACGCCCGCCAGTTGAGATAGTTGCTTGACCGTGTACATTTGTAGTTTCAGGTGTCAGGTTCGCGAACGAGCCGGATGATAAACCATGACGTAACGTTAATGTCAAGGGGTTTCCAGAAACCAGATTTCTTCGGAAAACCTGGTTTCTCATGTCACGGTAAAATAGAGACACTTCGGCGCTCAACACACGCCATGCTATTTCCTAACTCGCATCTCCTATCAATGAACATTCTCCACCTCGACAATCACCTCCTCATCCTCGACAAACCCGCCGGCCTCCCCGTCCTCCCCGACGGCTGGGACAAAGACGCGCTTTATCTCGTGAAAATGCTCGAAGCCGAGTATGGAAAAATTTTCATCGTTCACCGCCTCGACAAAGTGACCAGCGGCGTGATCGTCTTTGCGCGCACGGCGGAAGCGCACCGCGACCTCAACATTCAATTCGAGAAGCACGAGGTCAAGAAGATTTATCACGCCCTCGTGGAGGGCAATCCCAAATGGGACGAACACACCGCCCGTCATCCTCTGCACGTCAACGTGGGACACAAACACCGCACCATCGTTGACGACCGCGCCGGCAAACCCTCGGTCACGCGTTTTCGCGTGTTGGAGCGATTCCCGTCCGCGTGCTTGGTGGAGGCCATGCCTGAGACGGGACGCACCCACCAGGTACGCGTCCACGCCGCGGCCTTGGGATTCCCCCTGATGGCCGACTCCGTTTACGGGTCCGCTTCGAGCGTGACGATAGGCCGGCCCGCCCTCCACGCGCGTTCCCTCACCTTCCATCATCCCGCGAGTCGCGAAACCGTCGCCTTCACCGCCCCCTATCCCGAAGATTTTGAATCGGCCCTCGCGCGCCTCCGCATCAACAATTAATCTCCAGTTACCAATTACCATTTACCCTTATCCAATCTCATGGTACATTCCCCCAACCTATGATCACCCCCCACCTGCCTCACCTTCGCATCCTCCCCTTGCGAGACTTGATCCTGCACGAAGAACACGACCGTCAACGCACTCTGCCGCTGGTAGCGAAATTGCGCGCCCAGGGCATTCTGCGCAACCCGCCCATTGTCATGCCGCTCGAAGATGGGACCGGGCGCTTCATGGTGTTGGACGGCGCCAACCGCGTCACCTCGTTGCAGGAGATGGAATTTCCGCATATCGTGGCGCAGGTGGTCAAGTCCAACGATCCGCACGTGAACCTGCAAACCTGGAACCACGTGGTATGGGGCCTGAGGCCGCGCAAGTTGATGAGCGACCTCCGCAAAATCAAGGGACTGGAAGTCGTCAAGATTGACACGCACAAGTCCATGGACGCGCCCAAATATATGCCGGTGCAAATCCGCCTGCCAGACGAAAGTTTCTATCTGCTGGTCGAGTCGCCGAGCGAACTTGCCGTCCACATCCAAACCTTGCACAAGATCGTCAACGTGTACAAGAACAGCGCCTCGCTCGACCGCACCAGCCAAACCCTGATCGACTCCTTCAAACCGATCTACCCCGACTTGACCGTGCTGGTCATCTTCCCCAGTTTCAAGATCAAGACCGTGCTGAAACTCGCCGGGCAGAATATCGTTTTGCCGACCGGCATCACGCGCTTCACCGCCTCGCCGCGCGCCCTGCATCTCAACTATCCGCTCCACGAACTTTCCAGCGGCAAGCCCATCTCGTACAAAGAGTCCTACCTCCAGCAGTGGATTCAGGACCGTATCAAAAACAAAGGCGTGCGGCACTATGCGGAGGCGACGTTTTTGTTTGATGAGTGACGCAGGTAATTGGTAATTGGTAACTCGCGTCCGACCTTCAACTTTTGACCTTCGACTTTCATCCATCATCCATCATCTTTCATCTTTTCCCCCATGGACTTCTTCTTCCCCGACGACCTCCTCCCCCGCATGCCTCCCGAAGAAACGCGCATCGCCTCCTTGCGCGCCGAACCCTACCCCGATCGCGGACGCGTGCGCGTCAACCTCGAAGTCACTCCCTTCCAAAAACGTCCGCACATTGATGTGACCCTCGCCGACGCGGACGGGAACGAAGTCGCGGCCACGCACCTGGTCGAGCCGATGTCGTGGAAACTGGAATTCACACTGCACGTGCGCGGCAAAGCCGACCCGGCCGGCAAGTACGCGCTCGAAGCCCGTTTGTACTACCCCGATGGCGGCCCCGAAGCCGAACCGGTTAAAATCGAATTCGAGATTCCTCCCGAATGAATAAGCATACTCCCAAACGACAGACTCGTAGGTATACAGGTACACAGGTAAACACGTACACACGTACACACTTCGACGCCCGTCACCCGTCGCCCGTCACTCGTCACCCGACACTGATCACTGTTTACTGTTTACTGATCACTGGTCTCCTCCTCCTTCTCACCGCCTGCGCGACACCCGCCACCCATCTCCCGTCCCCCGCCCCCTCCACCCCCACCTTCACCCCCATCCCCCTCGAAAAAGTCAGCGGCGAATTCCTGCTCCTCTCCATGGAAGAGATCGGCTACGCTCACCTCTTCCTCTACACGCCCGACGGACAACCCGCGCTGCGCCTGACCGAGGGAAACGCGGATGATGCCGCGCCCGCGCTGAGTCCGGATGGGACGCGCCTCGCCTTCGCCTCCAATCGCTCCGGTTACTGGGACATCTACCTGCTCACCCTCACCACTGGCGAAACCCTCCAACTCACCAAAACCCCCGCCTACGACTCGGCCCCGAGTTGGTCGCCCGACAGTCAATGGCTGGCCTTCGAAACCTACGACGGTAACGATCTCGAGATTAGCGTTCTCTCCCTCGCCGACCCCACCCAACCGGCCGTCCCGCTCACCGACGATCCCGCCGCGGACTACTCCCCGGCCTGGTCGCCCGGCGGACGCGAGATCGCCTTCATCTCCGACCGCGCCGGCAACCCCGACGTGTGGCTCGCCAACCTCGACCTCCCCGACGAGGGCCGCTACACGAATCTCAGCGCCACACCCAAGGCCGCCGAACATTGCCCGCTCTGGTCCGCCTCGCGCCTCCTCTGGACTTCCGAAGCCGAAGACCTCGGTTTCAGCGGCGCGTATATATGGAACAGGAACGAACCCGAGCGTCCCGCGCGCTGGGTCACCGACGCGGACTACGCGACTTGGGATCCCTCCTCGACGCGCCTCGCCGTGACCCTCAACGGCCCCAACGCCGACTACCTCTCCGCTTCCTCCTTGACGGGGGGCCTGCTCCTGCCTCCCCAGCCTTTACCCGGCCCCGTGCGCGGACTCGCCTGGCTCACCCTCGATCTCCCCAACCCCCTGCCGGAGGCGTACAACCGAGCGACTGCCTACACGCCGGTCGCGCCGTGGTCCCCGGCTTTCGTTCCCGTGGATGAGGGGCCAGCCAATCGCTGGACGGTTGTCCCCCTGCCCGACGTGCTGGCCCCGTATCCGCAACTGCACGACCTCGTGGACGAGTCCTTTGCGGCCCTGCGCGCCCGCGTCATCGCGGAGGCCGGCTGGGACGCGCTCGCCAGTTTGCAGAACGCCTTCGTCCCCCTCACCTCCCCGCTCGACCCCGGCCTCGGCAACGACTGGCTCCATACCGGGCGCGCCTTTGCCATCAACACGCTCATCGCGAACACCGGCTGGATGGTCACCGTCCGCGAGGAGATCGGTCAGCAAACCTTCTGGCGCGTGTACCTGCGCGCCCAAATGCAAGACGGCTCGCAGGGCGAACCGCTCCGCGACGCGCCTTGGGACTTGTCCGCGCGCTACAACCTCGACCCCCTCGCCTACGAACGCGGCGGACAATACGCGCCTATTCCCACCGGCTACTGGGTGGACTTCACTTCCCTCGCCCGCGCCTACGGCTGGGAACGTCTCCCCTCCCTCCCCAACTGGCGCGCCTACTACGCCGGGACGCGCTTCTCCGAATTTGCCCTCACCTCCGGCCTGGAGTGGTATGACGCCATGCTCGAACTCTATCCCGCCGAAGCGCTCATCACACCCACGCCGCGCCTGCCGCCCACCCCCACGCCCTCGCGCACGCCCAAGCCCACCCTCACCTCCGGCCCTTCGCCCACACCCACCACCTCACCGACGGTTACTCCTTCGCCCTTGCCGACCTCCACGTCAACGCCGGTTCCGTCGAATACGCCATTGCCGTGAGGTAATTGGTAAGTGGTAAATGGTAATTGGATTGTTACAACGAATGAATTCTCGGCTCAACAAAAAGTTCCGCACACCTTACGCAATACGCAACACGCAATCCTCGCCTCGCGTCCCTCCCCTCACACCTCAAATTACTAATTACCAATTACTAATTACTCTTATCATCCACATCCTCTCCGCCTGCTCTCCCTCTCCCACTACCGCCTCCCCCACCTCGCCTTTCGCGCCCCGGCCCGAAACGACCGAGCCCGCGCGGGCGGAGTCCGAGGCGACTCCCGCCGCGACGGGCGCGCCGCTTCGGTTCCTGCTCCCCACTCCGGGCGCGGAACCAGTCTCGGGTTGGCGTCCGCCGCTCTATCCCATCCCCTGGGCGTTGTCGTCGTTCGATCATTTTTATTTCGCGCGTCCGAATCCGTCCAACCAGGTCAACTGGCCCGAAGCGGACTATCGTTACGGACAGATGTTCTTCGAGGGCGTGGTACATACCGGTGTGGACATTGACGCCGAGGAGGGGTCGCCTGTGCTGGCCGCCGGGCCGGGAACAGTGGTGTGGACGGGATGGGGTTTGTTCCGCGAAGCGCCGAACGATAAGACCGATCCGTACGGACTGGCAGTGGCGATTCGTCACGACTTTGGCTACAAGGGCCAGCAGTTGTACACGGTGTACGCGCACATGTCTCAGATTGACGTGACGGAGGGACAGCATTTGGAGACCGGCGAACAACTCGGCCTGGTGGGAAACACCGGCAACACAACCGGCCCGCATCTGCATTTTGAAGTGCGGCTGGGACAGAACTCGTTTCAATTCACGTATAACCCGGAATTATGGATGGCTCCGCCGCAAGGCTGGGGCGTGCTTGTTGGAAGTTTGGAGAACAAGTATGGGGAGTTCGTTCAACTCGTCCCGCTGCAAGTGACCTCCGAGCAGGATGGCCGCATGCGCACCGTCCGCACCTATGGAGGCGGCGCGGTCAACTCCGACCCGTATTACCGCGAGAACCTGGTCTTGAGCGACCTGCCCGCCGGTCTGTATCGCGTGAACATGATCCACGATGATGTCAAATATCAATTTTGGGTGGAGATTTTCCCCGGCCAGGTGACGTACTTCACCTTCAGCCCGAACGCGGGCTTCGCGTTGGCTCCCCCGCCCACGCCGAGTTTGGAAGAACTCATGGCGACGCCGACTCCCCCTTGACGGTCAGAACATCTGTGCTATACTCCCGCTACCAACCCAAACGTTGCTGGAACTTTACCCCTGGAGAAAAACACATGGCACGCAAATCCACCGCAAAAGAAAAAGTACCCTCTGGCCCAGTAATGGACGAAGGCAAGAAAGCCGTCCTCGATAAAGCGATTGGCGACATCACCAAACGCTGGGGCGACGGCTCGATCATGCGCCTCGGCGAAGCCCACACCATGGCCACCGAAACCTTCCCCACCGGTTCGCTCTCGCTCGACATCGCGCTCGGTGTGGGAGGCATCCCGCGCGGCCGCATCACCGAGATCTACGGCCCCGAATCCTCCGGCAAGACCACCATTTGCCAACACATCGTTGCAGAAGGCCAGAAGATGGGCGGCACCGCCGCCTACATTGACATGGAACACGCCCTCGACCCGGTCTACGCGGCCAAATGCGGCGTGGACATTGACAACCTGCTCGTCTCGCAACCCGACACCGGTGAGCAAGCCCTCGAAATCACCGAGACCCTCGTCCGCTCCGGCGGCGTGGACATCGTGGTGGTCGACTCCGTCGCCGCGCTCGTCCCCCGCTCCGAGATCGAAGGCGACATGGGCGACGCCACCATGGGCGTGCAAGCCCGCCTCATGTCACAGGCGCTCCGCAAACTGAGCGGCGCCATCAACCAGACCAAGACCGCCGTCATCTTCACCAACCAACTGCGCCAGAAGATCGGCGTCATGTTCGGCAACCCTGAAACCACCACCGGCGGTAATGCCCTCAAGTTCTATGCCTCCGTCCGTCTCGACGTGCGCCGCATCCAATCCATCAAGGTCGGCGACGAAGTGATCGGCAATCGCACGCGCGTCCGCGTGGTGAAAAACAAAGTCGCGCCGCCTTTCCGCACCGCCGAGTTCGACATCATGTTCAACGAAGGCATCAGCAAAGTCGGCGACCTGCTCGACCTCGCCACCCAGCTCGAAATCATCTCCAAGCGCGGCGCCTTCTTCACCTACGGCGACGTGCGCGTCGGTCAGGGCCGCGAGAATGCCAAAGATTACCTGCGCTCCAACCCCGACCTCGCCAACGAAATCGAAACCGTCATCCGCCAAAAAGCCCTCGGTGGCGAGCTCGTCCTCCCCATTGACATGGGCGGCGACGGCGACAGCGGTGGAAACGAAGAAGAAGCCTAGCCCGTATCGTCATTGCGAGGCGGCGTTCTCCCGCCGAAGCAATCTCCTCGACCATTCCACAATGAACGCGGACCGACTCTCCCCCCGACTCGTCTCCGCGTTCATTTTGATTCTGCTGACTCTCTCCGCCTGCGGACCGACCCTCACCCCCACCCCCTTCCGCCCGCCGACCGAACCCGCCTCCCCATCCCCGCGTCGCACGGACCTCGCGCCGGGCGCGACCGTATCGAGCCTCATCCCCACCCTCGCGTTCACCCTCACCCCCGCGCCTCCGACTCCCACCCCTCCCTGCGCCGACAACCTGACTTTCCTCAACGACCTCACCTACCCCGACGGCACGGTCGTGCTCCCCGGCGAGAGCATGGACAAACAATGGCTCGTCCAAAACACGGGCACATGCGATTGGGACGCGCGCTACACCCTGCGCTTCATCGGCGGCGATCCCCTCGGCGCGGAAGAAGTAATCCCCCTCTACCCCGCGCGGGCCGGGGCGCGCGTGACGTTGAGCATCCTCTTCGTCGCGGCCGCCGCGCCGGGGACGTACGAAAGCGTCTGGCAGGCCGCGCGTCCCGATGGAACGCTGTTCGGCGACGCGGTCTTTCTGTTGATTACTGTTGCATCGTATTAGGAGATCAAAATGCCCACCAATGGCTTTCCCCTCGTCTTCGAACAACTGCGCGCCATCCTGTTGCCCTACGCCAAATCGCTCACCCTCACCGCCGACACGCCCGAAGCCTTCTCCCTCGATGGCCCGTACAGCGAGAAATGGAAAAAGCCGGTCTTCTTCGGCTCTGTGCAGGTGAAGAAGAACTACGTCAGTTTTTATCTCATGCCGGTTTACCTCTGTCCCGACCTGCTGGATGAAATCTCGCCGGAGTTGAAGAAACACATGCAGGGAAAATCCTGCTTCAACTTCAAGAAGCCTGAACCCGCGCTCTTCAAAGAACTCGCCGCGCTGACCAAGAAAGGCCACAAGCGTTTCCTGAAAGAGATCTAACCAGCGCGCGTACTTGGCGTTCTCTAACGCCAGATTACTTCATCCCCACAATCGTTTCGTCTCGCTCACAATTTCCTCGCGCTGCTCCGCCGTCAGCCCCACAAACGGCGAATTGGACTCCACCGTCTCGCGGTTCTCCACGATCAAAACTTTCGCGTCCTCGCTGAACGTGTGCGAGTGCCACACCCCGCGCTTGACGTTGTAAAGTTTGTTCAACTCCATATCCACCGCGTGGACTGTCGTAACCCCCTCCCGGCCCTCCCCCAAAAACAAAATGCACCGCCCGGCCAACAACACAAAGACCTCGTCGGTCTCGGTGTGTTTTTGCATCCGGTTGATCTTGTCGGGCGTCAGATCGGGGGTGTAGTTCATCAAGGCCACGCGCCAACTTTGATAGTTGATCAACGGCTTGTAATCCAGCGCATCATGTTCGCGGACTTCGAGCAGGGATTCGGGAAGTGTGTTCATGCCCCCGATTCTACCTCAACAAAAAACCCGCCGCATCGGGCAGGTATACCGATCACTGCTCACTGGAAACTGAACACTGATCCCTGGCTAGCGCCGAGGGCGAGATTTGGACTCGCGACCAAGGGCTTATGAGTTAGACCCTCTATGGGCTGAAATTTTAGCCCACATATGTGGAATAACTCGTTTTGATTCGTGGCTTTTGCCTATATATGGTGGTGGTTTTGGGTGATTATCATTTTGATAATCACCTGCACAATAAATGCAGGCAAATCGATAATCAGTACTTCACGAAAGCGTGTATTTGGCGGTCTCTACCGCCAGATTTGCGCAAGAGAGCGCAAATTACGCAAGGTTTTCGTGATCTACTGATAATATAACAGCAATACCTAATGTGCAACACCATTGAATTACGCGGAGATCAAGCCGTCCAAATCGAGCGGAGGGCGTTTGAACATCAAGTTGAGGAAGACACAAACCGTGTGAGCTAAGATTTTACGGACAAGGCGATGCTGAAAATGCCAAAGATCATGCACACGAATTTGATCAATCTTGAAGCGCTCAGTCAAATGAGACCCAACCGTCTCGACAAATTTCCTGATGCGTCGGCAAAACCGACGAAGATGTTGTGGTAAGTCGGAATGCATGTTTTTTCGAGCAGGCGTCACGACGAGGATGCGATGACGTTCCAGCAAGAGTGAGTGGCGATACTCATCAATGAAACCCTTGTCGGCGGGAGCGATGCCTTCAAAGCCTTCCACTAAGGTATCCAGGCTTTGAATATCATGTGGGCGAGCCGCCAGCAATGGATAATGGGTAATCATGCCGAGACGCGAGATCCGCAAGCCCAGCTTGAAGCCATAATAATGCTGGTCTTTTGCCGCACAGTATCCAAAATCGGCTTCGGTCTTGAAGCAACGGTCTCGTACCGCTCGGGTGATTACGCAAACAGGTAAAGGAAGCGTGTCAATGACCTGCACGGGATCGTCGGCTTGTCCGCTCATCAGAACCAGGCGTTTTTGAATGGCGGCCTTGACTTGCCACAGGTTGGCTGCCTGTCGAACAAACAATGTCCGATCTGTCAATTTCGGAAAGAAGTGTTGGTAATGCTGGCGAAAGTATTGGAAGATATCCTTGTCGCATTCGAGTTTGAAATACTCTCCGCAGATTTCCATGGTGATCGCTTCTTCGTCCGTCAAGGCAGGCGCAAAACCGCCTTGCCGCAACCGATACTGTTTTTTGATGGCTTGGTAATGGTCACAGACTACTAGAAAGACTGCAATGATAAAATTGTCCCGATCCATTGGCGCACTCCTTGTGAGTAGGGTTTGGCTACCGCTATTCTACAAGGCTTTCGTCCAGTGGATCACCTTCTTATGTGTTGCACATTAGGTGGGTTCTAAATTACATTGCGACTCGGACTTCATTTTCCGGGAATCAAACACGCCTGCCAACAAATCGGCAGGCGTGTTTGGCTGGTCCGTTTTTAGGGCATGTGCGAGTCGTTCATGCCTTCCATTTCCTGCACGATCACTTCCAGGAGCAGGTCAGCGTGGTTCTGGAAGCGCAGGGTCAACTGAAAATGGTCGCCCGCTTTGAGGTCCCGCGTGAGACCGATGAGCATCACGTGCAATCCGCCAGGGGCGAATTGGATTTCGGCGTCCACCGCGAGGGGGACGGAATCTTGTTTGGTCATCGTCATCGCGCCGTTTTCGTCCATCGAACTGAGGTGGAGTTCCACCGCTTCGGCTACGTCTGAGGATGCGCCGATGATCTCGTCGGCGAGTTCGGAATGGTTCTGCAGTTCGAAGTACACCGCGCTGTTTTCGCCTTGCATGGCGGCGCGCGCCCAAGGCTGACGGACTTCAATGTCGCCCGGCGAGCCGCAAGCGGTCAATATCAGCGTCCCCACGAGAACAATCGTCCAAATGCGTTTCATATTTGTCTCCTGATGAAGAATTGAATGAGCGGAGTGTAACAAAGGCGCGCGCAGTTTGTCAATTATCTAGGGCGGCGGCTCCATGGCCTTCTCAAAGTCCGAAGATTCTCAACGCGAATGCCGCGAATTTGCGCGTGTTGCGAATAAGTCAAAGAAAATTCGCGAAATTCGTCCATTCGTGCTATTCGCGTTCCAAAGAGGCTAGTCTGTCAAGCGACTTTGAGAAAATCATAGCGGCGACTCCTCTCGCGCCGACTTCCCGTTATTCTAATTCGAATTTCACAGTGACGTAGACCCTGATGGTTATCTCAGTGAAGGCGATGGACAATAGGGTGTCTTGCCGGTAGCCGGGCATCCATGTGAACGTCCCGCTGTCAAGCGAACTTGAATTGAACGTGCTTTGTTCGATTGTGATCACATTTCCAAGTTGCCGTCCCAGTTTTCGGGACATCGCCTTTGCCTTTTCCTGCGCCGCATCCACGGCCAGTTGCAGGGCCTGTTCCTCGTATTGATTGATCCGTGATAGGCTGAATGTAACCTTAGATATCTTAAGGGCGGCTTTTCCATCCTGTTGCAAGGAGGTGAGAACCGGTTCCAAGAGGGACAGATCATGAATTGTCACTTCAATAACGTTCGAGACGGTGTGGTTATAGATTTGAGTGACGCCCGCATTGACTTGGACGCGCAGAAAATCGCCGTTGATATCCTTGTCTTGGATTTGGTATTCTTTTAATATCCTGATGGCTTCTTCCGTCAGTTCTTCGTTTTTCTGCTTGGCCTCCGCCAGCGCTAACTCCTCCGTTGTAATTACGATCTCGACCTCCGCTGTATCAGGCGCTACCTGCACGACGCCCTCACTGTTGATCTTGATGAAACTGTTCTCCGGCTGGGTTATCTGGATATCCTGCACGATGGGGATTTGCTTCTCCGGCCGGCGCAGAAACAGCGCGATCACGACCACCGCGATCCCAATCAACATAACGTTCTGGAATTTCGATGACATGGTTGTCCTCCATATGTAGTAATGAGAGAAAATGCTGACTTCCCGGTAAACGCCCCTGACGTTCAATCCGTTCCCTGAAAATCAGTCGCCTAGTTTGGCGAGTACGTCCTCCAGTACCGCCTTTGCAACATCCCGGAACAACCGATTTCTTTCGGGGCGCGAGAGCATGATATTCCTCTGGGCTAATTCTTCTTCGTACTTGGTTCGCAGGATGTCCAGAATCCTTTCATCCAGATTTGCTTCCCGGACGCGTTGGATCATCCGTTTTTGAATATCTTCGTACGAGCCGAAGTCGGGCAGGGAGTTGGGAGAATTGAACATGGGAGGCTCCTTCTATCGCTAAAATTCACCTTATATTACCCTCGCCGTTGACCCGCGCTCCGTCTTCTCTACCTCGATTCGCGTCGGGAACGCGTCCTTCAATTCATCCAAATGCGTAATGACCAGAATCTTGGCGAAATCCGGCTTGACCAAATTGATCGCCTCGATAAGACGTTGCCGCCCTTGCGCGTCCTGCGAGCCGAAGCCCTCGTCAATGACCAGGGTTTGCAGGCGCGCGCCCTTGCGTCCCGCCAGCACTTCGGAGAGAGCCAGGCGGATGGCGAAGTTGACGCGGAAGGCTTCGCCTCCGCTAAACATTTCGTAATCGCGCAGACCCGCGCCGTCGCTGATCTGGATGTCAAGCGTCTCTTTCAGGTCGTCGCGTTTCTTGTCCTTGTATTCGGCCTGGGTCGCGAAGCGGATGGACATCTGCCCATTGCTTAAGCGATCGAGCAGATCATTGGCCTTCGACTCGATCTGCGGAAGCGCCTGCTCGATCAGCAGGGCCGGGACGCCGTCCTTGCCGAAGGCGCGTTCCAGCATTTTGTGACGGGTGACGAGTTGCAGTTTTTCCTCGCGCTCGGCGAGCAGTCCCGCTTTTCGCTGGCGCAACGAGGCCAACACCTCCACCAATTGACGCGCCCCGCCCACCTCCTGGTTTTTCGTATTTTCCTGCTCCTGCAAACGGAGCAGGACGCGTTCGGCCTCATCCAAGCTGACGGTTGGCCGCCGAATCTCGACCGCGAATTTTTCGCCGGCGAGGATTTCTTCCACTTCCTTCAAGCGTTTCGCGCCGCCCGCCTCCCACGCCTGCGCGGCGGCGCGCGTCGTTTCGATCCGCTCCGTCCACTGCGCGATCGAACTCGAAAGCGACAATCGCTCCCTCTCGGCGCTGCCCATCTTCGCAAGTTGCGAGTCAAGAGTCGCGATCTGCTTCGTGAGTTCGTCCATGCTTTTTTTGTTGTCGCGAAAACGGTCGCCTTTTTCCTTGCCCTCGTTTTGTAATTGCTTCAACGTGGCGCGGCGATGCGCCTCGGTCAGCGCCTGCCCGCACAGCGGACAGGTCGCGCCGCCCGCGGCTTCGAGTTGGTCAATGCGCGCCTTGAGTTCGTCCATCTCCAACTTTCGCAACTCGTTCTCGGCTTTCAACGCCCCAAACTGCTCCCGCGCCGCGTTGCGACTCTCCTCCGCCTCGACCCGCTTCGCGATGGATTTCTCGATCTCCGCCAACGACTTCCTCGCGCCTTCGATCTTCCCCGTCAACTCACCGATAACTGACAACTGATCACTGATAACTAAAAACTGACTCCCCAGCCCGCGTCTTTCCTCCTCCAAACGGGCCTTCTCCGCCGCCAGGCTTGAATCCAACGCCGCGACCGCTTTGCGCAGACTCTCCAGCGCGGCCTCCTGCGTTTTACGTTCCTCGCTCAATCGTTTCAGATCCGACTCAAGTTCCTTGAGCCTGCGCTTGCGCGGTTCCTCCTCCGCCAATTCGGCTTCGATGTCTTCGATGGAACGGTCAATGCCCGCCGCTTCGCGCTCGATCTCCTTGCGGCGGTCGGACGCGCGCTCTTTGTAAGTCTCCCAAATTTCCAGGCCGAGGATCGAGCCAAGAATGGCCTTGCGCTCGCTGGCCTTTTTCTGCGTGAACTCGTCCGCTTTGCCCTGCAAAAAAAAGGAGGCGTTGACGAAAGTATCGTAGTCCAACCGCAAGGTCTGCTCGATGCGGGTTTGCGTCTCACGCGTAGATCGTTCGGTAAGCGGACGCCAGGTCACGTGGCTGGAGACCGATGGACGAGGACCGTCTCCCGTTCCCGGTTCCCTTTCCGCGATCTGAAACTCCAGGGTTGTCGTCTTCCCGCGCGGGGCGGTCCGCAAGACGCGATAGACGTTGCCCTCATAGGCGAAGGTCAGCGCCACTTCCGCCGCCTTCGATTGCAGGTTGACCAGCGCGTCCTTGTCCTTGCTACGCGCCTCGCCGAACAACGCCCACGTGATCGCGTCGAGCAGGGACGATTTTCCCGCGCCGTTTTGACCTGAGATGCAAGCCAGGTCAAACGAGCCAAAGTCGAGTTCCACCGGGTCGCGGTAGGAGAGGAATCCAGCGATGTGAAGTTTGAGAGGGATCATTGTCCGCATTATACCTGTACTGCCCTCCCGCCTTCTACCTCCATCCTTCCGCCTTCATCCTTCCTCTGTTATCATCGCCCCCATGGAAGATCACGCTGAAGGCCGCGCCCGCCGACGACTGACCCTCATCACCATCATCCTGACCACCTTGCCCTGTTACTGTCTCGGCTGGATGGCCTGGTTGCTCGCGCCCGAGCCGGGATCCGCCAGCGCCACGCCCACCTTTACCCTGGCCTTCACCTACACTTCCACCTCCAACCTTTCTTCCACTTCCACCAACACCCCGGCCTTCTTCACCCTGACCTTTTTCCCGACCACCAGCGCCACCGCGACTCTCACTGCCACTGTCAGCCCGACTCCCTTCCTGCCTCCCTCCATCACCTTCACCCCCACTGCCACCTGGACCTCTTCACCCACATTCACTCCCACCTTCACGTTCACGCCCACCTGGACGCCCTCCACCACGCCCTCTCCCACGTCCACCTTCACTCCCTCTGCCACCGCAAGCCCCACCCAAACCTCAACGGTCACAGCCACCGCCTCCCCCACTCCCACCGCTTCGCCCACCGAGACTCCCACCGTCACCGCCACGCCTCCCTAATCCGCCCGCATGACGGATCTCCTCCCCTTTCTTAAATCCCTCATCTCCCTCCCCGGCCTCGCGGGATACGAGACTCCCGTAACGGACCTGCTCTCCGCCCGCTGGCAGGACTCGGCCCACGAGGTTCATCGCTCCCGACTCGGCTCGCTTCACGCCCTGCGACGGGGAAGCGGGCGCGCCAACCCCACTCTCGTTATCTCCGCCCACGCGGACTCCATCGGTCTCATGGCCGCCGGTTTCGTGGATGGCTTCATCCGCGTCGCCCCCGTCGGCGACCTCGACCCGCGCCTCCTCGCTCATCAACCCGTCACCGTCCACGCTTCGCGGCGTGCGCGCCGCGACCTGCCCGGCGTGATCGTGCCTTTGCCTGCCTCGCTGCGCGCCGACGACGAAAAGAAAGCCGCGCCCGGCTTCGACGACCTGCTCGTAGATGTGGGCCTGCCTCCGCGCCGCGTGACTCAACTCGTGCGGCCCGGCGACCTGATCTCCTTCGCCTCCGCGCCGACAGATCTGCTCGGCGGCAAACTGACTGGTCACTCGCTCGACAATCGCGCCTCCCTCGCCGCGCTGACTCTCGCTCTCGAGTCTCTGCCCGCCACAAGTCACGCCTGGGACGTTTGGTTCGTCGCCTCCGTCCAAGAGGAGACCACCTACGCCGGCGCGGCCACCTCGGCCCACGCGCTGAATCCCGATTTGGCCCTCATCGTGGATGTGACTTATGGCAAAGGTCCCGGCTCGGACACGTGGGAGACCTTTCCCCTCGGCGCTGGCCCGACGATTGGCGTCGGTCCCGAAATGCACCCTTTCCTTGTCAAGCGACTCAAACAGGTGGCCGACGATCTCGAAATTCCCGTCACACTCGAACCCATCCCCGAACTCTCCCTCACTGAAACCGACGCCTTCCAACTATCCCGCCGCGGCGTCCCCACCGCGCTGATTGAGATTCCCCTCCGCAACATGCACACGCCCGTCGAAGTCGTCGCCCTCGAAGATATCGCCTGCGCCGCGCGACTTATCGCCGGCTTCATCGCCAGCCTCGAACCCGACTTCCTCGCGAGGATCGCCTGGGATGACTGACTCCCCGCTCGACCTCGTCCGCGCAAGACTCGGCGAAGTCTCGCCACAATGGTTCGCGCGCTTCGCCCTCACCGTCACCGGCCTGCTCACCCTCGCCCTCGCAGTTGACCTCGGCTCAGGCGGTGTGATGTTCGTCTTCTGGCGTCGCACCATCCTCGTTTTCGCAGTCGCCGCCTTGGGCATCGCCCTCCTCCTCGCGGCGTGGCGCGCTCCCTATCTACTAACTTCTAACTTCTATCTTCTATCTCCTATCTCCTATCCCCTATCCCTCCTCCTCTTCCTCCTCACCGCCGCGCTCATGCTCTTCCTCTTCCTCGGCCCCTGGCGCGACTCCTTCCAATCCCTCCCGGCGCGCTTCCTCCTCCTCTGGCTCGCCTCCCTCCTCGCCTCCTGTTTCCTTTCCCGACAACCCGACACTCAGACACCCGACACTGATCACTGGTCACTGATCACTGCCCACTTGTTCTTCTCCCTCCTCCTCGCCTCCCTCTACAACCTCGCCTCCTACCTTTTCCTCCTCGCGCCGACTCCCTTCTCAATCGGCTGGTCGGAGGCCACGCGTTACTATCATGCCTCCTTGCTCCTCTCCGAGCGTTACTACGGCATATCCCTGCCTCCGTTCTACCAAGACCTCAGCCGCTACGTGGTCGAAGTCTTCCCGCTCCTCCTCCCGCAACCCTCGCTTCTTCTCGAGCGCATCTGGGAATACTCCCTGCGCTTCCTCCTGCCCGCGCTCACTGTCTTCCTCATCCTCCGCCGCTTGACCCCGGACTCGAAAGTCTCCCAACTTTCGAGCCAGCGTCGGGAGACGTTGGAGTCCGTTCGGCAAAACAAAAAAGAATCCGTGCGAATCCGTCCGCGAAGCGTCCGCGAAATCCGTGTACAAAAAAGCATCTGGCTGGCCCTCTTTCTTTGGGGTACGCTCTTTCTCTTGCAAGGCCCGGTCTATTTTTATTTGCTCCCCGCCGCCATTCCCATCCTCGCGTTTTATCACCCCAACAAACCCATCCAATCCATCCTCGCCCTGCTCGCCGCCTCGCTTTGGGCCGGCATCAGCCGCGTTAACTGGCTGCCCATCCCGGCCATGCTCGCCATCGCCCTCTACCTGCTCGAAACCCCCCTCCCTCGCCGCCTGACGCCTGACACTCGTCACCTGACACCCATCCTCCGCTACCTCGCCCCTCCCGCGCTCTACACCCTCCTCGGCCTCGCCACTGCCTACGCGGCGCGCCTCTGGTACGCCGACCTCTCCCTCGCCTCCGACGCGATGTTCAACGCCTCCTTCATCCAACAACTGCTCTGGTATCGTCTCTTCCCCAGCGCGCTCAACTCGTGGGGCATCCTCCCCTCGGCGCTGCTCATGGCCGCGCCCCTCACAGCCTTCCTCGCCTCTCACCTGCGCGCCAAACAATGGCATTGGATTCGCGTTTTTGGACTCGTCGCGATTCTCCTCCTCCTCTTCACAGGCGGAATCATCGTCAGCGCGAAGATCGGCGGCGGGAACAACCTCCACAACCTCGACGGCTTCTCGGTCCTCTGCGTGACAATTGGCCTCTACCTCCTCTTCGCCCGCTTCACCCCCGACGACAAAGCGGGTGAGGTGTCCCCCTCTCCGATCGGCCCGCTGACTCTCTCCCTCGCCGTCCTCGCAGTGACTGTCTTCACGACGAACGCCATCACCCCCGCGCTCCCTTCCCTCGACCGCCACGAAGATTCCCTCGCTGAACTCCAATCCCTCGTGGACGAAACCGTCGCGGACGGCGGCTCGGTCCTCTTCATCACCCAACGTCACCTCCTCACCTTTGACCTCATCACCGGGGTTCCCCTCGTCCCTGAATGGGACAACATTGACCTGATGGAATACGCCATCACCAACTACCGTCCGATGATTGATCAATTCCACGCCGACATCGCCGCGCACAAATACGCTCTCATCATCGGCCCGATTCCTCCCGGCCGCCTGCTCGAATCCGACTCGGCCTTCAGCGAAGAAAACAACGCCTGGCTAAAACGAGTCAGCATTCCCCTCTTGCGTTCCTATAAAATCATCGCCGTGTTTGAAGAGGGTGATTTTGTTGTTCTCATACCAGATAAATAGAGAGTAGAGAACAGAGAGTAGTCCACCCTGCCGCTGAACACTGAACACTGATCACTGATGACTGATGACTGATCACTGATGACTTCCCTCACCCCTCCCCTCAAACTCCTCCAACGCCTCACCAACGCCATCGCCGTCTCCGGCGACGAAGGCGAAGTGAGGAAGATCGTCCTCGAAGAAGTGACGCCTCTCGCGGACGAGGTTCGCGTGGACGCGCTCGGCAATGTGCTGGCAACCAAGCGCGGGCGCGGACGGAACCGGCTCAGGGTCATGCTCGCCGCGCACATGGATGAGGTCGGCCTGATGGCAGTGGCGGACGAGGGCGAGGGAGTCTATCGTTTCGCGGTCGTCGGCAGCGTGGACGCCAGCGCGCTAGTGGGTAAGCAAATGCTGGTCGGGCGCGAACGCATCCCGGCGGTGATCGGGACGCGCCCGGTCCACTTGATGGAGGAGGGCGATGAGACGAAGCCCATCCCGCTCGACTCGTTGAGGCTGGACGCGGGCGCGGCCGGCGCGAACATTAAAGTCGGCGACCGCGCCGCGTTTGCCACGAAGTTCCGCCGCGTCGGGCCTTCGATTTTCGCCAAGGCTATTGATGACCGCATCGGCGTCGCAACCCTGATCGAAATTCTCAAAGTCGCGCCCGCCAACATTGATCTTCTGCTCGCCTTCACCGTGCAAGAGGAGATCGCCCTGCGCGGAGCCGGCCCGGCCGCCCACGCCCTCGCGCCCGACCTCGCTATCGCGGTTGAGTCCACGCTCGCGCGTGACCTGCCAACTTCCGACGGGCGCGAGAATACGGTCTATAATTCGCGCCTGGGACTCGGCCCCGCTATTTACATTGCCGACTCACGCACCATTCAGGATGCGCGCCTCGTCCGTCACTTCGAGCGGACCGCGCAGAAGGCCGGCATCCCATACCAAATCCGCCAACCCGGCGGAGGCGGCAACGACGCCGGCGCGATCCACCAGCGACTCGCCGGCATCCCCTCGCTTTCGATTGCCGTCCCATGCCGCTACATTCATTCTCCGGTCGGCGTCTGCCGCGTGGACGATTGGCGGAATTACCTGGGGTTGATTCATGCCGGCCTGGGGAAAATGACGCGTTCCCTGATACAATCCAGAACATGACTGACAAAGTTGTCCCTGCATTTCCCGATCTTTCCCTCCTGGCGGATATTTTCAAAAAGTATCCGAGTGTGCAGGCTGTCTATCTGTTTGGCTCGGCGGCGGATGGTTTTATGCACGCTGAAAGCGATCTTGACCTGGCTCTTACAGGCGACTCGGATCTGCGCGCCCAAAAGCTGGATATTCTCGCCGACCTGGCAAGGGAGGGGTTCTGTAATGTGGATTTGGCGATCCTCGACACACCCGATATCGTTTTACGTTTCGAGGCAGTGCGTCGAAATCGCTTGGTGTTCAAGACCGAAGACTTTGACGCGGGGGCGTTTTACTCCCTGACCGTGCGGGAATATTTTGATTTTCTTCCCTACTTAAAAGTACAACGCGAAGCGTACAAACGGAGGATTTTGCACGATGGTCAAGGCCGAAGTTATTCGTAAGCGACTCCAAAAACTGGATGAATGCCTGCTCATCCTGCGCGGTTTGCAATCCTATTCGTTGGATGAATTTCTGGATGACCCCGAGCATTACGGCAGCGCGGAGCGTTTTCTCCAATTGGCGATTGAAACCACTACCGACATGGGCAGCCATATCATCGCTGATTTGGGGCTTGGCGAGGTCAACTGGTATAGCGATATTGCCGCCGTTCTTGCCGAGAAGAAATTCATTTCCGAAGAACTTCGCGAAAAATGGATTCGCATTGTGGGCTTTCGAAATATCCTTGTACACAACTACCTGGAAGTAGACCGAAGTATCGTTTACGAAGTGCTACAAAACCATTTGGCTGACCTGGATGAATTAAAAGAGTTTTTCGCAACCTTCCTCTAGCGGGCATTGAAAATCAGGAACATTATGGTGTTTTCCATGAAAGGTTTAATCGCCCTGCTCGGTTCCGGTGAATACCTGCCCGTGATGGACGAGGTGGACAAGCGCCTCCTCGCGCATTGCAACGCGGACGGCTCGACTCCGCGCGTCGTTTGCCTGCCCACCGCGGCAGGGCAGGAGGGCGAGACCTCATGGGGCCGTTGGATGAAAATGGGCGAGGAGCATTTTCGCCGTCTCGGCGCGGACGTGACCGCCCTGCCCATCATTGACCGCGCCTCCGCCGACGACCCGCAGTACGAGTCCGCGCTCGAATCCGCCGACCTGATCTATTTCTCCGGCGGGAATCCGAATCATCTGTATCAAACCATGAACGGAAGCCGCGCCTGGCAGGCCGCGACTCGCGCCTGGTCGCGCGGCGCGGCCTACGCGGGTTGCTCGGCCGGCGCGATGATCCTCGGCCAGTCCATGCCCGACTTCCGTCGCGTGGGACTCGGCACGGTCAGCGCGTTTGGACTCATTCCCGCCAACTACATTCTCCCGCACTTTGACGCCATCCCCGGCATCTGGAAGCCTTTCATTTTCGCGCTGGCGCGTCGTTTGAAAAAAGGCGAGTCCCTGCTCGGCATTGACGAGGAAACAGCCCTCATCGGAACCTTGGGCGGAACATGGCAAGTGCATGGCCGCCAAACCGTCACGCGCTTCACACGCGAGGGCAAGCAAGTGTTTGCTGTTGGGCAGGCAGTAAACTTGCAAACGTAAACAGGCACACACATCCACGACTGAAAACTGATGACTGAAGCCCCCATGAAACCCCTCCTCCGCGCCCTCACTGAAATCCCCGCGCCCTCCGGCAAAGAAGACGCGCTACGCGCCGTTGTCCAAAAAATGGTCCAGCCGCACGCCGACGAAATCCGCGTGGACGCGTTGGGCAACCTCATCGCCCGCAAAGGGCGCAAATCCAACCGCGGTAAACGCGTCATGCTGGCCGCGCACCTCGACGAGATCGGCCTGATCGTCTCGCATGTGGACGCCAACGGTTTCGCCCGCTTCAATACGCTGGGCGGATTTGCGCCGCATCGCCGCGTTGGAATGCGCGTCCAATTCACCAACGGCGCGCGCGGCGTCATCGGCCTCGAGCGCGACGCCGACGCCAAAGATCGCGCCCCCAGCCTCGATAAATACTATCTTGACACCGGCGCCACCCGCGCCGCAGACTCGCCAGTGAAAGTTGGCGACGCGGCTGTGTTCGACGCCTCTTTCCTCGATCTGGGCGGGCGCGTCGTTTCGAAGGCGCTCGACAACCGCGCCGGCGCGGCCCTGCTCATCGAAACCCTGCGCTCCCTCCGCTCCACCCCGCACGAAATCTATTTTGTTTTCACCGTGCAAGAAGAGACCGGCGCGCGCGGCGCCGGCCCCGCGGCTTACAGTCTCGAACCGGAAATCGCCCTCGCGGTGGACGTGGTCAACGCCAGCGACCAACCCCACTCCGCCGATCGCAACCCCATCGCGCTCGGCAAAGGGCCGGCCATCAAGATCAAAGATTCCGGCCTCATCGCCGACCCCGGCCTCGTGGACCTGATGACGCGCCTCGCCAAAAAGAATCGCATTCCTCATCAATTCGAGGCGGCGGACAACCTCGGCTCCGACGCGCGCGTCATGCAAATGGCTGGCGCGGGCGCGCGGGTCAGCGGGCTTGGCCTCCCCCTACGACACATTCATTCGCCTTCTGAAATGATGGACATGCAAGACATGCAGGACGCGGCGCGCCTGTTGCTTCTTCTCCTTCGTTCAACGGATCTTTAGACGTGTTCGCGACCAAAACCGCCCTCCCGCGCCTCCTCCTCGCTTCCCTCCTGACGTTGGGCCTGCTCGCGGCTTGCGCCGAGTCGACTCCACCCCCGGCCGCCGTCCCGCCTTCCCCCACTTCGACTTTGGTAAACCTCCTTCCCACCGCGGAAGCGACCGCGCCCGCCAACGCGCCGCTTGTGCTGCGCGTCTGGCTGCCGCCGCGCTTCGACCCCGCCTCCGACGCGCTGATGCAAGCGCGGCTGGACTCCTTCGCGGCCGCGCATCCCGGTTTGAAATTGGATATACGCGTAAAAGAGGAGAGTGGCGCGACCGGCTTGCTCGAGTCCCTGCGGTTGTCGTCTGCGGCGGCGCCTTCGGCCCTGCCCGACCTGATCGCCCTCCCTCGCGCGGACTTGGAACGCGCAGCGCTGGCTGGGATCATCCAACCGCTGGAGGAGTCGCCTCTCCAGGAAAGCGACTTGACCTTCTCCGCGCGCGCGCTCGCCCACGTGCAAAATGTAAATTATGGTTTTCCCTTCGCGTTGGACGCGCTGGTGTTGGCCTCCGCCGGGCGGGAGCCAGCGGCGGGTTGGGCCGAGGCAGCGCGTGAAGGCCCGTTGACGTTCAATGGTACGGACGGAAGTTTTCCGCTGGCGTTGTATTTGGCGGCGGGCGGCGCCGTGACCGATGACCACGAAAAACCGTTTCTCGAAGAGAGCATTTTAACGCGTGTGCTGACCCTCTTTGCCCAAGAAACCGTTGTGTCGGTGGAGTCGAACGAAGCGGTTTGGGAGTCGCTGGAGGGAGAGAGAGGAGGCTTCGCTGTGGGCTGGTTGACCGGCCTGAAACGACGCGGCCCGGCGGGGGTCCGCGTGGAGGCGTTGCCGGGGTTCGATGAGTCGCCGGCTACATTGGTGGACGGTTGGGTCTGGTCGGCGGCGAGTCTGGATGTCGAGCGTCAGGAATTGGCGGTGGAGTTGGCGACCTGGTTGACGATGGAGGATTTCCTGACGGAGTGGGGCAAAGCGACGGGTTATCTTTCGCCGTATGCCGCGGACTGGAGTCCCGCTTTGTCTGTGGCGCGCGTTTTTCCCTCGGCTGAGGTTGTGGCTGTGATCGAGCCGTTGCTGGCGCAGGCAGTGAAGCAGGTGTTGGAGGGAACGTCGCCGGAGGCCGCGGCGCGCGCCGCGGCGAAAGCCCTGAAATGAGTTGCGCTAAAATCGCACGAACATTTTAGAGCATCACAAGGAGTTGACATGGGAGACTGGAACCGAACGACGCGCGAGTGCACGCTTGACTCGATGCGACCCGACTTGAGCGCGGCCATCCGCGCCCATGTGGAGAAGTACAACCTGGGCGACATTCTGTCCGCGCCGGCGATGTGCATCGAGACGATCTCCGAGAAAACCAAGAAAGGACTCTTTGGAAGCGCGGAGACGGTGTACACCGGGGCGGTTCTCGCGCAGGGTTGGCTGGTGTGGGCCGCCGGCGAGCCGAAAGCTCCCATTGGAGTTCTCTCTGCGCGGCTGAATCAGATCACAGTGCAGGATTACGCCAAGTCCGATTTTGCGAAGATGGTCCCCGATACGGGCATTGACGTTCACGGGCAGTATACGAACATAAGTAAAGCAGGGAGCGTGTTCATCGGGTTGGAGGAGAACGCGGCAGGGAGGAAATTCCGCGAGGCGGTCATCGCGGCGGTACAGATGAGAATCTAGAATCCGATCACCCCTACGGGGTTGGGGAGAGTTATTTCGTTTCCACTGGCGACAATATTCTTTCCGGATGCGCGTACAAATTGAAGCGATTCCGCCGCGCGTAACCGATGAGGGTGACGCCCCATTTTTCGGCGAGTTCAATCGAGAGGGAGGAGGGAGAGGTGCGCGAGATCAAAATCCCCGCGCCGAAGCGGACAGCCTTTTGCAACATCTCGGAACTGATGCGCCCGGTGGTGATGAGGATGCGTCGCTCCGGGTGGAGGTTTTGCATCAAGCACAGGCCGGCGATCTTGTCGAGCGTGTTGTGGCGGCCAATGTCCTCGGCGGAGAGCAGGATGGACTCGCCGTCGCTCAGCGCGGAGGTGTGGACGCCGCCGGTTTCGCGGTAGAGTTCCTGGGCGTCGAACAACATCTCGACCAGACGACCGATGCGTTCGGCGGGAATGACAAATCCATTGGGCGACGCGACCGGTTGGGGTCTCGCGATGGAGTCGACGGCGGTCACTCCGCCGGAACAGCCGGAGGTGCGCGTCCATTTGGTCGGCTTCTGCGCATCGCGCGTCAACCAGACATCCACGTTGTCGCCGTGTTCGCAGAGGCGCACGTCGGCCACATTATCCATTGAGTTGATGAGGCCCTCATTGAATAAAAATCCCACCGCCATCGCTTCGAGCTGGACGGGCGTACACATGAATGTCAGCCAGACCTCGCCGTTGACGGTGAGCGAGACGGGCGTCTCCACAATGGTGTGGCTTTCGATTTCGCTGGCGCGCGAGGAGTCTATTTGATAAAAGCGGATGGGTTTGCGAGGGGTGAGCATGGGTGGGAACCAGTTATCAGTTATCAGTTATCAGTTTTCAGTGATCAGTTTTCAGTGATCAGTGGCGGGATAGGGGATAGGATATCCGGGTTTCAAGTTCCAAGTTGCATGGCGCGTGTTCCATGTGGATCTATGTACTTGTGTACGTTTTTGTCCCCTCTATCCCGGCGGACAAACCTCTGACGTGGTGGACGCCTCTCCCTTGCGCGTACCTCTTTTTGTGCGCGGCGACGAAGCGGTCGGGGTCGGAGAGGAACGCGCCGAGGCAGGAGTCGGTGCAGAGGTAGATGCGGCGGCCGCGATATTCGGCTTGCGGAAAGTAATCCGGGTCGGAGTGGAAGACGCGTCCGCAGATGGCTACGAAGGAATCGCGCGGGGAGGCGGTCGGGTCGGACATGGGCGGGATTGTAATCTTTTTTGAGTCGAAAGTCGAAGGTCTAAGGTCTCCTATCAGACTTTCGACTTTTAACCTTCGATCCGATTCATTCTGCCAGCCGTCCCACAACCTTGGCGCACTCGTGGAGAAAGACTTCCTCTTTATGCGGCGCGTCGGGGAATTCGCTGGTGAGATCCTGGCCGGGGAAGTGCAGGCGTTCGTGCATTTCGTCGCGCCACTTCGGGCAATCGGTCACATCATAGACGACGCCTCTGTGGGCGATGAACTTACGAGAGCCGCGGTCGCCGTTGTTGCGACGGAGTTCGGCAAATGTGACGAGGCGCTCCGTCATTCGGGTTCCTCGAACCGATTGGAGACGATGTTCTTCCACGCCTGCTGGGGATCGAAGACGCGTCCATTCATCACGATGTAGACGCCGGGGGGAAGAATTTGCGCGGCGATCACCGCGCCTCCCGCGTTGAAGTCCGCGTCGGTGTGTTGGAAGGCCGCGGGTTGCATCGCGCCGGTCAGGACAATGGTCCGGGTGGAGCCGAGCCCCGCGCGGATCAAGGCCAACCCGGTTTGGATCATCGTGTCGGTCCCGTGGGTGATGACGATGCGCGGGCAGGCCTCGTCGCGGACTCTGTCCACGATGCGCGCCCGGTCTTCGTCGGTGATGTCGAGGCTGTCCTTGGCGAGCAGGGACTCGATCTCGTATTCCAGGTTGACGTTCGCGTCGGTGAGAACGCGTCCGATCTGCGGCTCGCCCACCACGAAATCGCTTTCCTGGGTGGAGTAGGCTTTGTCCATCGAGCCGCCGGTGGCGAAGATTTTGAGGTTCATGGCATTATCCAAATTTTTCAACAATTTTGCGGAGGGTGTTCAGGTTGCGCGTGGTCGCCGGAACTTTGAGAGTCTTCTCGATGAACTGATTTGAAAACACTGAGGCCTCCCGGTCGCGGCGCAGGTTATACGCCTCCCTTCCCTTTATGGTGAACTCGTCAGCGGGACTATTGAAGGCCGCCAACGCCTGTCGCGCTTTTTTATCAGGCGGCTCGTTGAGCAGAACGATATGTAATACCTCATCCCTTTGCGGTTCGAAGATAGGACTGCGCGCGATGTTCGCCAACTCATCCATCGTGCGGACGAAGACTTTCACTTTGTAGCCCAACTTCGCCTCCAGCCCCGCTTCGATCCTGAACGCCAAATCGGATTCCTCCCCTGCCTCGAAAATGACGTTCCCACTTTGGATGAAGGTTTGCACATTCGCCAGCCCAAAGGACTCGAACATGCGCTTCAGGTCATCCATCTTGATGACCTTTGTCCCGCCGACGTTGACGGCGCGTAAAAAGGCGATGTATTTCATGCGAGGTCACTTCTTTGACGGCGATCTATATTCCAGAAAATCGGTTTTGGGATAGAGCTTTTCGCTGACCTCAAAAATCCGGTAGTCTCCCGATAGAGTGTGGTTAGCGCATTAGCGGGATGATAGTCAGGA
>CAZVAX010000055.1:0-27776 GCA_964625215.1 uncultured Anaerolineaceae bacterium | reverse complement strand
CGATGATGGCTGAGAGCGCGTGCCAGTGACCCGTGAGTTCGATGCGTTCTTCGCGGGCAGGCCACATGCGGAAAATTTCGTCGAGGCGGATGGCCATGAAGATGCCGATGCCGCTGGTGGTGAAGTTCATGAACAGCATTTGCCAGGTGGGTCCAAACTTGAGCGGGTCGCTGACCATCGCGCCGAGTTTTTGGAGGAAGGTCGGCTTGGCGAGATGGGCGGTGCCTTCCTTGATGAACTTGTTCCAACTCCAGATGAGCAGGAAGAGCGCCGCCAGCATGGACGGGGTCGCGCCGACGTAGATGATCATGTGCGCCACGGGTTCGAGCGGAGTGACCACGCCCCACACGCCGAGATTGAGAACGATACAGCCGAGGATCATCAACGGCATGGCGACCTTGTGCCATGCGCCTTTGAAGTTCAGCCAGCGCCCGATGATGAGCGTGATCATGATGGCGATCAGCGCCAGCATGATATGCAGGTGGCCGATGATGGAATATTCCATCGTTGTTTTGTGCGGCAGGCGGATGATGTTCTCCGCGAGGAAGGTCTCGAAGCCGTGACCGTAGTACGAGCCAGGTACCGCGCCGAAGAGGGCGGAGATGACCGTCGTCACCGCGGTGGTGAAGAAGGCGACGCGTTCTAAATCCAGGCCGCTTTTGGTGCGCGCGTAAGCCGTGTCTGCGATGTAGTATTCCTTGTCCCAGGGATTGAGCGCCACGCACAGCAGCACGCCCGCGAAGAAGATGAGCGAAAGCCCCGTGATGTACAGCCCGTGGAACGCCCAGTTGTGACCGAAATACGCGAAGCCCATGCCGAAGATCATCGTCAATATGTAGCCGACGGTGATGAGCAGGCGCACCGACATCTTGAGGAACTCTTTCATCTTCAAGAGTCCCGTCACCATGTAGGTTTCAATCGCGATGACAGCCATCGCAATCGAGTGATACAAAATGATGATGCGTCCTTCGCGCTCGGCCTGCACAATGTCCATGCCGAGCAGTTTGATCACGATCTCGCGCACGCCCATCTCGGCCATCGGTCCCGAGAGCATGCCCCAAGTCGCGGTCACGACGGCGATCATCGCGATGGCGACGAGGATGAGTCCCTTGGTGGAGGTGAAGAGGTAGTTGAAACGGTCTTTGATAAATTGCATGGAGGATTCTCCAAAAAATTCGGTACACGGATTACGCGGATTTTACGGAAAAGCACGGATTTATTTTTAAAAATCCGTGTGAATCTATTTGTCCGTGTAATCCGTGTACAGGTTTGAAATTATCCCTTGCGGGCGAAGCCGATGGTGAACGCGCCCGTCATCAGGAAGAGCAACGGAGCAAGGATCGCGCTAACGAACTCCAGGGTGAAGATTCCCAACAACGGCTTGCCCACGCTGAGGAACGCCAGCGCGATGCCGCCGATGCCGATCAGCGCCCCGCCGATTCCCACCCAATAGAATCCCTTCGGCGCGCCCTTGGCGAGGAACGGTCCGAGGAAGATCACGAGTCCCGCCACGCCGTGGAAAACTGGCACAGCGACTTTCTTGAGATCCATGCCGCCGATGCTGGTGATGGCAATCGCGAGGAAGCCAATCGCCGCGAACCATTTGAAGTACGTCTTCCACGAGGGGAAATACTCTTCAGCAAGTCCCATCGAGATGCCGAGCGGGATCAGGCTGGCGACAGGCAGGATGTAGGGCGAAAAAGCCGTTCCTCCAAAGCCGAGAATCCCATAGCCGAGGAAGATGAGCAAAAGCCCTGAAATCAAAAGCACTGCAAACCCCATCAGATAGTAGATGTTGTGCAACGCTTTGTGCAGGTTGTACCGTTGCCAGAAATACCAGCACAGGTACGCGGCCAGCAGGCCGGTGAGCAGAAGGAACAGGTTGGCGAGTGTGAACAGATTCATTGCATTCTCCTTTTTGACTGGTTTGACAATTACAACCCAGAAGGAAATAGGTCGTTGTGTGAATTATTGCACAATTGTTGTCAACTTTCAGTGACATAAATCACACTTTCGGTTCACGCTTGACCTTGAGGCGGGCGCGCCGTCCCGAGCATTTTCCACACCCGAACCAGTACCGCACACCTGCCCTGGCGGGCGGCGCCAGGGAAATTTATTTTGCGAGTGGCGAGATGAATCTCGCGGTACTGATCCTCTTCATCCAGTAGTTCAACTGCTGGATGAACTATTCCACGCCTCCAACATCCTCCGCGTGGACGGGAGCGTGAGGTAGATCAACAACCCCGTCCCGAAGAGAGGCGCGGGCAGGAACATCGAGAAGCGATGCACTTCAAAGATGGCGTTGTGCAATCCAAGCGGATAGCCCGCCAGCATGGACATCGTCCCCGCGAAAATGCCCAACGGCAACGCCCACGCCTTCTTCTTCAACGTCGCGCCGATGAACACCAGCCACGCCGCCGCGCCCCACCAACTGACCTGCTGGCTCATCACATACATGCCATTCCAGAACGGGTCATCGTGCGAGGTGGTGTACTTGGCAATCGGCGCCACGCCGTCAATGAACGTCAACACGTAGGCGAGTCCCGCAATGAACGTTAGCGTGATAATCTTGCCCTGCACGCCGCCGATCAAGAGCATTCCAAACCACAGGATTGCCGCAATGCCGAAAACAATCAGCGTCGGTCCAGGCAGGTGGCTATCCATGGCGGGGATGGCGGGGAAGAATCCCACCAGAAGTTGAATCGAAGCGGCGATCGCGCCCCAGAACCAAGCCCACTTCTCGTTGTGCGCGAACCCGTAAAGTACAGCCGCCCAAATCGCGCCCGCACTGATGCCGATCCAGCCGAGGAAGGCGTAGGTGATCGTGACAGACATCGCCTCATCGGTGCGGCCTGCCGCGGTCTTGACGTTGATCAGCAGGTTGTATTGCTGTGCCATCAGGTAGAAGGTCAGCAGTCCGGCCAAAATGCCGAGGACGGCAAGCGCTATTCCAAGTTTGTGATTGTTTTTCATTCTGATTCTCCTCAAGGGTATAATCTTGCGTGAAACATATCACAAGCCGATTGCGAAGTCTTTGACTTAAGGCAAATCATGGAAACCCTGAAAACCCTCCTCCGCGCCAACCCGATCTTCACGTCCCTGCCGCCCGCCGACTTGACCGCCCTCGCGCAGGCCGCCTCCAGCCGTTCCTACGAAAAAGGCGAGACCATGATCCTCTACGGCGACGTGTGGCCGTATCTTTTTCTTGTGGGCGAGGGCAGTGTGAACGCGGTCAAAGAATCGGGCGAGGGGCGCAGTTTGATCGTCACCACGTTTTCGGCGGGGGATATTTTTTGGGGCTTGGCATTTTTTCAGGATGACGCGCCCATGCCCGTCACGCTCGCGGCGCGCGAGACGAGTCGACTCTATCTCTGGCCGCGCGAAACCGCCGAGCCGATCCTCTCCCGCAACGGACGCGTGGGCTGGGAGTTGTGCCGTCTCATGGCGGGACGCATGCAACGCGCCAGCGCGATTTTGGAGGAGATGGCCTTTCAGCCCGTGGCGGGACGTCTCGCCCGCCTCCTGCTCGATCATTTCGAACTCGCAGGGGACGCGGCCATCTCGCGTCACCTCACCCTCGACGAGATGGCGGCGCGTATCGGTTCAACGCGTGAAATGGTCTGCCGCGCCCTCTACAGTTTTTCCGATAAGAGTTTGATCGAAGTCACCCGCACCGAATTCGTGTTGACCAATCGCGATGGCCTGGCGCGCTTGGCCGACCGCGAGTAAACCTTGGGAATCTAAATCCCTTTGCCGATCTCCTGAGTAAAGAACGTCACGATCTGCGGATCGAAATATTTCCCGGACTCCTGCCGGATGTGTTCGAGGACGCGTTCCTTCCTCCAAGCCTCGCGATACGGACGGGCGGACGTAAGCGCGTCGTAGACATCCACCACGGCGAAGAACACCATCAAATAATCGAAGTAGTCCGGGGTGGTGTAAAAATACGCGAAGAGAATCAGGAAACCGAAGAAAACGCAGGCGACGACCCGCGTCTTGCCGATGCGATTCGCCCGCCAAAACACATACACCACTATCAAGACTACGATGTTTTGCGTGATGTATTCCAAATATTCGGCGCTTTGATAGATGACGGCGATCAGCGCGCTCTCGATCGTTGTGTATGTCAGGATGACGCCCACGATTAAAATGAAAATCGCCAGCAAACGCCCGCGTCGCGGGTCTATCGGGTGGACCGACTGGACCTGGATCATCCTTTCGATCCGCGCGGCCAGGCGGCTTTGAAACGCGCTTTTCGCTGGAACGGATTCGATGCTCATGGTTGTCTCGATGATGTTGCGACGAAAAATTATACCGTCCCCGCAATCGGCGAGGAATGAGCCGAATTTGCTACAGCCCCTCGTCTCTCTTCAATAAATCATCCACCGTTTCGCGGCGCTGAATCAGGCGCGCCCGCCCTGCCTCCAGCCACACCACGGCCGGACGCCGCGCCCCGTTGTAATTGCTCGACATGCTCAATTGATACGCGCCCGCCGCCGGGACCGCGATCAACTCGCCGACCTCCAGCCGCGGCATGGGCAGATCTTCGATTACCACATCGCCCGACTCGCAATACGGCCCCGCGATGGACACCCTCTCGCTTCGTTCATCGTCCGGACCCTCGACCGGCAGGCACGAATAATGCGCGCCGTACAAAGCGAAGCGCGGATTATCGGTCATGCCGCCGTCGGTGAGGATCCAGGTCTTATGCGCGCGCCGTTTGACCGCCCCTACGCGATAGATCGCCACCCCGGCCCGCGCGACCAGACTGCGCCCCGGCTCGAGGTGCAAATGGGGGAGAGGGAGTCGCCGCGCTTGACAGCCGTTGATCACGCCCTCTGCGGCCACGCGCACGTACTCGCGCACATCCGGTTGCGGCAATTCTTCCTCGTGGTAGGCCACGCCCCATCCTCCGCCGGGACTGAAATGCCACTCGCCCTCAAAGCCGATTTCTTTTGCCAGGTCAAGGCCCAACTCGATGGCTTGCGTCAACGGCGCGGGGTCGCGAAAATTCGATCCCTGGTGGAAGTGGATTCCGTTCAACGGCAGATTGCGCTTGCGACAAAATTCCGCCGCCTCCAACAGTTCCTCGCCGGTCATGCCGAATTTGCTGTCGCGCTGACCGGTCTGTGTGTGGGTATGGTGAGTCTCCACCGCAAGGCCGGGCGTCCACCTCAGCCACAGCGATACCTGTGTACCTGTGTACGTGTGTACGTGTCTACCAATCCTCTCCAGCTCCGTGAAATTATCCACAACGATCGTTCCCGCATGTTCGAGCGCGGACTTTAAGTCCGCTTCCGATTTGTTGACCCCGTGCGCCAAAATATGTTCGCGCGGCGCTCCGCCTGCCAACGCGATGGCGATCTCGCCCTCGCCCGTGCAATCCACTGTGAGGCCGTGGAGTTGCGTCCATTGCGCGACGGCCTTACAAAAGTAGGCCTTCCCCGCGTAGGTGACAGAACCCCGCGCGGGGTAGGTCGAAGCGAGGGTCGAACGGTAATCCGCCGCCGATCGGTCCATTGTGGCGCGGTCGTAAAGATAGAGCGGGGTCCCGTATTCGTCCGCGAGAGAGACGAGCGAATGTCCGGCGACGGTCAGGGTATGCTGTTCGATTTTTGCGGTGATGGGGAAGAGGTCGAGGCGATCCATGTTGTGGGACAAATTGCCAATTTGCCCTACTCTCCGAAAAATAGATTCCACCAGATCTCCCAATTCTCCGGCGGAACCGGGGTGGGCGTGGGCGTGGTTTCCGGGACGGGCGTGGCGTTCGCGTCGCCCACCGGCACCACCGGAATGTCGCCCTCCTGAACCATGCGATTCTCGCGCGCGTATTGTTTGGCCGCCTCATCCGACGTGGCGAAGGCGACCTGGGTTTGTAACGCCGCGTGCGTCTGCATGGCTTGGGTGGCTTGCGCGGCCACCAGCGACATTTCTTCGTTCAGCCTGTTCAGCCCTTCGATGCGGGCGTTCAGGTCGAGGAGCGCCAGCCCCAAAAAACCGGCCACGATCAGAAAACCCACGCGCCGCCAATTGATCGGAAAATTCGTCATGGGGGTATCTTACACCGTCTAATCCCGATTGGCAAGAAGGCATTCCTCTGTTACAATCTGCCCCCGCTGGACGTAGTACCCTTCGTTCAGACATTTTTTCCGAAAGGGCTTGAACCATGAAAGTAATGCTCGTCAAGGACGTTTACAAATTGGGCCGCGCCGGCGATGTGAAAAAGGTCGCCGACGGGTTCGGCCGCAACTTCCTCATCCCGCAGGGATTGGCTGTGCTGGCGACGGCCGGCGCATTGAAGCAGGTTGAGAAGATCAAGAAACAGGCCGAGATCCGCCGCAACGCGCAGAACGAAGAACTCAAGGGCGTGGCCGACTTGATCAAGGGCGTTGTGCTCGAGTTCACCGCCAAAGCGGGCGAAACCGGAAAACTCTACGGCTCCATCACCACCCAGGATGTGGCTGCCGCGCTCAGCGAGAAGATTCGTTACGAGGTCAAGCGCCAGCAGGTGGATATGATGCCCATCCGAGAAGTGGGCGAATTCCCGGGTCACGTTCGCCTGACGATGGACCTGGTTCCTGAAATCAAGATCATCGTCCACAGCGAAAGCGAAAAGGCCGAAGAAGCCAAGGCGCAGGAAGAAAAACCCAAGCGCGCCCGCAAACCCAAAGCCGAAAAGATCGAGGAAGCCGAAGCGCCCGCCGCCGAAGCCGCCCCCGAAACTCCCGCCGAATCCTAATTTTGAATCCATCAGAAACCAGGTTTCTTCCAGAAACCTGGTTTCTGATGGTGGTACACTTTCCCCATGCCCGAATCCATCGGACAACAACTCAAACACGCGCGCGAAGCCAAACGCCTCACGCTCGAAAAAGCCGCCGAGGCCACCCGCCTCCGCCTGCATTACGTGCAAGCGCTCGAGAATGACGATTATTCCGTCATGTCCTCCGCCGCGCAGGGACGCGGCTTTCTGCGTCTCTACGCCAAATTCCTCGGCCTCGACCTGGACGAGATCGTCTCCGACCTCAAAACCTCGGCGGAGACCGCGCCCCCGCGCGACGCGACGCCCGCTCCCGTCGCGGACGCGACCCCCGAACCGACTTCTCCCGCCCAGGCCGCGTCCGCTTCTCCTCCGGACGCCAAAGCGGGTCGTTCCGGCTTCTGGGCGCGACTCCTGCGCCGCGCGCCTCCCGCTGAAGAGCCGCAGCCCCAATCCGAATCTCAACCCGAATCCCTCGCCCCGGCCCCCACCGAGGAACCTGCCCCCGCGCTAGCGAGCGCGGAGGCAGAACCGGTCCAGCCAGCGCGCAAGCCGCGCGCCAAACGCGCCGCCTCCGCGCCCGAACCGATAAAAAAATCGCCGCGTAGCGCGGCTGGTAAAAAAAAACGCTCGAAACTGTAGGGCAAATTTCCGATTTGCCCGGCACGCCTGAATCTGAGCAAGTTGGCGGCTTGCTCCACGCCCCCGAACCCGACATTCCATCGGAAGGCCCCCTCCCCGCCGGGGTGGATGAATTCCACCCGCAATGGTGGGAGCGAATCCGCGCGCGGGTGAAATACGCCCGGTCGCGGACGCGCCCGCCAGGGGTCAGCGTGGAAGCGGAGGGGGAGGAGGCCGAACCGGAGTCGGCGGAGCCGGTCGCGCCGTTGGACGCGGGCGCGCGTCCCACCGCTAGTCAGATGTTCGCCGAGATCGGCGCGGAACTGCGCGAACGCCGCATGGCGCTCAACCTGACGCGCGAGGAGATCGAGCGTCACATTCGCGTGCGCGCGCATTATTTACGGGCGTTGGAGGAGGGCGACTTTGGCGGCCTGCCCTCCGCCGTGCAGACGCGCGGTATGTTGACCAATTACGCCGCGTTCCTCGACCTCGACGTCGAACGATTGCTCCTGCGTTTCGCCGACGTGTTACAACTGCGGCATCGCGAGCGTCATCCGCTTCCGCCCGGCGCGCGCGGGCGCGTTCAGCCCTCGGCCCCGGCCAACCTGCCGCCCCTGCGCGGTTTCATTGTCGCCGATCTGCTCGGCATTGGCTTGTTGATTTTGCTTGTGGCGTTCACGGTGTGGGGCATCAACCAGGTGATGGCGACCAACGCGCAGACGGAGACCGAACCGACCTCGCCCTCCATTTCGGAGATTCTGCTGGCCGCCACCGACCTGCCCACCCTGGCCGTCACTCCCACGCTCGGCCTGCTCGACCTGGCGAATATCACCATCACGCCCAGTTTCAACGAACCGACCGTCCTGCCCACGTTCCCGGAGGGCATTACGGTGCAAATCAATATCGTCGCGGTCGAACGCGCCTATCTGCGCGTGACCGTGGATGGCGAGGTCAAATTCGACGGACGGACAACGCCCGGTTCGGCCTACCCCTTTGAGGGGCGCGAACGCATCGAGATTTTGACCGGGGATGGAGCCGCCCTGCGCGTCACCTTCAACTTGCGCGACTTGGGCGTGTTGGGAAGTTCCGGCCAGGTGGTGAACGTGATTTACACCGCCGGCGGAGTGATCACGCCCACCGCCACTATCGGCCCGACGCCCACTGTCACTTCCACGCCCACCATCACCCCCTCGCCGACGAAAACCCTCGTGCCGAGTTTTACGCCGACGCCGCCGTAGGAATTAAAGATGGAAGAGAGAAACGTTTAGCGTTATGGCGAAGAACACCTTCCATATGATTTCGCTCGGTTGCGCCAAGAATACGGTGGACTCGGATTCGATGGCGCAACTTCTGATTCGCGACGGCTACCGCGCCGTGGATAACCCCGAACGCGCCGGCGTGCTGATCGTCAACACGTGCGGATTCATCGGACCGGCCAAGCAGGAGTCGCTGGATGTGTTGCGTCAATTGGCGGAGGCCAAGCGCGACGGTCAAATCCTGATCGCGGCTGGATGCCTGACCCAGCGTTACGGCGCAGAGGTGGCGAAGCAAGTCTCCGGCATTGACGGAATCCTCGGCACGCGTCGCTGGATGGACGTTGTCCAAGTGGTTGGCGACCTGCGGAAAACCAAACGCCCCGAACCCCTCTATCACCTTCCCGAAGCCAAAACCGTCGGCGCGGACGAGCATGAAGCCCTGCGCGCTTCGGTGGCGGGCGCGAGCGCGTACCTCAAGATCGCGGACGGGTGCCGCCGTCCCTGCGCGTTTTGCGCCATCCCGCTCATCAAAGGGACGGCGGTTTCGCGTCCCATTGAAACCATCCTCGACGAGGCGCGTCGTCTGCGCGACGCGGGCGTCCGTGAGTTGATCCTCATCGCCCAAGACACAACGGATTACGGTCACGACTTGGGGATGAAAGATGGCTTGGCGATATTGCTTGAAAATCTGACCCGGTCGGTTCCCAATATGGATTGGATTCGCGTGATGTACGCCTATCCCGGCTACGTCACCGACCGCCTGATTGATGTGATGGCCTCCTCCAAACAGGTTTTGCCCTATCTCGACATGCCTCTCCAACACGCCGACCCGAAAACCTTGTATCGCATGAAGCGTCCCTCCAACATGGATTGGGTTCACAGGACACTGGAGAAAATGCGAGCGAAAATTCCGAATCTCGCCATCCGCACCACCTTCATCGTTGGCTACCCCGGCGAGACGGAGGAGGAGTTTCGCGCGTTGGAGGAGTTCGTCCGCGATACTCGCTTCGACCGCGCCGGCGCGTTCCAGTTTTCGTTCGAGCCGGGAACCACCTCCGAGCCTCTGGGCGACCCGATCCCGCCGGAGGTCAAGCAGGAGCGTTACGACCGGTTAATGACTCCCCAGCAGGATATTTCCCTGCAAATCAACCAGTCCTACGTCGGCAAGACTTTGGATGTGCTTGTCGAAGGCTACGGCGACGGCCTATCCATCGGACGTTCCTACCGTGACGCGCCGGAGATTGACGGGATGATTCTGGTCGAGTCAAAATTGCCGGTGGGCGAGATCGTGCCGGTGAAAATCACAGGCGCGATGGCGTATGATTTGACGGGGATGCCGGAGAAGCAGATCGTGACTCTGTAAGAGTATTGCGTGTTGCGTAGTTCGTAAGAATGAAAAAAGAGACTCGCCATGAGTCTCTTTTTGTTTCCCTGTGTACCCCCTCACGCCGCCCTCGCCAGCGCCGTCGCGCCCAAGATCAAAATTGAGAGAACAAAGTTCATCCGCAGCAACCTTTCCTCACGCGTCTGCAATCGAACCATCTCCTCCTCGCTCGCGCCTTTCTCCCTCTTCAGCAGCGTCCGTCGGATGGCGGGAAGCACTTCCCACGTCTGCGCCGCGCTGACCACAACCATGACCGCCACCAGTCCATGCTTGACGAGGATCGCCAGCGACCATTGCGTGCTGACATCGAAGAAGCCGTTGTAGTGCGAGTTGGCGCTGAGTTGAAAGAGTCCGGTGGCAATCAACACGCCGAGGCTGAACCAGGCTAAGGGTTCCAGTCGTTTTTGCATGGCCTCGATGAAGGCCAACTGATCGGCGGGTTTCAAACTACGTTTGGCCGCGGGCAGAACGAGAATCGAGATGGCGACGATCCCGCCGATCCATGCGACCGTCGCCAACAGGTGCAGCCAATATACGAAAGACAACGCCCAATAAGGAGGGGCCGCCATTTAAGGAGAAGGGAAAGTGGGTGGAACGAACGGCGTCGGCGGGTAACACTTCTGGTACGCTTGGTTGGCGCGCTTGTAACTTTCCGCGTCCAATTGACCGAGACTCTGGGAGATTTGATATTGCTCCGCCGCGGCGCAGTACTGCTGGTCGAGGAAGAGTTCGTCGCCGTAGCGCATGGTGGCGATGCGGTAACGTTCGCTGGCGTTCATGGTGCCGTCCCACAGCGAAGGCCAGCCGGCATAAACCTGCTGAAAGTACAAGGCCGCGTTCTTCCAATCGAGTTCCCAAAAACTTGCGGCGGTGATGTAGTTGCGCGCCGCCTCGCGCAGGCCGTTGGCGGCGCTATCCAGCGGACCGAAGCGCTCGGCCAGGGTCAACTGGTAAATGCCGCCTTCCAGGTTGCCTTGCTTGATCAGATCGCTGCCGTAGTTGCGCAGGGCGAAGTAATACATCGAGTCCACTTCGGCCACGCGATAGGTGGGATCCTTCTTGCGCAGGGTGTCGAGGTTCGCCAGGGCGTTCGGCCAATCGAGAATGTTGATGTATTGCTGGGCGCGCTGGAAAATTTCCTCCACGCCGCTCAGGTCGGGCGTGGGAGTGAGCGAAGGCGTAATCGTGACGGTGGGGATGGAGGACAGCAGCAGAACCTGCGTCAATTTCTCGCTCGCGCCGGGGAAGCCCGGATCCTCCTGGATGATGAACTCCAGGCGCAGGCGGGCGTCATCGTAGCGGCCGGCTTCGATGTCGAGCAGGGCCAGGGCATACTGTTCGCTTGTCTGTTTGGCGACGGTTTCCGAATGCGCTTGGGAGCGGTCGCTCAATGCTTGGTAATACCCGCCCAAGCCTCCCAGCCCGATCAGCAGAATCAGGCCGAACAGGCCGAGAAAAAAGCCGCGCCAATTGATGCGGCGTTTGGGCTTCACCGGTTTCACCGGTTGTGTGGATGCAGTAGTTGAGGTGGTTTCTTCAGACATGGGAAATATTATACTCCGTGAGAAACCAAGTTTTTCCAAAGAAACCCGGTTTCTCATCTGTCATTTACAAACGGAACAACAGGCGCGCTTCGCGCCAGACGATGAGCAACGCGACGATTCCGCCGACGACCATTCCCAGCAGGGCGGTCGTCACGGCCCCGCCTGGGACGTATCGCGCGAGACCATAAGCGGCCGCGCCGCCCACCAGCGCCGCCAGCAGACCGCGCGTCACCGCCCCGCCCACGCGGATGGGTACGTGCGTCCGGTTCGACAGCCACGTGAATAGGATGACGGCCTCGATCAGCAAGGCGATCTCCGCGAAGGCGATCACTGGCGCGCCGACCTCGCGGAACAACGTGACGGCGGTAATGCCGATGCCGAGGAATAGGGTCAGCCGTATCAAAACCGCGAAGAACGGATACCACGGTTCCTTGCGCGCGTAGAACGAACGCGCCGCCACCTCGTGGATGGTGAAGCCGGTCAGGGTCAGCAGGTAGGCGCGGGCGGTCCACGTCAGCAGGCCCGAAGTTGACTCATCGAAGCCGAAGATCGCGCGCACGAGCGGGGCCAGTCCCGCGCCCATCACCGCCGCGACCGGCAGGGTGAGGGCGATCAAGAATCGCAGGGCGCGTTCGATCGTGTCGCGGAAGCCGGTCCAATCGCCGCGCGCCGCGTACTCCGAAAGGGTGGGGAGCAGGGCGGTGGCGATGGCCGTTCCGAGGATGGTCTCCGGGACCTGCATGATCATCCAGCCATACGTCAGGGAGGTGACGGCCCCCACCTGGTCCAGCCGCGAAGCGAGATTGTCGCGCGCCAGCACGATGGCCTGGATCCCGCCCATCGTCAGGAGGCGAGGCGCCATCAAGCTGAGGGCTTCGGTCAGACCGGTGTGACGCAGGTTGAGCGATGGAGTCCAGTGAAACCCGAATCGGAACAGCGCCGGGATTTGAATCAACAAGTGCATGGCCGCGCCGAGAATCACGCCATAAACCAAACCGTGAATGCCCCACAACGGAACGAAGAACACCGCGCCGACGATCTGCCCAACGTTGTACATGATGGGCGCGATGGCCGGCAGGACGAAATGTTGGTTGGCTTGCAGGCTGGCCATCACGAGTCCGCTGATCGAGAAGATGATCGTGCCAACCAGGTTGAGACGCATGAGTTCGGCGAGCAGGGCGCGTTGCTCCTCGCCGAAGCCCGGAGCGATGCCCAGTTCGGCGTTCACGATCGGTTCGGCAAAGACCGCAATGATGACCGCAATCGAACCCGTGACAAGGAAGGCCACGTTGGCGACTCGCGAGAACAAGTCCCAGGCGGCGGCGCGGTCTTTGGTGGTGAGGTATTCGGTGAGCAGGGGGATGAAGGCCATGGCCAGCGCGCCGCCGGAGATGAGCGCGAACAGCACGTCGGGCAGGTTGTTGGCCGCGTTGAACGTGTCGAGCATCTCCACCGAGTCGGCGTATTGACGCGAGATAATGCCCGTGCGCACGAAGGCCAGGGCTTTATCCAGGAAAAAGAAGAATGCGACGATGAGGGAGTTGCGGCTGACGCGGGAGAGTTTTGACATTTTTCAGGTCTACGGTCGAAAGTCAAAAGTCGAAGAGCGCCGGACTTTTGACTTTCGACTCCCTAATGCTCCGCAGTCGGCGCGATCTCAACACCCGGCAATTTATCGGCCAGCAGGTGAATCTTGTGAATCAAAATCGGAAAGCATTGCGCGCAGATGTGCTTAGCCTCGCCTTTGAAGGTCAGGTTGAGCAGCGGGATTTGTTCGTCGGTGCGGTTGCAGTTGAGGCAAATAGGCGTCGTCATCGGTTCTCCAATCGTCAATCGAAAATTGAGAAACCCGTTTTCTCTAACCAGTGAAAAATCAATCTCGCAAGCGCAGAAAACGGGTTTCTGGTGGAATCTAGAACGTGCTTTTGAGAATCCCGCCATCCACCGCCAGCGACACGCCATGCACGTACGACGCGGCGGGCGAGAGCAGGAACGCGGCCACCTGCGCGAACTCGGCGGGTTTGCCCATGCGTCCCAACGGAATCTCGGTCACAACTTTTGCGATCTCTTCCTCGATGGTGGTCGTGTTGTTTTTGGCGCGGAAGGCCATCAGATCTTGCACGCGTTCGGTCTCGGTCCAGCCGGGCATGACGGAATTAAAACGAATATTTTCCTTGCCGAGTTCCAGGGCCAGCGATTTTACCAAACCCGCCGTGGCGGCGCGCACGCTGTTCGAGAGAACCAGCCCGGTCAACGGTTGTTTCGCCACCCACGAAGTGACCGCCAACACGCTGGCCGCCCCCGACTTTCGCAAATGCGGCAGCGCGGCGCGGATGAATCGCACGTGACTCATAAAGGAAATGTCCACCGCCTTCTGCCAAGCGGCCTCGTCGAACGATTCGAACGGACCCGGAGGCGGCCCGCCCGCATTGGTGACCAACAAATCCAACCCGCCCAGCCCTTCGACGGTTTGACGGATTAACATCTCCGGCATCCCCGCCATACTCACGTCTCCCGCGAGACCCAAAGCGGGCGCGCCCGTTTCGCGCGTGATCCTCTCCGCCGCGGCCCTCACCTTCGCCTCGTCGCGGCTGTTGATCGCGACGCGGCAGCCCTCGCGGGCGAGGGTCAACGCGGTGGCGAAACCCAGTCCGCGCGACGCGCCGGCGATCAATGCAATCTTGTTTTTCAGACCCAAATCCATTGTTCCTCCGTATGGGTAGGGGCAGACCCATGTGTCTGCCCTTTTGGTTGGGCGAACACATAGGTTCGCCCAACTACAGAATTTCTATTTTCTGATCAATCACATCTCCATCCGTCCAATTGCCTTCCACCCATTTTGCCACACTTTGCAGGGACTGTCGCAAAGTCACCGCGTCCGAGTTGACCATGGCGCAGGCGATGACGGCCTCGGTCCACTTGTCTTGCAAGTCCATCTCCGCTACGGAGACGTTGAACTCGCGGCGCAGACGCGCCATGAGCGGCTTGATCCGTCCGCGCTTCTCTTTGAGGGAGGCGCAACCGGGGAGGTGGAGGTGGTTGGTGAGTTGTCCGAGCATATTATTTCATCGCCTCGCGCAATTTTCCCGCCAGGGACTCGGCTTCTTTATCACTACACGCGTCATCCCGCGCCAGGAACTTCAGCCCGCGCTCGGCGTCTTCCTTACGGCGCGGGACGAGCCAGCAATGATAATGCGGCTGTCCTTCCATCGTGGAGAGTTGATAAATTCGCTCGGCCTTGGTGTGGATTTTAAGCGCGGCGTAGACCTTCTTCAACACCGGCCCCAACGACGCGGCCTCCTCGACGGTCATCTCCGAGTAATCCAGAAAATGCCGCCGCGACTCGACGAACAGCGTCCCCAGCGGACCCAACTTCCCCGGCGCGTGGCAGACCATCCAATGCGCGTCCTCGTAAATGTAACCGCCGGGAGGGGCGGGCTCGAGTCCGTTGTGTTTGCGGCAGAGGAAACAGGTGTCCATAATCAGACTACTCTCCGATCCAGTCTTTTGCTATTTCTTCAACAATTCCTTCCAATTCTCCCAACGCAGGTGGAGCCACATCTCTGGATGGCGCTCTTCCATCTGGATAATGGTTGATTTCTTTTGAATTGTCTTTGTAATAGATATAGATTACAGTTCCTGGGAGGTCGGTGACATGGCCTATATATGAATTTTCCAGGGAGAAATATTGACTTGAGTGGATGGCGGCAATTAATTCTTGTATCTTGCCTTGGGAAATGAAGCCAACGCGAAAACCTTTTTCTTGAACGTAAAGCTTGCCGTTATAAATGACCAGCCCGCTTCCGTAAATTTCGATTTTGTAGTAAGGGCATGTGCCAAAACACACAGAACGTTCCATCGAAATATGCAAATATTCCCCCCCGTAAAGTTCGAGGATATCCCCAAAGAAGAACAATAACTAGAACAACAAATATCGTTCGAACGATAATGGATTCTTTGAAGCGTTTGCTGTCTGCCGATTGTGTGAGTTCCATAGTTTTGCCTTCTCTTCATCGCGACAGATGGATTACAATCCTCTGCATGGACACCGAAATCGCCTACAACCTCGCCCTCGATTATCTCTACTCTTTCGTAGATTATAGCCTCAAACATGTCTCGGAATTGGCGAAGGCGGACTTCAACCTGGACCGCATGTTTGCGCTAATGGAAGCATTGGGCAACCCGCAGGCGACGTATCCGATCATCCACGTGGCAGGGACAAAAGGCAAGGGGAGCACGTCCGCGCTGTGCGCCGCGGCGTTGGGGGCCGCGGGCTATAAGGTTGGACTGTACACATCACCGCATTTGGAAGATTACTGCGAGCGGATTCAAATCAACGGCGCGCCGATCTCCCACGAGTTGATGGTGGAGTTGGTGGAGGAAGTCAGGCCGCATGTGGCGAAGATTCCCATGCTGACCACCTTCGAGATCACCACTGCCATCGGCTTCCTCGCGTTTGCCAAAGCGGGCGTGGACGCGGCGGTGATCGAGGTCGGCCTCGGCGGGCGGCTCGACGCGACCAACGTGGTGACGCCGCGCGTCTCGGTCATCACCTCGCTTTCGATGGATCATATGGCGGTGTTGGGCGACACACTCGCCAAGATCGCGGGGGAGAAGGCGGGGATTATTAAGGAGGGAGCGCCGGTGGTCTCCTCTCCGCAGAAGGAAGAGGCTCTCGAAGTTTTGGAGCGTGTAGCCAGAAAGAAGAGCGCGCCGTTAACTCTCGTGGGTCGGGAGGTAACATTCGAACCTCGCACCTCATCACTGGATGGGCAGGAATTCATCTTTCATCTTTCATCTTTCATCTTTTCCATTCCTCTCCTCGGCTCTCACCAACTCACCAATGCCGCCGCCGCCTACGCCGCCCTCAAAGCCAGCGGACTGTCTGTTTCGGATGAAGCCATTCAAAAAGGCTTTTCCCAAGTAAAATGGCCGGCCCGCTTCGAGATCGTGCGGCGCGAGCCGCCAGTCATTTTTGACTCGGCCCACAACGACGACTCGTTTGCCAAGTTGAGTGAAACACTTGAGACGTATTTCCCCGGAAGGCCGGTCACGCTCATCTTCGGCGCGTCGGAGGATAAGAATATTCCGGGGATGTTCCGCGAGATGAAATCCAAGATCAAGCGCATCATCGTCACGCGCGCCGACCATCCGCGCGCGCTGGAGGTGGAGAAAATTCAGGGGTTGACCGAGCAGGCTGGGCTTCGGCATGAAGCGGTGACGCCGGTGCGGGCCGCGCTGCGTCGGGCGTTGGAATTGTCCGCGAATGATGGTAGTATTGTCCTGTCGGCGGGCAGTATGTTCGTCACCGCGGAAGTCATGAAGGAATGGAAAGCCGGGCGTCGGAATTCGTAAATTGGGAATCGGAATCCCAATCCCGAATCTCGATTCCCGAATCCCGAAGATCGAGTAGCAAATGAATCAAAACGACTGGAACGAAGAAGAAGACGATAATTTTAACCTGGCGCTTTCGCAACGCACCGAGGAACTGTACCGCGTCCCGAACATGGACGCCGGTCAGAACGGCATGATCGAGGCGCTGGTGTTGCCGTTGCGGGACCTGGTGATTTTTCCGCGCATGGTCTCGCCGATCTTTGTGGGACGCGAGGCTTCGTTGCTGGCGATCCAGGAGGCGCAACATCGCAACCAGACCGTGATCGGCCTGACGCAGCGCGACGCCGAATTGGAAGACCCCGGTCTCAAAGATTTTCTGCCCATCGGAGTCGAGATGGCGGTCGGACGTTTGCTCTCCATGCCGGATGGATCGTCCTCCGCGCTCGTGCAGGGACGCCGCCGCGTCGAGATCGTGGAATTTATCCGGGTGCGGCCCTACATCAAGGTGCGCGCCCGCGTCCTCTTTGAACCGCCAACCGCCGACCGGCAAACCCAGGCCACCATGCGTTCCGCGCTCGACCTCTTCGATCGTTGTATTCAACTGGATCGTTCCATCCCCGAGGAGGCGCATCTTTTCGCGATGAACATCTCCGAGCCGGGCTGGCTGGCCGACATGATCGCCACCTCGCTCTCGCTCAATTTCGAGGAGAAGCAGACTCTCCTTTTGATGACCGACCCGCGCCTGCGACTCGAGCGCATCAACAAAATCCTCGCCGAAGAAGTGGATGTGCTGGAACTCGAAGATGAGATCCACTCGCGCGTGCAAAATGAAGTGGACAAGAGTCAGCGCGAGTTTTACCTGCGCGAGCAGATGAAACAGATTCAAAACGAACTCGGCGAAGGCGACGTCTTTGCACGAGAGGCCGGCGACCTGAAAACGCGCCTGGAAAAAGCCGCGTTGCCAGACGAGGTGCGCGGCACGGCGATGAAAGAGTTGGAACGCCTCAATCAAATGCCGCCGATGGCGCCCGAAGTGGCGATCATCCGCACCTACCTGGATTGGATTCTCGACCTGCCGTGGATGAACGTCACCGAGGACAACCTCGACGTGAAGAACGCGGCGCGCATATTGGAGCGCGATCACTACGGCTTGAAAAAACCGAAGGAGCGCATTCTCGAATACATCGCCGTCCGTTCGCTCAAACCGAAGAAGGAGCGGCAACCCATCCTGTGCTTCGTCGGCCCGCCGGGAACGGGGAAGACCTCGCTCGGACGTTCGATTGCCGAGGCGCTGGGACGCAAGTTCGTGCGCGTCTCGCTCGGCGGCGTGCGCGACGAGGCCGAGATTCGCGGTCACCGCCGCACGTATATCGGCGCGCTGCCCGGCCGCATCATCCAGACGATGAAGCGGGCCGGCACGGCCAATCCGCTTTTCATGCTCGACGAGATTGACAAGCTCTACTCGGATTTTCGCGGCGACCCGGCCTCGGCCCTGCTCGAAGTCCTCGACCCCGAACAGAACAACGCCTTCAGCGACCACTATCTCGAGTTGCCATTTGACCTGTCGAAGGTGATGTTCGTGACCACGGCCAACTACCTCGGCCCGATTCCGCCCGCCTTGCTCGACCGCATGGAAGTGATCGAGTTCCCCGGCTACATCGAAGAGGAGAAACTTGCCATCGCGGAAAAATATCTCATCCCGCGCCAGTTGGACGAGAACGGCATCCACGACATCGGCTTGAAGTTCCAGACCGAGAGCCTGCAAAAGATCATCCGCGAGTACACCTTCGAGGCGGGCGTCCGTAACCTGGAGCGCGAGATCGGACGGTCGTGCCGCAAGGTGGCGCGACAAAAAGCCGAAGCCAAGAAATTCACCGCCACCGTTACCCCTGACCTGATCGAGAAGTTCCTCGGCCCGCCGCAGTTCTTCCTGACTCAGGCCGAGCGCAAGGATGAGGTCGGCGTCGCGACGGGTCTGGCATGGACGGAGAACGGCGGCGAGATCATGTTCGTGGAGGTCGCCATCCTGGAGGGGAAGGGCAACCTCCAGATCACGGGCCAGGTCGGCGACGTGATGCAGGAGTCGGCCCAGGCCGGGCTGACCTATTTGAGGTCGCGCGCCGCGTCGTTTGGCGTCAGTTCGGAATACTTCGACCGGCTGGATTTGCACATCCACCTGCCGGAAGGCGCCATCCCCAAGGACGGTCCCAGCGCGGGCATCACCATGGCGACCGCAGTCATCTCAGCCTTCACGGGTCGTCCCGTGTTCAAGGATGTGGCCATGACCGGCGAGATCACCCTGCGCGGACGCGTCCTGCCGATTGGTGGCGTGCGCGAGAAGGTGCTGGCCGCGCACCGGGCCGGAATCAAAACCGTCATCATCCCGGAGCGGAACCAGAAGGATTTGGTGGATGTGCCGAAACAGGTGCAGAAAGATTTGCGAATCGTCCCGGTCAACCACATGGATCAGGTGATGGAGGTTGCGATTTCGAAGGAAGTGGTGGCTGAACCGCCCAAACCGCGGCAGAAGAAAGAAGAGGAGAAGGAGGAGGGGGAGTAGTCCATGAACTGGCTGGAAGTTTCCCTCCTGGTAGACGGCGAACTCGCGGAAGCGGTGGCGGATGTATTGGCGCGTTTTGCGCCGAACGGCGTTGTGACCGAAAGCACGGGCATCCAATTCCCGAACGACGAGAGCGAAGGCCTCGCGGTGGGACCGATCAGTGTCCGCGCGTATTTGGAAATGAACGATCAGATCGAAGAGGCGCGCCAAAAACTGGAAGAGGCGCTTTTCTACCTCGGCATGATCCAGCCCCTGCCCGCGCCGACGTACAAGCAAATTGCCGACCAGAACTGGATGGAAGCCTGGAAGCAGAATTACAAACCCATTCCCATCGGCAAACGGCTGATGGTCGTCCCAGCCTGGATGGAGTCTCCCGAACCGGCGCGCATCCCCATCCGCATTGACCCCGGCATGGCCTTTGGCACCGGCACACATCCGACAACGCAGTTGTGTTTGGAGTTGTTGGAGAAAGTAATCATGGATCATGGAGAATGGAGGATGGAGAATGCCATTAACCATGATCCATTTTCCATGATCGACGTAGGCTGTGGCTCCGGCATCCTCGCCATCGCCGCGCTCAAACTCGGCGCGGCCTCCGCCCTCGGCGTGGACATTGACATCGAGTCGGTGCGCAACGCGCGCGAGAACGCGGACAAGAACGGGGTGGGGGAGGAGTTCGCGCTCGGTCAGGGGTCGGTGACGGAAGTGAGGGCCGGGCAGTTTGGAGTGGCGCGTGCGCCGCTGGTGGTGGCGAACATCCTCGCGCCGGTTATCATCCGTCTGTTCGAGGCGGGGCTGGCGGAGTTGGTCGAGCCGGGCGGGACGCTCATCTTGAGCGGGATTTTGGCCGAGCAGGCGGAAAGCGTCGTGTTGGCCGCGCAGGCCCATGGTCTCGCGCGAAGCGAGACGCGGCAGATGGGGGATTGGGTCGCGTTGGCTTGTCGGAGAGTCTAGCAAGAGAAACCCGTTTTCTGAGAGAAAACGGGTTTCTCGCTTGGCACGAAACTGTCAACAAAAGTCAAGTTTTAATCGGAAATTCTGGTATAAAGGCGGGCATCTAACCCAAAGGAGTTCAATATGAAAACAGGTTTCTTCCACTTTATCATCGGCGTGAGCATTCTGGCGCTGGTCAGCATGGCCTGCGGGCTGACCGTGCCGGGTGTGAACGCGCCCACCGACGCGCCCAACATTCCACCGACCTTTCCACCCGTTGGAAATGACAACGGCGGTAATGGTTTGAGCGATAACGGCAACAACAACGACAGTGTCAATAACAATGGAAACGCCAACCCGCCCTCCGGACGCCCCTTGCTCAACGATGATTTTCGCGGTCCCGACAGCCGATGGGGTATTGGCTCCGACGCCGACAGTTCGGTGGAATATGTTAATGACGCGTTGCAGTTTTTCATCTACGCCGCCAATTTGATCGTGTACACCGGCCCCAACGACACCGACTACGAAAACATCCACATCGAAGTGACTGCCGCCAACGCCAGCGCCGACCCGGACGCGGGTTTCGGAATCTTGTGCAACCAGCAATTCATGGACGATGAGTTTTATTACGCCTACATCACCGCGCGGGGCGATTACGGCATCGTCAAATCCATGTTCGTGGAAGACAACATTGACCTTGCCACCGGCTACTCGGACCTCATCCCGCAAAACGCGGCCTCCTACCAAATCGGCCTCGACTGCGCCAACGGGACTCTCACTCTCTACGTCAACGGCCAAATGATCGACTCGGTCGCCGATCCCGCCGCCGATTCCGTCTACGCCTCGGGCCGGGTGGGCCTGCTGGCTTTCAGCAACAAGATCGCGTCGGGCGTCAGCGTGGCGTTCGATAATTTCATCGTCACGGCCCTGCCGTAAAGATTTAAAAAGTGACGGTCATCTTCAAGGAGACCGTCACTTTTTAACGAACGGAATTTTGTTTTGTGCTATGATTCAACCAAGATGGATCGTCGCAAACTCGTCCTCTACCTCCTTCTCAACGCGTTCATTTCCGCCTGCGTGACGGGGACGATCCTCTACTGGTACGATCGCAACCTCAAAGCGACCTCCTCCGTCGTTCCGCTCCGACCCCCGAATGTCGTTCAAGACACGCCCGAAGCGGGCGCGCCCGTTTCGGAGTCCAGCCCCGCGCCGAGCGATTCCGCCGGCCCCCAAAGCGACATTCCCATCGAGATCGTCAGCGTGGTCGGCTCGGGAGACCTGGCCGTCGAGGTCGTCATCCTGCGTTACCTGGGCGATACCGATCTCGACCTGACCAACTGGCAACTAAAGGATGAGAACAGCAATATTTTTCTCTTCCCGACCCTCATCCTGGCCCCGAACGGCGCGGTGCAGATCCACACCAACGCCGGCGCCAACACCGTCGTTGACCTCTACTGGGGCCTACCCATCCCGGTCTGGACTTCGGGCGAGACCGCCAGCCTGTTCGACGCCAACGGAACTTTGATTGTCACGTATCGCGTGCCGTAATCGAACCGCCAAGATCGCGAAGAACGCAAAGAAAAACAAAATGCTTCGCGGCCTTCGCATGCTTCGCGGTTCAACTGAAAACTGATTACCGATCACTGATCACTGATTACTGAACACTGGAAACTGAATGTCCCAAGCCCTCTATCGCAAATACCGCCCGCAAGGATGGGCCGAAGTCGTTGGTCAACAACACGTACTAACGACTCTCCGCAACGCCATCGTCGGCGATCGCGTTTTGCACGCCTACCTCTTCGCCGGCCCACGCGGAACGGGCAAGACCACGCTGGCGCGCCTCCTCGCAAAAGCCGTCAACTGTCTCAACGAGGACAAGTCCGCCCGCCCCGATAACACTTGCGACTTCTGCCGCGCCGTCAACGAGAATCGCTTCCTCGACCTGATCGAAATTGACGCGGCGTCCAACACCTCCGTTGACGACGTGCGCGACCTGCGCGACAAAATAAATTTTGCTCCCACGCAAGGCAAATTCAAAATCTACATCATTGACGAAGTCCACATGCTCTCCACAGCGGCCTTCAACGCGCTTCTCAAAACCCTCGAAGAACCGCCGCCGCACGCCATCTTCGTCCTCGCCACCACCGAGATTCACAAAATCCCCGCCACTGTTCTCTCGCGCTGTCAGCGTCACGAGTTCCGCCGCGTGCCTGTGGACGAAATCGTCGGTCAACTCAAAACCATCGCGGACGCCGAAAAGATTCAAGCCGACGACGAGGCCCTCGCGCTGATCGCGCGTCAATCCGCGGGCGGCATGCGCGACGCCATCTCCCTGCTCGACCAACTCTCCTCCACCGGCGACCGTATCACCATCGAACTCGCGCAGACTGTCCTCGGCGCTGCCACCTCCCAAACCGTTCTCGAACTCGTCGCTTCGATTCTGGACCACGAACCGGGTCGCGGCCTCGAGACGATCCACCGCGCCCTCGACGGAGGCGCCGACCCGCGCGCCCTCGCCCGCCAAATCGTGGACTACCTGCGCGGCCTGATGCTGATCCAGATGGGCAATGAGTCGCAAGTCGAGACCACCAAAGACATCAAAGCCAAGATGACCGAGAACGCCTCCGCCTTCACCCCCGCCGACGTGCTCCGCATGATGCGGATCTTCAACGAGGCCGCCACCGACTCGCGCGGCAGTTGGCAACCCTCCCTCTCGCTCGAACTCGCCTTCGCCGAAACGCTCGAAGCGCCTGCCGAGTCCGCGCCCGCCGCGCCCGCGTCCGCGCCGAAATCGAGCGCGAAGCCCTCCGCCGCGAAATCCTCTCCCGTCGCGGCGTCTCCCCCGACCCAAACCAGCGGCGCCGCGCCCGTCGTCCCCGCCTCGGAGATCATCAAAATCTGGAAACCGATCCAGGCCGAGTTGAGAAAAGAGTCAGCCAACAACCTGGCCGCGCTGCTCAACTCGGTCACCGCGATTGACGTGCAAGGCGCCACACTCATCCTCGGCTTTGCCAGCGACGTGCTGATGTCCAAGATGAAGACCGAGGAGAAAGCGCGCACCTCCCAGCTCATCGCCGACTCCCTCGGCGTGACCCTCGACATCCGCTGCGAAGTGACCAACGCCAAGGGCAAAGTCCCGCCGCACGTGCCGCAAGACGGCATGGTCGCGACAGCGATCCATCAGGGCGGAGAGATTGTAGATGTGCAGGAGTAGGCTCATTCGTACACGGATTTCACGGATGACGTGTTCCGTGTTGCGTATTGCGTGAGGAGCAATTATGGTAGTGAAGAAGAAAGAGGCAAGAAGAAAGAAAACGGCGCAGGTTTCATCGCCGAAGAAATTGATTGCTCGAAAGCCATCGAAGAAGACCAGCAAGGCGCAGAAGTTTCAATTGGATGTAATTGCGCGGACGAATTTCAATTTTTGCAACGGCAAGAAAGTAGCGGAGTTACTGAAAGAGAATCGCCGAATGTGGCGCGCGGCGTTGATGCCATTGGATTTGATTTCGCTTCGTGATCTCGAAGAGAATTCCTGGCACGCAGATAGGCTCTATCTTTACGCGGAGGATGGTTGGCAACATTCTTTGGAAGAGTTGGTCAGGGAGCAATTCAATGCCGATGAAGTGCATTGGATTGGCGGTTCCAGCGCAACGAATCACTTGGGAACGTCTGACCCAGGGCTACAAAAGAAATCAAGCGTGATCCTATCTGTGTGGTGGGATTGATTTTTCTCATCGACTCGTTATTGACTACGAGACTATCAGACTATCGGACTAGGAGACTAATTTATGGCTAAAGGTTTCAATCGTCAGGTTGGAGGGGGGATGGGCGGCGGCATGATGGCGCAGATCCAAAAACTGCAAAAGCAGATGGAAGAGGCGCAGGCGCAACTCGCCATCGAGACCGTCACCGCGACGGCGGGCGGCGGCGCGATCAAAGTCACCATGACCGGCGACCAGAAGTGCAAGGCCGTCGAGATCAGCCCCGACCTGCTGAAGGACGCGGACGCCGAGATGTTGCAGGATTTGGTTCTGTCCGCGGTCAACATGGCGCTCGACCAGTCGCGCGAACTCGCCGAGAAGAAGATGGGTCCGCTGGCGGGCGGGTTGCCGTTTTAGCGCTTCGGTGTCAGGTGTCAGGTAGAGGCACCTGACACCTGACACCTCGCACCTGACACCCATGCTCCTCCCCGAACCCATCCAAAACCTCATCACCTCCCTGGAACGACTTCCGGGAATCGGACCTAAATCCGCTTCACGGCTGGCGTTCTATCTTTTGCGCGCCGATGAGTTGATCTCCACCGAGCTGGCCGAGGCGCTGACCGGACTCAAGGAAAAGATTGCCTACTGCTCGGAGTGTTTCAACATCACCGAGGCGGGACGCGAACTCTGCGAAGTCTGCGCCAACCCCAAGCGCGACGCGTCACTCATCTGCGTGCTGGAAGACGCGCTCGATGTGCTGGCCCTCGAACGGACGGGCGCGTACCAGGGTCGCTATCACGTGTTGGGCGGGGTGATGAATCCCATCGAGGGAGTCGGGCCGGATGACATCAAGATCCGCCCACTCGTCGAGCGCGTGATCCGAGGGGGAGTGCGCGAAGTGATCCTCGCCACCAATCCCAGCATGGAAGGCGACACGACCGCCATGTACATCCAACAGCAATTAGCCTCGGCGGGAATCAAAGTCACCCGTCTCGCGCGCGGACTTCCCATGGGCGGCGACCTGGAATATGCCGACCAGAATACCCTCCTGCGCGCGTTGCAGGGCAGGCAGCAGATGGAGTAGGTGAACGGGGAATCCGAAAGTTCTACTTTCGGAGCAACCATATCCTGAAGTAGAACTTCAGGATTCCAAGCGCCAACGCCCCGCTCACTTGGCGGGGTTTTGTTTTTGCAGGCTGGCAAATATTTCATTCAATTCAGGCAGGGTGGGGGAATCTTTGAAATCTGCCATACGACGGAAAATCTCTGCCGCCGATTCGTGGAATCCGGAAGGGAGTCCGGCCGCGGCGAAAGTGGCGGCGATCTCTTTCATCTCACCGGCGAAGCGCCATGCCTTGGCTGTGACGCGCTGGACCCGGCGTTCGGTCTGCGCGGAGAAACCTGGCTCATCCATGTCCCAATGTCCCTTCAATTCTCCTTGCACCTGATACGCTTCCGCCGCGGCCAGGATCGCGCTCAACAGAGCCAAAGTCCCTTTGGTGTAGGCGGCATAGCACATCTTCAACGCCGAGGCCTTGCCAATTTCCTCGCCGATGATTTTTGTTTCGAGCGGGCCGTTTGCAAAGCACGCCGCGATCTCCTCCGCGCGCCGACCCGAAAGATAGAGCCACGTCTCGCCGCGCTCCCAGGCCGGCCTGCCGATGATCCCTCCGTCCACGAAGTCAATGCCTGCGGCACGCATCATCTCGTCAATGGATTTGGCGCGTTGCGGCGATATTGCATTGGCGTCGAGGTACAGCCCTTTGAATCCCGCGACGACTACCTGTCGTGCAACCTCTTCCGCCGCATGTGGCGGACACACGCTCATGATAATCGAACATGTCCGACACAGCTCGACGAGCGAACCCGCGTCGGCCAGGCCGTGTTGCGCGGCGCGCGCCCGCGACTTTTCTCCGCGTCCCTCCGAAACCCAGAACGCTTCATGTCCGCTGTTTCGGGCGGACGCGGCCACCGAGATTCCCATCTCGCCGGGGTGGAGAATGCCGATGTTCATCTTTGCCTCCGTCGTGTAAAATCTTCGCATGAATGTTACCATCCTCACCTACGGTTCGCGCGGCGATGTGCAACCCTATCTCGCCCTCGCGGTTGGACTGCAAATGCGCGGGCATCGCGTCAAACTCGCCGCGCCGCATCGCTTCGCGGACTTCGTCGCGGGCTACAACGTTCCCTTCGTTCCCCTCGCCGGCGACCCGGAGGAGATCAGCCGGCGCTTCAACGACGCGGGCAACAACGCCTGGAAGATGGTGAACGGCATCCGCGAGTACGTCAACTCCATCGCGCTCGACGTGACTCGCGACGCCTTCGCGGCCTGTGACGACGCCGACCTGATCGTTCACTCGTTCCTTTTCACAACCGGCGCGCACTCGCTCGCCTATCAACGCGGCATCCCCGACGTTTCGATTCAAACCTTCCCCATCTTCGCGCCCACGCGCGCCTATCCGCCCGTCGCGCTTCCCTTCTTGCCAACGGGCGCGCTGAGTTACTTCGCTCATTGGCTGAACACGCAAATCTTTTGGTATGGAGGGAACAGCGGCTACCATCAGAAGCGGAAATCTCACCCCGACATTTTTTCCTTCGACTTGTTTTGGCCCTTCGACGAAAAGCCGCCGCGTCGCGCGACCCCGTTGCTGTTCGCTGTCTCACCGACCGTTCTGCCTCCCGCGCGTGAGTGGACCCATCGGGCGCGCGTCACTGGCTACCTCTTCCTCGACTCGCCTGCGGATTACACGCCCCCCGCTACCCTTTCGCGTTTCCTCGACGCGGGCCGTGCGCCCATCTGTGTCACCTTTGGCAGTATGCTCCATCGCGCATCAAATCGCATCGCGGAGTCCGTTCTGGATGCGATTCGACTCTCGGGCCAACGCGCCGTTGTCTTAACCGGTTGGGACGGTTGGAAGGGGCTGACCTCTACCGAGGATCTTCTTTTTCTCGACTCCGTACCTCACGATTGGCTGTTGCCGCGTTGCAAGGCAGTGATCCATCATGGCGGCGCGGGGACGACGGCCGCGAGTCTGCGCGCGGGGATTCCGAATATCGTCGTGCCGTTTGCGGGCGATCAGATGTTTTGGGGGAGGCGGGTGGAGGCGCTTGGCGCGGGGCCGAGTCCGGTCCCGGTGAAGCGGTTGACGGCCGCGCGGTTGATCTCCGCGCTGGCCAGGGCGGAGGAGGAAGGCCAGAAAGGTCGCGCCCGCCTCGTGGGTCGCGCGATACGAGCCGAGGATGGGGTGGGGGAGGCGGCGCGGGTGTTGGAGTCGCATACAGGTCTGTGAAAATCGTCGCGATATTTTAAGGTTAAATTGACTGACAAGCGCCGATTTTCCCTTGACAAAGCAGTGGAAAGTCATATAATCAGCCTTCGCCAGTGAAATTCAACCCGATCTAGTCCCCCCAGACAGATCATTGACAACTGAGAAGAAGTCTCGAGTCAGAGACACAAGCCTGATGGATTGCAGTCTGACGAGCCGATGTGGAAGGATGCATCGGTCTTTTCGTCTGTAAGAGGCTTGAAGGCGATTGGCGAAGCACCTTAACAACTGAAAAGTGACAGGAAGACAACACAGTGATTGTTATGACCAGTTAATTCTTCCGTACCTTTCATCCCGCAAGGGATGTTTTTGCGGAGAGTTTGATCCTGGCTCAGGATGAACGCTGGCGGCGTGCCTAAT
>CAZVAX010000054.1:0-27920 GCA_964625215.1 uncultured Anaerolineaceae bacterium | reverse complement strand
CCAACGGCGGTTGGGATGGCGACTGCGCCACCTGGCAGAACTACTATGCCGAACCCTCCGAGAGCGATCCCTTCACCACCATCATGAACGGCACCGGTCCCTTCAAACTCGACCACTGGACCCAGGGCGAGGAACTCGTCCTCGTTCGCAACGACGCCTACTGGCGCGAACCCGCCCAGCTCGAGCGCGTCGTGATCAAATCCGTGGATGAGTGGGGCACCCGCTTCGCCATGTTCCAGGCCGGCGACGCCGACCAGGTTTCTGTTCCTCCCGAAAGCCGCTCCCAGATGGATGCCCTCGTTGGCACCATGCGCGTCTACGATCTGGCCGCCGGCTCCTATGGTCCCGAACAGGCCGTCTGCGCCTATGATCCCTCCGCCCAGGGCCAGGCCAAGTTCACCGCCTGCGCCGAAGGTGAAACCGGCCTCGATGGTCCCGCCCGCCTCTACATTGGTCGTCCCTCCATCTCCAGCCAGGACCTGTTCATGACCTTCCAAATCGCGGAAGGCTCGAACTACGTTGGTTCCGGCCTGTTGGACGGCAATGGCATCCCGCTGGACTTCTTCTCGGATGTCCACATCCGCCGCGGTTTTGCCTACTGCTTCGACTGGGACACCTACATCAGCGACGTCTTCGACGGTGAGGCTGTTCAGCAACCCGTGCTCGCTCGCCAGGGCATGCCCGGCTACGAGGGCGACGCTCAGGTTTACACCTACGATGCCGCCAAGTGCGAGGAAGAATTCAAACTGGCTGATGTTGACAAAGACGGCACCCCCGCCGGCGAAGACGCCGAAGGCGACGTCTGGACGGTTGGTTTCCGTATGCAGGCCCTCTACAACCAGGGCAACACCTCCCGCCAGATCGTGTCCGAGATTCTCTCCAGCAACCTGGCCGCCGTGAACGAACTGTTCGTGGTTGAGACCGTGGGTCTGCCGTGGCCGACCTTCCTGCGCACCATCCGCGCGAAGCAGTCGCCCTACTTCGTCAGCGGTTGGCTGGAAGACATCCACGACCCGCACAACTGGTACCAGCCCTACATGGTTGGCACCTATGCCGGTCGCCAGAACCTGCCCGCCGACCTGAAGGCCCAGTTCCAGGAACTTCTCAACCAGGGCGTCGCTGAGACCGATCCGGCCAAGCGCCATGAGATCTACGCTCAGATCAACGCGCTCTACTTCGAGCAGGTCCCGACCATCCTGCTTGCCACGGCCACCAGCCATGGCTTCGAGCAGCGCTGGGTCCAGGGCTCCATCCTGAACCCGATCTTCCCCGGCAACTACTTCTACACGATGTACGAGAAATAGTTCGCCGAGTCTGAACGAACCGTTTTTTTCCGGGGGCCCGGCAACAGGCCCCCGGAACCCACTTGGAATTGTCATGCGCAATGCGCCGGAGACTCTCCGGCTTGTTTCGGACGACAAATCCGACCGCCCAGAATTGAGGTGTTTCCTATGATGACCTATATCATCCGCCGTTTGTTGCTGGTGCCAGTGCTTCTGTTTGGCGTGACCTTGATGATCTTCGGGATGATCAGTTTTCTTGGCCCCGATGAAAGAGCCTCCTTGTATTTTCGCGGGGATATCAAGAGCGTAAAACAATTGGACGCCGTCATCAAGAAGTATTGCCTGGATTGTCCGATTCACATTCAATACTTTAACTGGATGGTCGGCAAAATCGACCCAGTCTCGGGGGAGCGCGAAGGCGGTATTCTCTTCGGCAACTTCGGCTGGTCGAAAACCGGCTCCCAGCCTGTGGCGCAACTAATCGAACGCCGTTTCCCCAACACCCTTGACCTCACCATCTGGGCGGTGGGACCGGTGATATTAGTGGGTATTTGGCTTGGCGTGCAGGCCGCCGTCCATCACAACGGCTTCATAGACCAGGCCGCGCGCGTCTTCAGCATCGTTGGCACTTCCTTCCCCACCTTCGTATTCGGCCTGCTGGTGTTGATGTTCTTCTATGCCAACCTGCGATGGTTCCCGCCTGGGCGCCTGACGGATGAATTCAACCAGGTGGTCAACTCCGACGCCTTCAAACATTACACCTCGCTTCTCACCTTCGACGCCCTCTTGAACGGTCGCTTCGATATCTTCCTGGACGCCCTGCGGCACATGTTCCTGCCCATCCTGACCCTCTCCTACATCAACTGGGCCACCTTCCTGCGCGTGACGCGCGGTTCCATGCTCGAAACCCTGCGCCAGGAATACGTGACCACGGCGCGCGCCAAGGGCTTGCCTGAACGCGACGTGATCTTCAAGCACGCCCAACCCAACGCCATGATTCCCGTTGTCACTCTGGCCGGCTTCAGCGTGGTGGGTTTGCTCGGCGGCGTGATCATCACCGAAACCGTCTTCGATTATCCCGGCATTGGCTCGGCGGCCGCGGCCGCCTCGGCGCAATTGGATGTGATCACCGTGTTGGGCTTTGCCCTCTTCAACGGGTTGATCCTGATCGTCGCCAATCTTGTGGTGGATATTCTCTACGCGGTGGTTGACCCGCGCGTTCGCCTTTCTTAGGAGGTTCATATGGCTCAATCCATTCCTTCTGGAGATAATGAACTGCTTGGCACGGCTGTCGCCATGCGAAAAATCTCCCGGTTCGAGCGTTTTATCGGGCCCGATAATTACCGTGTTCTGCAGGGCTTGTTCAAGACGCCCGCTTCGATCACCGGGTTCGTTTTGATCGTGTTCTTTGCCTTGGTGGCTCTCTTTGCGCCCGTGCTGGCCCCGCCTGTCACTCCCAACGACCCATACAAGATTCCGCGCGATGGATTCAAATCCCAGCCGCGCGGCGTTGGTTCGGAATGGACCAAAAACGTTCCCGAAATTCCCTTCTGGTACACCGCTGTGACCGGCAACGAAGAATGGGTGCACCTGATGGGCACCGCCCAGGGACAATACGACATCTACTACGGCGTCATCTGGGGCACGCGCACGGCCTTTAAAGCCGGTTTGATCGTGGTGGTTGCCACCATTTTCATCGGCGTGATCGTCGGCTCGATCTCCGCCTATTATGGCGGTTGGGTGGATAACCTGCTGATGCGCATCGTGGACATTTTGCTTGTTCTGCCCGGTCTGATGGCTACCCTGATCCTGGCCGCCGTGCTGACCCCCGTGATTGGAAGGAGTACCCTGCCAGTCATGATCTCACTGATCGCGTTCGGTTGGCTGGGATATTCGCGCATCATTCGCGGCGACATTCTCTCGGTCAAGCAACGCGACTATGTGATGGCCGCGCGCGTCCTGGGCGTGACAGACGGCCGCATCCTCTTCCGGCACATCATTCCCAACGCCATCTTCCCCACCTTGGTGCTGGCCTCCCTTGCCATCGGCGACGTGGTGCTTTCCTTCGCGGCGCTCTCCTTCCTGGGCATCGGCGTGGAAGTGGGCTATGCCGACTGGGGCCAGGTGCTGGCTTTCGCCCGCAACTGGCTCACCGATCTCAACAAATATTGGTACATCATCATCTACCCCGGCGTGACGCTTGTGCTTTTTGTGATGGGCTGGAACCTGCTTGGCGACGTCCTGCGCGATGTGCTTGACCCGCGCCTGCGCGGTAAGATCTAAACGGCATCTGTGCGCCGAACGTCTCTTGCGGCAATCCTGTTTCTGTCTCTCGGAATAGCCCTGCTCTTTGCAGGGCTATTCTTCGATAAAGGCGCGTCCGCGCGCACCCTGCAAGCGGTCACGCCGACGCCGGACCGGCTTGCCGAACCGACCCTGCCCGCCTCTCCCTTGCAAGCCGATCTGGGCGCGCAGGTATACTGGCTCTCCTGCCTCCCCTGCCACGGCGACCGCGGCCAGGGCCTGACCGATGAGTTTCGCGCCGCTTACCCGCCCGAAGAACAATATTGTTGGGAACGCGGCTGCCACGGCGAGAATCCCTACGAGAGTGGATTCACTCTCCCCAAGAGCATCCCCGCCGTTGTCGCGCCCGATGCGCTGGCTAAGTTTGCCGACGGCGCGCAACTCCAGGCGTATATCCGTTCGGCCATGCCGTTTTGGGATCCGGGCAGTCTTACCGACGAGGATGCCTGGAAGGTGACCGCCTACCTCCTGCGCGCCAATAACCTGTGGGACGGAACCGCCGAACTTAGCGCAGACAACGCGAGTCAGGTTAAAATCCAACGCGGCGCTCCCACCCCGCGTCCCACGCCAGATGGGGCTCTTCCAACCGCAGGCGCGCCCAACTGGCTCCCGGCCGGGCTGATTGGAATCGTCCTCGTTGTCGCGCTTGTCCTTTTCCTGCGCTCCCGAAAACCCGATAAAGAGAGTTCCCATGAAAAATAAAATCCGCACCCTGGGTCTGGTATTGTTGGCGACTGCCTTTTTGCTGTCTGCCTGCCTGCCTTTTAACATGGGCGGGGGAGGCGAGGAGGGACAGGAAACGCCCACCCCTCTCTCCCTGTTGAATACGCCCACCCCGGCCTTCACGCCGACGGCCCTGCCCACGCGCGTACTCAGCGTTTGTATCGGCGAGGAGCCGGATACGCTGTACCCGCTCGGGGTCCCGAATGCCGCGGCGCGCAGCGTACTGGCCGCCATCTACGACGGTCCATTCGACTTGGTCAACTACGAGTACCAGCCCGTCATTCTCGAAGCGATGCCCAACATTCAGGAGGGAACCGCCCAGATGAATGCCGTCTCGGTGCGCGCCGGCGACCAGGTGGTGGACGCGGACGGGAACCTCATCCTGATCCAGAACGGATCGCGCGTCCGCCCGGCGGGGTGCCGCGCCGACAATTGCGTTATCGCCTTTGACGGCGTTTCCCCGCTGGTGATGGACCAGATGTTCGTGGAGTTTCATCTCGTCCCCGACCTGCTTTGGTCCGACGGCGTTCCTGTGACCGCGGACGACTCGGTCTTTGCCTACACCCTCGCCTCCAACGACGCCACGCCCGGCTCGAAATACATCTTTGACCGCACCCTCACCTACGAGGCCGCCGACGAGACCACCGTGCAGTGGTGGGGCATTCCCGGCTTTGTGGACCCGACCTATTACATCAATTTCTGGACGCCTCTCCCCTCCCATCTCTGGGAACAATTCTCCGCCGCCGATTTGCTCACCATGGAAGTCGCCACGCGCGCGCCGATGGGCTACGGCCCCTATGTGATGAAATCCTGGGAAGACGAAACCATCCGCCTCGTAAAAAATCCCTACTACTTCCGCGCCGCCGAGGGACTGCCCAAATTCGATGAACTCATCTTCCGCGTGGTGACCGATCCCAACGCCGCTTTGAGCGACCTGCTCGAAGGCCGTTGCGACGTGATAGACAGCACCGTCCACCTCGACGCGCAGGTCAGTTTCCTGCTTGAAATGCGCCGCACCGGACAGTTGCAAGTCTACACCGGCGAGACTCCCACCATGGAGTGGCTGGCGTTGGGCGTCACCCATGCCTCGTACGATGACCGCTATGATCCCGTTGTACAAAAGGATCGCCCCGACTTCTTCGGCGACGCGCGTCTACGCCAAGCCATCGCCTACTGCCTCGACCGTCAAAAGGTGGTGGACAACGTTCTCTTCGGCCTCATCCCCGTGCCGGACACCTACATTTCCGCCAGTCATCCCCTGCACGCCACCGGCCTGCCCGCCTACGATTACAATCCCACCGAGGGACAACGCATCCTCGACAAACTCGGCTGGCGCGACCACGATAACAACCCCGCCACCCCGCGCCAGGCCATCGGCGTGGACCGCGTCCCGCCCAACACTCCGCTGGCGATGACCTACATCACCACCTCCGCCACCCAGCGCCGTCAAGTGGCCGAGATTCTCAGCCAGTCGCTCGCGGGATGCGGCATCGGTCTCACCCTCGAACACCAAACCCAGGTGGAATTCTACGCCGAGGGCCCCGCCGGCCCGCTCTTTGGCCGTCTCTTCGACCTGGCTGAATTCGCCATGTCCACCACCTCCTTCCTGCCGCCCTGCGGTCGCTTCACCATTCCTGGAATCCCCGGCCCGATCAACCACTGGATCGGCACAAACGTGACCGGCTACAAAAACCCCGCCTTCGACGCCGCCTGCGAAGCCGCCACCCAGGCCCTCCCCGACGAAGCCGCCTACCTCGCATCCTTCCGCGAAACCCAAACCATTTTCTCAACCGACCTGCCTGCCATCCCGCTCTACAATCGCATCGAGATCGCCGCAGCGCGCTTCGACTTCTGCGGCCTCTCCATTGACCCGACCAGCGCCACCGACCTCTACGCCATCGAACTATTCGACTACGGCGACGCCTGCCAGCCTTGATGTTTCGCCGCTTCTTCCTGACACTTCGACTTCGCTCAGTGCAAGCCTTTGGGCTGGCCGCGCTTTTCCTGGCCGCATGCCAGCCCGAAGCGACTCCTCCTCCGCCTCCCCCGGCGACTGCCACCGCGACCGCGCCCGCTTCCACGCCCGTAGCCACGCCTAGTTCGCTCCCTCACGCGGACGCCATCCGCTTCGCCCTGGTGGGGGAGACCAAACTCACCAATGTGTGGGCCTACTACGAAGAACCCGGCGCGAACTATAACAACCGCGCTGTGCAAGCCGGTTTCTGGCCGAGTCTCTTTCATCTTTCACCCCTCACCGGCGAGTTCGAGCCATACCTTGCCGAGTGGAGCGCCTCTTCTCTCGAACCTGATTCCAATTTCTTCGCCTCCAACGTTGTCTTGCGCCCGGGCCTGTTCTGGTCCGACGGTTCGCCTGTCACAGCCGAGGATGTGGCGTTCACGGTCAACGCCGCCCTTACCTTTCGCCTCGGCTTCGATTGGGAGGCCTACTACGATTCGGCGGTGGTGTATCATGCCGAGGCGCTGGATGAACGCACTGTCCGATTCTATTTCCGTGTCCAGCCTGCCATTGAGGATTGGCAGTTTGGCGCGTTGCAGGGACCGGTGGTCAACGCCGCGTATTGGGAACCGAGACTGGTCGCGGCCAATGCCATGCTCCTTCCGAATCCCGAATTGGATAAGGCCATCCTCAAATTGCAGGAGGAACTCGCCCGCTTGCAACGCGAGTTGAACGACCTGCTCTATCAATTAAACCTGCTCGATATTTCGAGCAATGCCTACGAGTCCATGCAGCGCCAGATCTACGACAAGCAGGAGGAGATCAACGGCGTTCTCAAGGCGATGGACACCAAGAACGAGGAGAAGGAGGCGGTCTTTGCCGCCGCGCGCCAGGCCCTGTATGAACTCGACTCCGCCGATGAACCGACCTTCGGCCCGTTCGCGCCATCCAAACAGAGGAGAAACGAATTCGAGAACGCGGTCAATCCTTTCTATCCTTTTACCCCTCCCAATTTTGACCGCGCCATTTATCACGTGTATGCCGATGAACAGTCCGCCATGAAGGCATTGACCCAGGGAAAGGTGAACGCGGTGTTGCGCGAGAACGGCGTCAGCGATTCGGAGGCGCAGACGGGAGACGCCGTTCCGTTCGTGTCCCAATTTCCGCGGCGTAATTTGCGCGTGCTGGCCTTCAACCTGACCACGCCTCTTTCGGAGACGGCCCTTCGTCAGGCCATTGTGTGCATGGCGACGCAACCTTTCTTTCCGACGAAGGCGTATTACCCCGGCGGGCTGATTCTTTCGCCAACCGATTTTGGATTCACGGCCGCCTCGCCGTTTCCTTGCGCGGGGTTCGACGCGCAGGCGCGGCTGGAGTGGTCGGTGGGGACGCTGGAGGCGGCGGGATACGCGTGGGAGGTGAGACCGGCTTGGGAGGGCGCGGCCCGCGCGGGGTCCGGGTTGAAGCGAGACGGGGCAACGTTGCCGGGGTTCCGCATCCTGGTCGCGCGGGAGGACGATCTGCGCGTCGCGACCGCGTCGGCGATTGTGAGTCAATTGCGTTTGCTTGGGTTGGATGTGAGCGTGGAAAAGGCGGAGGCTTCGGAGGCGCTGTACCGCGTTTTCGACAGCCATCAATTCGATATGGTGATTCTCGGCTGGCGGCTGGCGCGCTATCCCTCGTATCTGTGTGGGTTGTTTGGGCCGGGGAATTCCTATGGTTATGAACGCGCCGAGATGGCGATGCATTGCGCGGCGTTCCGGTCCGCGCTCAGCTTGGAGGCGGCGCGCGAGGAAACGTACGCGCTTCAGACCTTGCTGGCGGGCGACGCGCCGGCGGCGCCGTTGTATTCCGAGGCGGGATACGACGCGCTGGCCGGCGTGACGTATCCGTTCGGCGCGACGCTGGATGGGATCAGCGGTTTGTACGGCGCGCCCTGGCTGGCGATTCCCGCTCCGTGACCGCCTTCGAGTTTTGCAAACAGTTCTTTGGTGGGTGTTTCACGGATAAATCTTTGCTATAATCGAACCATCCCATTCAAGGAGAGCGCCGTGCCTGAACCCAATAAGCCACTGCTTGAAGTGAAAAGTCTCAAAACCTACTTCTATACGGAGGATGGCGTTGTACGCGCCGTGGACGGGGTTAGTTTTGACGTGTATCCCGGCGAAGTGATCGGGTTGGTGGGCGAATCGGGGTGCGGCAAGAGCGTGACCTCTCTTTCGATCATGGGCCTGGTGGCCAAACCGGGCAAGGTGGTGGAGGGGGAGATCCTGCTCGACGATCAAAACCTGTTGAATCTTTCCGAAAAGGAAATGACGAAGGTGCGCGGCAATCGCATTTCCATGATCTTCCAACAGCCGCAGACCGCGTTGAACCCGGTTTTTAAGGTGGGCGATCAGATCGCGGAAGTATTGAGCATTCACCAAAATTTCGGCAAGGAAGCCGGTTACAAGCGCGCCGTGGAAATGTTGAAAATGGTGGGCGTGGCCGACGCGGAGCGGCGCGTGGAAGCGTATCCGCACGAACTCTCGGGCGGCATGGCCCAGCGCGTGATGATCGCCATGGCCCTGGCGTGCCTGCCTGAATTGCTCATCGCCGACGAGCCGACCACCGCGCTGGATGTGACCATCCAGGCGCAGATCCTCGACCTGATCCGCGAGATGCGCTCGAGTATGGGCACCTCGGTCATTTTGATCACGCACGATTTGGGCGTGGTGGCCGAGATGTGCGAGCGCGTGGCGGTGATGTACGCCGGCGAGATCGTGGAGCAGGCCGATGTGCAGCCCCTCTTCGACTTGCCGCTTCATCCCTACACCCTGGGCTTGATCGGCTCCATCCCGATCTTGGGCGAGATCAAGGATCGGCTGGATGTGATTCCCGGCTCGGTGCCAAACCTGGTGAACCTGCCGCCAGGCTGTCGTTTTGCGCCGCGTTGCCAGGCGCGCATCCAGCACGGACTGAATATCTGCACGGAAACCAAACCCGACCTGATCGAAGCGCGGGACAACCATTACGTGCGATGCTGGCTCTTTCAAAGCGCGCCGGGGCACAAACCCCCGCTGGCGGAATAACCGGGAAAGTGGAGTGAACTCATGGCTGTAAATCCAACACCGCAGGCCCAGGAAATCCTGGTGGAAGTCAACCGGTTGGTCAAGTATTTTCCCGTGCGCGCCGGTCTTTTGCAGCGCGTGGTGAATCACGTCAAGGCTGTGGATGATGTTTCGTTTTTCGTTCGCAAAGGCGAGACGCTCGGTTTGGTGGGCGAGTCGGGGTGCGGGAAAACGACGGTGGGCCGCGCCATGCTCCGTTTGATCGAGCCCACTTCGGGGTCGGTGCGATTCGAGGGCAAGGATGTGCTGGCGTTGAAGGGCAAGGATCTTAAGACGGCTCGTCGCGACATGCAAATCATCTTCCAGGACCCGTATGCCTCGCTCGACCCACGCGTGCCGATCGGCGAGTCGGTGATGGAGGGGTTGCACATTCATCGCATCGGGTCGCCCAAGGAGCGTTTTGACATGATGCTCGACACGCTCAAGAAGGTGGGGTTGGAGGATTATCACGCCCGCCGCTACCCCCACGAATTTTCGGGCGGACAGCGCCAGCGCATCGGCATCGCCCGCGCCTTGGCCCTGCAACCCAAATTCATCGTGTGCGACGAGCCGGTCTCCGCGTTGGATGTTTCCATTCAATCGCAAGTGTTGAATATTTTGAAGGACCTGCAAGCCGAGTTTGGGCTGACGTATCTCTTCATCGCCCACAACCTTTCGGTGGTGGAGCATGTGTCGGACCGGGTGGCGGTGATGTATCTGGGCAAGGTGGCCGAAGTGACCACGCGCGACGAGTTGTTCGCCAACCCGCTTCATCCGTACACCAAAGCCCTGATGTCGGCCATCCCGATTCCAAATCCGAAGTTGAGGCGGGAGAGGCAGATTCTCAAGGGCGACGTGCCCAGTCCGCTCAACCCGCCCAAGGGATGCCGCTTCCACCCGCGTTGTCCGATCGCAGTGGCGCAATGCTCGCAGGAAGTGCCGGAACTGCGCGAGATCGCGCCGGAACATTGGGTGTCGTGCTGGAAAGTTTGATCGCGAGCGACAACTGATGGCGATTCCCCGCATTCTTCTGGTGGACGATCAGCGCGATATTTTGCGCCTGCTTCATTCCACGCTCGATACGCTTGGTCATCGGCTCGATATTATCGAGGCGCCCTCGGGGGAGGAGGCCTTGTTGCTGGCCACCACCAGGAAAATGGATTTATTGGTGTCCGATTACAAACTCCCCGGCTTGACCGGCGTGGAGTTGCTCGCGAAGATGCGATCCCGCAACCCGGAGATGAAGTCCATTCTCATCACGGCCGCCACCGACCGGAAGGCGCGCGATGAAATGCGAAACGCCGGGGCGATTGCCACCTTCGACAAACCCATTCCCCTGGCCGACTTTTTGGATGTGGTGGAACGCGCCTTGGGATTGAAGCGCACCATTTCCCCGGAAGAAGAGGAAAAGATCGAGACCGGCGGGGACAAGTCGCTTTCTGGCCTCTTGTCGAGCCTGCGGAAGAAGACCGGCGCGCAGGCGGTTTACCTGCTCAGCGACCGCGGCCGCGTGATGGAACGCGCCGGCGACCTATACGACAACAGCATGGAGGTGTCGCTCTTCTCGGCTATCATGGCGATCTTCAGCGCCGGGCACAAGGTGGCGCGCTTCATGCACATGGACGATCTGAGTCACTATCACGTGTTTACCGGCGAACCGCACGACCTGCTCGTCATCCCGGTCAGCTCGCTGTACGCGTTGGTGCTGGGAGGGGAAAAACTTGCCGACACGACGCGCATCATTCCCGTCGTTCAAGCCATGATCGAAGTGCGGCAGGATATCGAACGATCGCTGCGTTCCATCGGCGTTCCCACCGCGCCCGCCGAAGTCGCGGAGATGTCCGCCGGCGTATCGGCCACCCTCAATGTGCCAACCCAGGATATCGCCTCGCTCTTCACCCAGCAGGCCTCCGCCAAACCGATTGACGAGGTGGACGCCAACGCCTTTTGGGACGAAGCCGTGGAAAAACACGGCAATCCGCCGCTCAAGGCCGACCATATCTCCTACGAACAGGCCAAAAAACTCGGGCTGGCCCCCTCGAAAGGCACGCAGCCGCTGGACAAGAAGTGACATTGTCCAACCGCCCGCGCTATGATACAATCTCGCCCGCACTGGGGCGTGGTGCAATGGCAGCACACCAGCCTTTGGAGCTGTGGATCTTGGTTCGAATCCAGGCGCCCCAGCCTTTTCAAATCCCGCGCAGGCGGGGCTTTTTCTCTAAACAGGTTTTGCCCCGCCCAGGCGGGTGAAGCCTGTTTTTATTTTCCCTCAGGAGTCTTTTATGAAAACCGTCGCCATCCTCCTCGCCGCCGGGCAGGGCACGCGCATGAAGTCGTCCCGGCCCAAAGTGTTGCATCCCATCGCGGGCCAGCCCATGATCTGGCACGCGCTCGAAGCCGTGAAGCAGGCCTCCAGCGAGACGCCGGTTGTGATTGTTGGTCACGGCGCGGACGAGGTGGTTCAATACCTGAGCGGCGAGGCGCGGACCGTGTTGCAGGAACAACAACTCGGCACGGCCCACGCGGTGATGCAAGCCCAGTCGCTTCTGCGCGGGACCACTGACCTGGTTCTCGTCTCCTACGCGGACATGCCCCTCTTGCGCGGCGAGACGCTCAAACGACTGGTCGAACTCCAGTGGCGCAACGCCGGCCCGATGTCCATGCTGACCGTGTTCGACGACGACCCGCGCGGGTTTGGTCGAATCGTCCGCGGCGCTGACGGAACGGTGGAAGCCATCGTCGAGGAAGCTGTGGCTACGCCGGAGCAACTCAAGATTCGCGAGTTGAATGTGGGCGCGTATTGCTTCAGGGCCGACTGGCTGTGGGAGAATATCTCGCGCGTGGAGAAGAACCCGCGCAAGCGCGAGTATTACCTGACCGACATGGTCGAACTGGCAACCAAGGCCGGATTGCCCGTGCAGGCGCAAGTCATGGAAGACGCGCAGGAGGCGATTGGGATCAATACGCGCGTCCACCTGGCGGAGGTCGAAGCGGAGATGCGGAAGCGCGTCAACGAGGCGCACATGCTGAACGGCGTCACGTTGATGGATCCCGCCTCCACTTACATTGATTTCGATGTGACCATCGGTCGCGATACGCTCGTGATGCCGAATACCTACCTGCACGCGGGGACGATCATCGGCGAGGGATGCGTCATCGGCCCGAACACGATGATCCGCTCCACGAAAATTGGAGATCGTTGCAAGGTGTTGATGTCTGAGTTGGAGGGCGCGATCCTCGAAGATGAGGTGGATATGGGGCCTTTCGCGCGGTTACGTAAGGGAGCGTATCTGAGCAAGGGAGTCCACATGGGCAACTTCGGCGAGGTAAAGGATTCCACGCTCGGCCCCGGCGTGAAGATGGGACACTTCTCGTACATCGGCAACGCGACGATCGGCCGCGACACCAACATCGGCGCGGGGACGATCACCTGCAATTACGACGGCAAGAAGAAACATCCCACCGAGATCGGCGAGGAGGTCTTCATCGGTTCGGACACGATGCTGGTCGCGCCGCTCAAGATCGGCGATCGGGCCGTCACCGGCGCGGGCGCGGTCGTCACGAAGGATGTCGGTCCCGATATGCTGGCCGTTGGAATGCCGGCCCGCTCCATCCGCAAGAATTGGCGGGGAGAGAAATAGGAACCTCGAAGTTCTACTTCGGGAGCGACGGTAAATGTTTCCGAAAGCAGAACTTTCGGATTCCTGATGAGGATGAGCCATGACACTGAGCGACGAAGAACGCCAATCGCTGATTGATCTCGCCAACGAGGCGCGGCGACGCGCGTACGTGCCGTACTCGAATTACCCGGTCGGGGCGGCGCTGCGCACAAAGTCGGGACGCATTTTCACCGGCGTCAACATCGAGAACGCCGCCTATCCCACCACCATGTGCGCCGAACGCGTGGCCGTGTACAAAGCCGTCTCGGAGGGCGAGCGCGAATTCGATGTGATCGCGGTCGTCACCGATAATGGCGGCTCGCCCTGCGGCGGTTGTCGTCAAGCGCTGGCCGAGTTCGGCCTCGACACTGTCGTGTTGATCGCGGATGGTCAAGGCAAACTTCATAAAGAGATGACCGTAGCGGAGTTATTGCCCGAGGCTTTCACTCCCGCACATCTCGTCACCGACTAGCCGACTATTCGACTATCAGACTAAATGACTGACTTCCGCTCCCTCCGCGCCGAGGCCATCGTCCTGCGTCACAACGACTATGGCGAGGCCGACCGCCTGCTCACGCTCTACACCCGCGAGCATGGAAAAGTTCGCGCGGTCGCCAAGGGCGCGCGCAAGATCGCCTCGCGCAAGGCGGGACACATCGAACCCTTCACCCACGTTAAACTGCAACTTGCCAAAGGCCGCGACCTGCTCATCGTCACCCAGGCCGAAACGGTGGACGCCTACATGCCCCTGCGCGACGACCTGACTCGCACCGGCTACGCGGCCTATGTGATCGAACTGCTCGACCGCTTCGTCCCCGACGAGGAAACGGCGAATCCGTCCCTCTTCCGCCTCCTGACAGAGACGTTGTCTCGTCTCGCCTCAGAACCGAATCCTTGGGTGGTTGTCCGCAACTACGAAATGCGCCTGCTCGACTTCCTCGGCTTCCGCCCTCAACTGTTCGAATGCGCCAACTGCGGCGAGACCATCCAGGCCGTGGATCAATTTTTCTCCCCCGTCCTCGGCGGCGCGATCTGTCCGCGCTGCGGGCAGGGACTGCAAAGCGTGTGGCCGATCTCGGTGGAGACGCTCAAGTATTTGCGTCATTTTCAGCGTAGCAGTTACCGCGAGTCCTTGCGCGCCGCGCCCGATGAAAAGACGCAAAAAGAGATCGAGACGATCATGCAGGGCTACTTCACCTATTTGCTCGAACGCGAGTTGAACACGCCGGGGTTTATCAAACGCGTGAAGGCGTAGATTCAGAAACCCGATTTCCGCCGCAGGCGAGAAAACGGGTTTCTGAGATTCACCTCATCCTCTTCCCCCAATTCAATACGAACACCCACGCCACAAGAATCACGACCGGTTTCAGGATTCGCCACATCAAAATCTGGAACCACTTCCATTTGCAAGTGTAGGCGATGTACGCCAATGCCCAGCGCGCGATCAACGTCCCGCCGAGCGGACTGGTCAGCACGTGCTGGCGATATTTTGTAAACAAAAAATCGTTTTGCACGAGCGCACTTTGAATCTCGCGGGCCGCGAGATTGCCATACCCGAGTGCGATGCTGATGCCCTCGCCGAATAGCGGATCCGCGCCCGCCGCGTCACCGACGAGGATCACGCGCGGGACAGAGAGCGGATCGTACGGGTCAAACCAGCGGATGGGATGTCCCTTGATCTCGTATTTACCCAGGTCAAAACCATGCCGCGCCATCTCCTCGGCCAGCGGTTCTTTCAACGGCGGGCGCGCGTGGTCGGCTTGCAGGTTGGTGTCGTAGATGCCCCAACAGCGCATGGGCTGACCATTGACCTGCGTGGGGAAGTCCCATAGGTAGCCAGCGATGTTTTCGGGAACGGGGAGGAAGTCGAAGAAGGCTACCCCCTCGCGTGTCTGTTCGTCATTGCGAGGGCGATGCTCTTTCACCCGAAGCAATCCCCGCGCAGTGGAGGAGATTGCTTCGTCGCTGGCGCTCCTCGCAATGACGGACTCCGTTGGCGTCAGAATTTCCAACACCCTCGCTGTATGTACCGGCGCGTTCGGCAGTACGCGCTTGCGCGTTACGCCATTCGACCCGTCCGCGCCGACGACAATCTTGGCGCGGTATGTGCCAGAGTCGGTTTCAACGGTCACATCATCTTGATTGGGGATTACATTCTTTACTAGAACCGATTCCCGAATCTCAATTCCCGCTTCCCGTGTTTTCCTCATCAGCCAATTATCAAATTCATCCCGCCGAATGACGCGCAGGGTGTGGCGTTTTGGGATTTTGATTTTCAATCCCTTGCCCTCAAAATCGAAATGCGCCGCGGACGCGTCCACGTGCGGGACTTCGCTCACGTCGAGGCCGAGGCGTTGGAGGAGGATCTCGGCGTCGGCCACCAGTCCGCCGGCGCAAAGTTTGGGGCGAGGGAAACGCGCCTTGTCCAGAACCAGGATGGAGGGCGCGTGAAGCGGGTCGAGTTGGAGGAGATGCAGGGCGGTGGAGAGTCCGCTCGGGCCGGCTCCGAGGATCAGTACATCGTAGTTCAGGTTTACCGACATAATTGATAAGGAGTCCAAAAAGCGCGGGGGATATAATTGGCGTATCGGAGAAAGGGCTGCGCCATGATCGAAGTCGAGAACCTGACCAAAACCTTTCGACAAAAATGGTTCAAGAAGTTGACCGCCGTGAACGGGGTTTCGTTTCGCGTGACCGATGGCGAGGTGGTGGGATTGCTCGGCCCGAACGGCGCGGGCAAAACGACCATCATGCGCCTGCTCGCGACGATGCTCCGGCCGGGGAGCGGGACGGCGCGCGTGAGCGGCTTTGATGTGCGTACCCATGCCAACCAGGTGCGCGGGGTGACGGGGATTCTACCCGAATACTGGGGGCTGTATGAGCGCTTCACGCCGCGCGAGCATTTACGAATGTTCGGTATTTTTTACGGCATGAGCGGGCCGGCCCTCGAACGCCGCATTGACGAGTTGGTCGCGCTGCTTGGAATGCAGGAGTACGCCGACCGCGAGTGCAAGCGTTTCTCGAAAGGTATGAGCCAGAAAGTGGCGTTGGCGCGGACGTTGATCCACAATCCGCAAAACCTATTGCTCGACGAGCCCACCAGCGGACTGGACGTGATGAGCGCGCGCCAGGCGCGGAGGTTGATCGCCGAGAGCCGCGCACAGGGCAAGTGCGTGATCGTCTCGACGCACATCCTGAGCGAGGCGGAGCGACTGTGCGACCGGCTGATCCTTTTGGACGCGGGCAGGATCATCGCCGAGGGGATGCCTGCCGAGTTACGTGAACGAACCGGCAAGGAGAATATCGAGGAGGCGTTCCTCTCTTTGCTCGGACGCGAGGACGCGGAGGTGGTGTCGTGAGAGTCATTTGGATCGTCTTTAGCAAGGAATTTCAGGACATCGTCCGCAACCGTCGGCGCTTTATCTGGATGCTGGTCTCCTCGTTCATCATCTTTCCAGCCTTGTTCGTTGGCCCCTATGCCCTGATCCTGGGCCGCATGGCTGAGCAGAAGGTCAGCAAGTTGAGCGTTCCTGTGCAGGGCATGGAAAACGCTCCCGATCTGATGGCCTACCTCGAATCCGAACAGGATATTCACCCCGTCTCTGTGCCGGATGTGGAAGCGGTTGTGCTCAACAAGAAATTCCCGGTCGGCTTGCTCGTGCCGGATGATTACGAGGCCAAACTCGCCGCGGATGAGTCAGCGCAATTGGTGTTGGTGGCCGACCTGCGCAAGTCGTTGGATTTCAGCGGCGTCCGTTTGACCAGCGCCATCAGCGACTACGCCGATGTGATCCGGGCCGAGCGCGTGAAAGAAAAAGGACTCCCGGATGATTTTTTTGCGCCGTTGTCGGTGGAACAGAAAAATGTTGCCACTGCCGCTGAGACGCGCGGTTCGAAGCTCGGCCTGATCATCCCCGGCTTGATCATTTCGATGGGCTTGGGCGCGGGCATGCCGGTGGCGGTCTCATCCATTGCGGGCGAAAAGAAAAACCTGACCCTTGAGCCGGCGCTCTTCACCACGGTCAATCGCACTCACCTGGTGGTTGCCAAACTATTGGCAGTGCTGGCGAGTATCATCTTCAACCTGATCTCGATGATACTGATGTTCGGCATCTCTGCGGTGGGACTGGCGTTTGTGTTGTATCGCGCCTCGAATGGCGACCTCTCGGGCTTGATCGGTTCCTCCGGGATCGTCTCCTCCTCGGCGCCCGCCGCGTCCGTCCCCGTCCAGGAGGGGTACGCCATCCAACCCCTGGCGATCATCCTGTTCCTGGTCACCCCGATTTTGATCATCCTGTTCGGCGCGTTGCTGGAGATCATGATCTCCACCTGGGCGCGCAACGACGAGGAAGCCTACACCTACCTCGCGCCGCTCAACTTCCTGGGCCTGCTCGTGCTGCTGTCGGCCTTCTTCCTCGACGAATTCACGCCCAAACTCTGGCATTACGGCCTGCCGGTCTTCGGCGCGATCTTCTCGATGCGCGACCTGCTCAGCAACCGTATTGATCCCGCCTCGCTGGCGGTGATGTTCGCCACCTCCACACTCTACGTCGCGATCATGCTCTGGCTGGCGGTCTGGATGTTCAATCGCGAGGAGATCGTGTTTCGGACGTGAGCGCTTTCGGCAGGAACGTAAATTCCTCCGTACATGAGGCAAAATCCCAACGCGGATTTCGCCATCGTTTTTTGCTCTTCCGTTTCTGACGGGAAGCCGCAAATTCTCAGCCGCGAATTCGACGAATGAAGCCCAAAAAATTCGTGTAAATCCGTGAAATTCGTGGCCGAGGTTTTGATGTTTCCGCTAAAATGGTAGAGCCAGAACAGTGTTTCAGGTTTGATGGGGGAGAGGTGTAAAATAAAAACGATCCTCCCTCATCCGAAAGGAGTCCCCCATGCAAATCATCTTCAACGGCAAAACCTACAACAGCCCCGAAGAAATGCCCGCCAATGAACGGCAGGCCTTCGAACAGATGCAACAAATCTTTGTGGACGCCAACGGGAACGGCATCCCCGACTTCATGGAAGGCGACATGTTCAGGAACGTGATGGCCGCCGTTTCCAACAACGTCAGTTACAAAGGACAGGTCTACAACAGCCTGGATGAACTTCCCGCGGATGTCAGGGAGAAAGTGCAAAAGGCCCTTGATAAGATGAAGCAACTGGGACTGGTGGCCGATGTTCCCAATGTGCAGGCGCCAGTCGCCCCGTTCGAACCGGCCTTCCAACCGTCCAAGCCGCTTCTTTCGCAAGAATCGGTCGTTCAGGAGGGCGGCGGAAAAAACTGGATGATCATCCTGGGCTTTCTCGGCGCGATTCTCTTGTGCGCCCTGGCGTTTGCGATCGTCATGTTCCTGCGCTAAACACTCCATCCCTGCAAACTAAAAGGCCGAGGCCCTCCGCTTCGGCCTTTCACGTTTACGGCGTCATCGGCGCCTTGAAGATCAAGCCAATCGCGTATCCCACCAGCGCGCTGACCGTCCCGATCACTGCGATTTGCAAGCCGCTTCGCAACGGCCTCCCCACCGTGACGCGCGCCTTGTACGCGCCGACCACGAATAACGTCAGCGCGGCGACGATCACCGAAAGCCACATGCTCATCCCCACGTCGAGAAAAAAGAACGGCGCCATCGGGATGAGCGAACCGACCAGGGCGGAGAATCCCACCAACAAGGCGGTGTTCAACGCGTGACCCCTTTCGGGCGGCGTCATCTGGAATTCCTCGGCCATCATCACGTTGACCCAGATGTCGGGGTTCGACGTGATGACCTCCACGATCTTGTCCAGCGTCTCGCCCTCGAATCCTTTTTTGCGATAGATCTCGCGTATCTCATGCGTCTCCACGTCAGGCGCGATGTGAATGTGACGGCGTTCGCGCTCGCGTTCGCTGTGATACAAATCCTGGTCTGCCAGAGTGGAGGTGTACGCCACTGCGCCCATCGAAACGGACTCGGCAAAGGTGGCCGCCATCCCCGCCGCGATGACGATGCGCGGGTCGCTGGTGGCCGCGGCCACGCCGAGAATGACGCCCAGCACATTCACCAGGCCATCCTGCCCGCCCAAAATAATTTCCGAAAGCCGCGACGAGGCGCGGTGCGGGTCGTGATGGTCGTGCAGGCGCACCTGCTCGATCAACTTACCGGACGCATGCGGCAGGTTTCCGTTTTGCATGTTTCGCTTCTTTCTTGACCTCGAACGGCTCCACGTGTACGGTCACATCTGACTTCGGAAGAATTCCCATCACGATCGTTTCGATCTTCTCGGTCACCGCGTGGCTTTCGGCCACCGAAAGATTCCCGTTCATCGTCACGTGCATGTCCACGAACCAGCCCGCGCCGGAGGGGCGGATGCGCACGGCGTGCACGTCGTTCACTTCCTTCAATGCGTTCACCGTTTCGATGATCTTTTCCCGTTCGCCGTTCTTGGGCGCGGCGTCGAGCAGGGATTGGATGGAGCGAACGCCCAACTCGCCGCCGACGAAGATGACGATCACCGCCACCACCAGCGCGGCCACCGCGTCCGCTTTTTCCAGCCAGGCCAGCAAGGGGAACCATTGCAACATCCACACGCCGATCAAGCCCAGGATGACCACCGACGAAGACCAGATGTCTGTCGAAAAATGCAAGGCATCCGCTTCAAGCGCTTGCGAGTTGTGTTTCTTGGCGGCTTTCATCAACATGCGCGAGCGCGTCACATCCACCACGATGGAGGTCCCCATCACAATGAAACTCCAGATCGAAATTTCCACGTGGACTTTCGTTGCAATCAAGCGGCGATACGCCTCGTAGATGATCCAGCCTGAAGTGGCCAGCAGGAGCAGGGTCTCGAATAGAGCCGAAACGCTTTCCACCTTGCCGTGACCGAAGGGGTGTTGCCTGTCGGCGGGCTTGTCCGAGACGCGGACCGCGAAAAACGTCATGACGGACGCGGCCAGGTCGAGCGCGGAATGCGCCGCCTCGGCCAGGATGCCGAGCGAGTTGGTGAGCAGGCCCACCACGATCTTGAACGCGGTCAGCCCGATGGCCGCGACAACCGAACTTAACGCGGCGGAGGTTTTTTCTTTTTGAGCCTGGGTATGCGACATGGTTTCCTCAACTTTGAAATGAGGACGCCTGTCGTAATTCAATTGAATGAAGGGGGGAATACGACTTTGATATCCTGGCGCCGATGCCGAAATCATACACGAGAGAGCGATTCTTGGCAAACGGTCTGAGATGATAAAATAGCGGCATGAAAGAATTCATCTACTCCCGCAACGCCGTTTATGAAACCTTGCGCGCCAAGCGCCGGCAGGTGTTCGAGATTCTGATCGCCGAGGGGGCGCAGGAGAAGGGGCGAATCAGCGACATCATCGAGTCGGCGAGTCAACGAAAGATCAAAGTGACGCGGGCGCCGCGCGGCAAACTGGACAAAATCCACGAGAACCATCAAGGGGTAGCGGCGGAAGTGAGCGGGTATCCTTACTCGGACGTGATCGAGATTCTCGAACTTGCCCGTCAGAAAAGCGAATTGCCCTTCGTTCTGATTCTCGACTCGTTGCAAGACCCGCAAAATTTTGGGACGTTGCTGCGCACAGCGGAGGCGGTGGGCGTTCACGGAATTGTCATCCCGTTGGCGCGGACGGTGGAGGCGACGCCCGCGGTGGTCAACGCGTCGTCGGGGGCGAGCGAGCATTTGCTGATTGCGCAAGCCAACCTGGCGCAGGCGATGGATTCGCTCAAGGACGCTGACATCTGGATGGTGGGGCTGGACCAGGCCGGGGTCAAGGTGGAAGCGGGGTCGCGTCACCTGCGCGGCGCGCTGGGGCTGGTCGTCGGCTCGGAGGGCGAAGGTCTGCGCGAGTTGACGCGTAAGAAATGTGATATCGTGATGAAACTGCCCATGCGCGGGGAGATCGAGTCGCTTAACGCGGCGGTGGCGGGATCGGTGGCGCTGTATTTGGCGTATCTGGCACGAAACCAATCTCCTCTCCAAAGCGCGGGGATTGCTTCGTCGGGAAGGGCGCCCTCCTCGCAATGACGGACGATAAGACTAGGAGACTATCAGACTAATGACTACCTACCATTTTCCAAAAGGCTTTTTGTGGGGGACGGCCACCGCGTCGTACCAGGTGGAGGGGAACAATACCAACAGCAGTTGGTGGAAGTGGGAAGAGGACGGCCACACGAACGGACGCTCGGGGCTGGCCTGCGATTGGTGGGGCGGACGCTGGCGCGAGGACTTCGACCGCGCCGCGGAGACGGGTCAGAACGCGCACCGTCTGTCGGTGGAGTGGAGTCGTATCCAGCCGACGCCCGACAGATGGGACGAGGACGCGCTGGAAAAATATCGCGCTATGTTGCGCGGCATGAAGGAGCGCGGCATTACGCCGATGGTGACGCTGCACCATTATTCGGATCCGCTTTGGTTGGCGGAAAAAGGTTCATGGGAAACAGAAGCCGTTGTCCCGTTGTTCGAGCGTTTCGTCCGCAAGACGGTGGAAGCGTTGAAGGAATATTGCACGTTGTGGTGTACGCTCAACGAGCCTAACGGATACGCTGTTTTGGGTTGGACGCTGGGCGTTTTCCCGCCGGGCAAAAAGAATATCAATTTGTCGTTCAAAGTCACCGAAAACCTTGTGCGCGCTCACGCGGCCGCGTATCATGCCATTCACGCGATCCAGCCTGAAGCGCGCGTGGGGATTGCCCAGCATTATCGCGCCCTGACTCCCCATTCCGCTTCGCCGCTGGACAAATGGGCGCGTAACATTCAGTTCCACCTGCTCAATGCCCTCATGCCGTTGACCTTGAAAGACGGCATCCTGCGCCTGCCCTTCCGCCGTGTGCGTATCCTCCAGGCCGCCAACACGCAGGATTATTTTGGATTGAATTACTACACCCGCTATCGCGTGGCCTTTGACCTACGCCTGCCGGGGCAGGTCTTTGGCAGGCAGTTCCTCCCGGATGACGCGGACGCCGTTCGTGAAGGGAGTTTTCACATCGCCAACGATCCCGAAGGGTTTTACGAAGCCATGAAATGGGCGGTTCGCACGTTTCCCAATATGCCCATCCTCGTTTCGGAAAACGGAGTCTACGACAGCGAAGACACGTTCCGCCGCCGTTACCTGGCCCAGCACATCCACCAGATGTGGCGCGGAGTGAATTTCAACTGGCCGATCAAGGGCTACTTCCACTGGTCGCTGGTGGACAACTTCGAATGGGAGCGCGGCTGGACTCAGCGCTTCGGACTCTGGGCGCTGGACACCGAGACACAGAAGCGCGCCAAACGTCCCAGCGCGGACTTGTACGCCGCGATCTGCAAGGAGAATGGGTTGTCGTCGGAGATGGTGGAGACGTGGTGCCCCGAGGTTTCTAGTAAGTTATTTCCTGAGTGATCAGTGAAAAGCAACCGTGCGCCGCGGATCAGTCCGCGGCGCACGGTTTTGATTCTGGAAATTACATGAAATTACGCTGGAGCGTAAACATGGACCTCTTTTTCGAGCCTGTCTTCCAGATTATCTTTTTCCACTTCAAGATCATAACGCGTTTGAAGATTCATCCAGAAACGCTCCGAGAGCCCGAAGAACAGGGAAAGCCGCAAAGCTGTGTCGGGCGTGATCGAACGATTGCCCAACACGATCTCGTTGATTCGACGCGGAGGCACGCTGATGTCTTTGGCAAGCCTGTACTGGCTAATGCCCATCGGCTCCAGAAATTCTTCGAGCAGGATTTCTCCTGGGTGAATCGGGGTTAATTTATTCGCCATCTCGATCTCCTTAGTGATAATCTACAATCTCCACATCGTAACAATCGCCATTCTTCCATCGAAAACAGATCCGCCATTGCTGGTTGATCCGAATGCTGTGTTGACCTTCGCGGTCGCCGCTTAATTTCTCCAGTCGGTTTCCTGGCGGAATTTTCAAGTCTTCCAATTTTTCCGCCGCGTCGAGAATTTCCAACTTCAATCGCGCCTTGCGTTGAATGTCTGTCGGCAGGGAACGAGACGCGGTGCGTTGAAAGAGTCTTTCTGTCTCTTTGTCGGCGAAGGTTTTGATCATTGGGTAGTATAATAACGCACGGCGTTATTATCGTCAAGATTAGAAATCCCCGCCTCCGCGCCCTGGACGCGAGTCTGAATGCGACGCGTTGCAACCCCAGGGAGTGCCGAAACGGACTTCCACAAACGGAGCAGCCGCGTGTCATTATCCGCGGCGGCTTTTCTATTCTTTTCGGATTCGTATCCCGCGCGGCGTGACAATCGTTATGCTCCCCGCAAGATCATCCAATGTGTATGAAACCAATACCTTGGTGAGCAAGTCAATGACGGGGCGAATCCCATCTTCATCGGGTCGAAGCAAAAGAACGCCAGCATGTTTGCCTGGCGGATACGTTCGCAGATCAGCAAAGCCTTTGTCGGCTGTGACAAGGAATCGGTTTTCTTCCTGAATGGCTTTCCAGAGAGTGGGGTCTTTCCATCCGCCCATTTGCTGGTCGATGACACTGACCGCGTCGTAGCCGTGCTCCTGCAATAATTGCACGGCAGCACGCGGCAGGTCTTCGTCAACTTTGATGGCAAGCGCCATGATGATTTACCCCGCTAATGGCAAAAGAATATCCTGGCGAACCACGTCCGCCGCATACGACAGCGCGGCGCGAACGGACTCGCGTTTCAACTGCGGATATTCCTTGATGACCTCGTCAATCGTCATCCCATCTGCAATGCTGCCGACGATGATTGCCACAGGCACGCGCGTTCCTTTTATACACGGTTCGCCGTGATGGATTTCGGGGTCAATAAGTACGTAGTCTTGCCAGTGAATGCGGGACATAGTTAATGCTCCTTGCTTGTCGAAATTGTAGCATAAAACCGTCGGCGTCCCCGTGGGCAACCCCAAGGCGTGTAGTTCGATTCCAGAGAAACCATCCACGAATAGACACGAATAATCGAATGGACACGCGCTCCTAAATTCGTTTATTCGTTCCCCATTCGTGGACGGTATCCCCGCGCCCTGGACACGAGTCCGAATGGACTTCCACGTACTGAGCAGGCGGCTTTAGCCCCGCGGCTCTCATCTCGACGGGAATCGGCGGGGGATTGAAATCCCCGCCTCAGCACAAGAAAGCCCTACGGGCTGGACGCGAGTCCGAATGCGACGCGTTGCGACCGCAGGGAGTGTCGAAACGGACTTCCACGAACTGAGCAGGTGAAGCAGGGACAAGAGAACGATTCTTTTTATGTCGATATTCCTTTTGATCTGATTATATCAACCGACCCCTCCCTCCACCGAATCGACCCGATAATGGCGCCCGCGGCTCTGCCGATTATGCTGCGCCATCTTATAATTCGAGCAGGAAGTCTTCATAATTTTCCTTGTTGATGGTCTTCAATTTGGAATGGGCATACGCGCCCAAAAAGGCCTCCCGCGTTGACCTTTTTATCTCGCCTTGTCCCCACTTGAATTCGTATCCGCTCAACTTGCCCGTATGTTCCTCGATGTAATCCAATTCCTTTTGGTCGTAGGTGCGCCAGAAATAGGCGTTGACCGAACGCCCCGCGAGTTGGTTCGTCTTGCGGCGTTCCACCATCAGGAAATTTTCCCAAAGTTGTCCCACGTCGTTGCGTAGGTGAATCGGGTTCAGGTTCTGAATGAGGCTGTTCCGCACACCGTTGTCGTAAAAATAGTAGCGCGAGTTCTTGGTCACTTCCTTGCGGAGGTTGCGCGAGAAACCGCCGACGCGGAAGATCACAAAAACCTTTTCGAGCAGGTCGAGGTAGCGTTCCACGGTTTCGCGATTCAGGCCGAGGCTGGTTCCCAACTCAGCGAGCGACACCTCCTGCCCGATCTGGAACGCCAGCAGGCGGAGCAGGTCTACGATCTTTTCGGAGCGGCGCACCCCCTCCAGTTCAAGCAGGTCGCGGTACAGGTACGAACCGACCAGTTCGCCGAGCAGGCGTTCGCGCAGGGTAGGATCGTCTGTTGTTGTAATGACGGGGTATCCGCCCCAGATAAGCCAACGCTCCAATTGACTGCGCGTTTCCAGCGCGCCGAAACTGCCGCGCAGTTCCGCATAACTGAGCGGGTAGAGAGTGAAGGTCAACTTGCGGCCAGTGAGCGGTTCGCTGATCTTGTTGGCAAGATCAAATGAAGCGGAACCTGTTGCAAGGATGGTGACGTTGGGATTGTTATCAATCAGGATTTTGAGATTGAGACCGATTTCTGGAACGCGCTGGGCTTCGTCAATCACGAGCAGTTCGGCATCGCCCAAAACCTCGTTCAGCGTTTTCAGGTTTTGACTGGCAAGCGCCTCACGATAAAGTAACTCGTCCGCGTTGACGAAACGAGTCCGCTGGGGGAGCGCCGCCAGCAAGTCTTTGGCGAGGGTGGTCTTCCCCACTTGGCGCGGCCCGTACAAAACCAAAACTTTGCCAGGAAGGAGAGATTTCTGGATTTGGCCGAGAAGTAACCGATGAATTTTCATAAATTCATTATACTACACCAGCGGAATTTATGTTAACCTGTTCCCGCCTTCCCCGAAAGTAGATGAGGCCTCCCCTCCGCGCATGGACTTCGCCCGCGGCCTGGACGCGCGTCCGAATGCGACGCGTTGACGGTTCGTCTTTCGCTCACCGTGCCGAAACGGACTTCCACTGGCTTGGGTTATAATCTGTTCAGGAGAAACACCGTGCCAAACTGGAGTCAATTCACTCCCTCCGATTTCGAATATGACTTTGAAAACGACAAACTGTTGGCTCATCGGGTCACATTCGAAGAAGCCATCGAGTGTTTCTTCTCCGACTTCGAGATTCGACGCAACAAATCCTTCCGTGATCGTTATCAATTGATCGGCAAGACCGTTGGCGGACGCAGGTTGAAGATCATCTTTCAACTCAAGCCTGGAAACATCGTCCGCATTATTACAGGATGGCCGCTATGACCACAAAACGAAAAATGACAGAATCTGAAATTGATGAATTGGTTGAAAAACAAGCCAACGACAACGCGGCTTGGCAAAAACCTGTCCGCGTGCGAAGAACGAAGGGCGCGTCCATTTCCATTCCGCCCGAATTGGCGGCGCGTGCTGCGTTCCTGGCGAAACTCCACCGCAAACCAAATGTGGAGGAATGGCTGACGCGCGTCATTCAAGAGCGGATTGAATTGGAAGAGGCGGCTTTTGTGGGGGCGAAACAGGAGTTGGTTTCCCGCGCTGGGTAAATTCAAAAAAAAGCAAAACGTGCGTCAAGGTTGTATCCGTGGCGCACGTTTTTGATTCCAGAGAAACCATCCACGAATAAAACCACGATGCACGAATATCGCGCCATCCATTCGAGTATTCGTTCCCCATTCGTGGACGGTATCCCCGCGCCCTGGACGCGCGTCCGAATGGACTTCCACGTACTGAACAGCCAGAGAAACCATCCACGAATTCACGAATGGACGCGTTCCTGAATTCGTTTATTCGTGTCCCATTCGTGGACGGTATCCCCGCGCCCTGGACGCGCGCCCGAATGCGACGCGTTGCGACCGCAGGGAGTGTCGAAACGGACTTCCACGTACTGAGCAGGTGGCTTTAGCCCCGCGGCGCGACGGATTGATTATTTATGAAATAATGCCTTTCTGTTTCAAGTTTGACAACTCGGAAGTAAGTATTTCCTCCAAGTTTCTGATACTTGAATATATCAGGCATCTTTGCCCGCTAACATCAAATCGAAGTTCCTTGACATTCTTTATCAGCAGAATTGTGGGTATTTTGTTTCCCCATGCGAAACCAACTTCCAGATAAACATTTGGATTTGCCCCATCCAATACCGCAATTACGGCCTCAGCGGTTTTTATTCCAACCTTTATTTGTTCTACTATTTCTCCTGTGAACGCATCTTTATCAATTCGTAAATAGTTGAAATTGGCTAGTCTGATAGGAACTCTTATTCCGTAATAGAAATAGTCTTCAAGTTCTGGAGAAAAAGGCATGGCAACAAAAATATGCTTCTTTGGTTTCTTCACCTCTTTGACGGCTTCTTCTAACTGTTCATAAGATTTTTCTGCAATCGCCTTGCCCCTCGATTCAAGCGCGATAAGTATCTTATTCCATCCATCCTCTGAATATAGTTCAACCCATTGTATGTGTTGTAGGCCTCTGGGCACCTCTACATCTTCAACTTTAACAGGAATGATAAATATCGTTCCTTCTGGCTTTTCTTTGGCAATTTCCAGTGCTGACCTGATTTCCTTATTGATGTACCCCTCTTTTGAAACCGCATTCCTCGTAAGAAAAATCAGGACGCAGTCTGAATTAAGGAGACCTTCTTTAATTTTTTCAACCCATCTTTCACCAGGAACAAGACTCTTAACATCCATCCATGGCTGAAAGCCCGCTTTTAAAAGCCTTTCATAGAAGCCCAAGACAAGTTCTCTGTCTTCGTGCGCGTAAGAGAGAAATACTCGTGTCTTTTTACTCATCTTCGAACTCCACTGAAGGGATTTGTGAAATGGATTTTACCCTTGTTTGCTATGTTTTTAAAGTACCGTGAATGCATCCACTTTATAAATTTTCTCATATCAACCGATCCCCTCCCTCCACCGAATCGACCCGATAATGGCAGCCGCGACTCTGCCGATTATGTTGCGCGGACTGTGCCACGATCAGCGCGGCTTCGACCGCGTTGCGCAGGCCGATCAGACCGTCACTCAGTTTGGTGGTGCGGTAGAACGTCTCGATCTCGTTTTGCAGGTGACGCAACTCGCGGATGGCGCGCGAGAGACGGTCGCCGCTGCGGACGAGTCCCACGTAATGCCACATGATATTCTGGATGGTCTGCATGTCGCCCTGGATCAGCGCGGGGTCGCGGTCGTCGGTCAGGCCGCTTTCGTCCCACGCGGGCACATCTTCCCCCCCTCGCCCCGCGAAGCGATCGGGAGAGGGGGCAGGGG